>JAHELT010000003.1:47820-88289 GCA_024644045.1 Chromatiales bacterium | reverse complement strand
CTCCGTGCTATGCTGTGCAATGACTTAATCGCACAACAGCAGCGGACCCCACACTCGGCGAAACAAACGTCGAGGAATACGGGCTTGAACGAAAAAGACCCTGCGCCAACGTCGCCAAACCACAGCCTGCGCATTGCAGGTTGGGACGTCTATATCTCGCGGAATCTGATCACGAAGGGCGAGCAGTCTGTCAGGTTGGAACCCCGCACTATGGCGGTGCTCGCTTGTCTGGCCGAGGAGCCTGGTGTCGTGGTCAAGCGTCAGGATCTGGAAGACAGGATCTGGCCGGGCGGCGTGGTGGGATACGACGCCCTCAGCAATGTCATCGCCAGACTGCGCAAGGCTTTTGGAGACGATCCAAAAAAACCCGTCGTCATACAGACCATTCCCAAGGTCGGCTACCAGTTGATCGCGGTGATCACTCGTATATCGCCTGAGGGCGAGACCGGGCGCTCAGCACAGCCACTGGAACGCAAGCTCGCGGCGATCCTGTACGCCGATGTTGCCGAGTACAGCCGGCTCACAGAAGCCGACGAGGAAGGGACTCATCACGTTCTGAGCGGGCATCTCGACTCCATCACCAATGCGATCGCTCACCACAACGGCAAGGTCGTGCACTACGCAGGCGATGCAGTGCTGGCGGAGTTCAGCACCGTGGTCGAGGCGGTCACCTGCTCGGTAGACGTGCAGCGCGACCTCGCCGCGAGAAACGCGCACCAGCCCGCCGAGCGCAAACTGCAGTTTCGCATCGGCATCAACCTGGGTGATGTGATCGTCGACCGCGACGATATCTTCGGTGAGGGAGTCAATGTCGCGGCCAGGCTGGAGAGCCTGGCCGACCCGGGGGGAATTTGTATTTCCGAGGCCGTGCGCGGCGCCATCGGCAGCAAGCTGTCACTCGGCTTCGAGTTCCTCGGCGAGCAGTCGGTCAAGAACATCGCCGCACCGGTGCGGGCCTACCGTGTCCTGCCGGATGCCCGCTCACGACCGAAGCGACCTATCAACGTACCGCGAGAACCGACGGCGCTGGTAATAGCGGCGCTGCTGGTCTTGATCGGCGGTGGCCTGCTCGTATGGCTGCAGCCATGGTCGACGCAGGACGAGCCTGCGCCAGTCACCCGCATGGTCTTCCCGCTGCCGGATCAACCCTCAATCGCTGTATTGCCGTTCACCAACATGAGCAGCGACGCGGAACAGGACCATTTCGCCGACGGCATGACGGATGACCTGATCACGGATCTGTCCAAGATATCCGGTCTGTTCGTGATCGCACGCCATACCAGCTTTTCATACAAGGGAAAACCGGTGCGCGTATCGCAAGTGGCCGAGGAACTCGGGGTGCGTTTTGTGCTGGAAGGAAGCGTGCGCCGGGCGGGCGGCGAGGTTCGCATCAATGCCCAGCTGATCGACGCGGCCACCGACAGGCATCTGTGGGCCGAGCGGTACGACGGCGAGGCTGCAGATATCTTTTCACTCCAAGACCAGGTGATCAACAGGATCACCGCAGCGCTCGAAGTCACGCTGACCGATGCGGAAAAATCTCTCGTCGCTCGCATACCAACGCGCAACCTGGAAGCCTACGACTATTTCCAGCGTGCAAAACGTATCGGGAACTTATGGGGTAGTGAGAACAAGCAACTTGCACTGTCCTACTACCAGAAAGCGATCGAGCTGGATCCGGAATTCGCCGATGCCTATGCCGGCATTGCGCGCACGGCGCGCGAGATACTGCAATGGGGCATGGTAATTCTACCCGCGCCAGCCGCCCGCAAGCTCGCCTACGCGGCGGCCAGCAAAGCGCTTACACTGGATCCGAACAATGCGCAGGCGTACTCGGTACTTGCCCGACTGCAACTGATTGAAGGTGAGCACGAGCTGGCTATCACGTCGGCGCAAAAGGCGGTTTCGCTTCAGCCAAACGATCCCGATATCATTTCCGCGCTCGCCGCAGTGCTCGCTTATGCGGGCGAGCACGCCGAAGCGTTAGCGGTGATGACAACTGCACTGCGCCTGGAACCAAGTCCTCCGCCGCTGTTCCACGGCGTCCTGGGTTTTGTGCTTTTCTGGAACCGCCAATACCCCGAAGCAATAGACCATCTGGAAAAGGCGCTGGACGGGGGCGTGCAGTATTACAGCATACTTGCGATGACCTATGCTCAACTCGGGCGGGCTGCAGAAGCAAGGGCGATGGTGGAAAAGATCGTCGCGTCCAATCCTTCTGCCAGTCTCGCCTTCGTGCGCGTGGCGTACGCACAATACAAACGCGCTGACGATCTCGAGCTTCAAGTCGAACTGCTACGGAAAGCAGGGATCCCTCAGTGGCCGTACGGCTTCCAGGGACGTGCGGAAAATCGACTGAGCGGTGCGGAGATCGCGGCGATTGCCTTCGGTCGGTCCTGGATCGGCCACGACGTAAACGCTCTAGGATCATTTGCGCAGGAAATCGACGAGGAAGGCAATGTTGCATTCAGAGGTTCCGACTCACTTCTGACTGGCTCTGCCCGGGTTGAAGGTGACAGATTGTGTCTTCGCTTTCCCGCGCTTGCCGGTGGCCAGGAACTCTGTAACTATTTATTCCGCAACCCAGAGGGAAATCCCGCGCAACAAAACAAGTACGCGTTGGTTGGTCCACAAGGGATCTTCAACTTCACGATCGAGCCGTGAGAGGACTACAAATCGGGGAGCAGAGCCACGTGCCGTATCGAGCGGCTGTTCGCGCCCCTCATCCCGACCCCCCGAAGGGAAAGGGCTTTGCCTTCCCTGTCCCGCTCGGAGAGGGTCCGGAGTGAGGGCGTATGTCACCAGACCAGGCTACTGGCTTACGAGGTCCATGAGTTTTTTCTGCCAGTCGGCATTCGCGGCGACAGCTTCGGGGGCATCCGGGTTGTAGCCGTCCACCAGACGCGTCCCCGCGAACAGGTACAGCTTCCCCTCGATGATGCGCCAGGCTCTTGGATTGGCCGCACTCATACGTGTGGCGCCGCTCGCACCCGATGAACAGAACCCGCCGTGCTGGGGAATGTACTTGATGGGCTGGGCGGCGAACATTCGCCTGTGCTCGGCGTTGACGAAGTGCCAGTCCGCGCCCAGATATTCGTGGGCGAACTCCGCTGAGCCTTTCACCGGCTTATCCATGGTGAAGTAGGCCACGGGATCGTAGCCATAGATGAACACGCCCTCGAAGTCGTTGATGGCAAGATTACGGCTGGACGCAGGCGCGTCTTCGAAGTAGCCGACGCCGCAGATCTGATCGTCGACCTTCGTTATCAGCGACGTTTTTCTGCGAGGATGCAATTCGCCGCGACGCATTGCCAGATACTTCACCTGCGAGAACTTGCCTTCAGTCGCGACCTCGTACATCTCCTCGCCGAAGGCGTTCCCGGCGAAGTCCTTGAAGCGCCGCATGGGTGCGCCTTTGTATTTCGGGTGAGCCGAGAGCTTGCCGTCGGGACCGCCGCAAAACACATACAGATCACGGTCCTGGAATCCACTGTCTTTTCTACTGAAAGCGTCAAGGGCGGCAGTTCTATCCTTCTGGAGCGCAACGACCGCTCGCTCCAGCAACGCCCTGGCTTGCTCGGGCGTGCCGAACTCCGACGCAACCACGGTGCCGAACCAAACGGTCGCAGCGAACAGGGCTGGTAGACAATGTCTCAAACCGGTCATCAGCGATTCCTCCCTTTCTCGGTTTCCTTCGATGAGCGCTTGCACGCCAAAGGATCGAGGTGTATCAGCCCGCGCAATATCTACTCCAGGCCCGCCTTTACCTTTTCCCAACGCGCATCTGCTTCAACGACGGCGGGATCGTCCGTTTTAAACCGTTGCTTGGTTCTATTGGAATAGAACAAGTACAGCTTGCCGTCGACGATCTGCCAGGCGCGAGGATCAATCTCGCCTTGACTGCCTGATTTGGCCGCACTCGAGCAGTAGCCACCGTGCTGCGGGAGATACTTGAACGAATCGGCGACGAAGAGCTTCCGGTGCTCTGCATTGGCAAAAAGCCATTTCGCCCCCAGCCATTCGTAGACGATGTCCCGGGAGCCCTGCACCGCCCGGCCCATCGTGAAATAGGCCACCGGATCGTAGCCTCCGATCGCGTAGCCGCTGTTCGTGGTATTGATTATCTTGCCGGCGTGCACCGGACTGGTGATCGCTGCCGCTCCCACGGCAAAGACCAGAACCAGGGTGGTCAAGCCGGGACGAGTAAGGGTACCGCGCGTCATGCTCGTGTTCATGATGAACCTCCTGTGACTGCATTCAAAACTATGCGCCGAGTTTTCGGGGCTGGCAAATCGACCGGCTGCCGTTGCTCGGTGAGCACATCCAAACAGATGCCGGCCGAAAAGATGTGACGGAAACCGGTTGCTTTTCTACCGAAAAACTAATCGTTTCAGAATCAGTAACTTAGACTTTTTTTGTTCGACCAAAGTGGGCAATCGATACTCAGCCTCATGCCACTGGCACGGCTTGAAACAGCTCCCGGCGAATCAGTCCGCCTTCGAGCGCAGCCAGTCGTGATCGCCTGCTCTTCAGCAACTCGCTGGTTTCCTCCGCACCGAGAATCTTTGCCAGCTGTTCCGCGTGCGCTTCCTCTTCATCGAGCTGTGCGCGTACCGACGTCAGGAACTGCGCGGTCAGGTCGGCATGATCCGTTATTTCCCAGCCCGTCCGCTGCAGCATGTGGGGGTAGGTTGTGTCGGCTGCTATGAAGGCGGGTCCGCCGGCCAGCGCCTGGCGGTAGTCGCCGGCGGAGAGACCCGGAGTCACGAGGATCACCGAAAAGACCATGCTCCCGTCAGCGCAGATCACGTCGCGACAGGACGCCAGAACTGCCAGTTTCCGTGGCAGACAGCAGAGGACATCGGAATGCACGACCGCATGGAACCAGCCGCTGGGGAACGGTAACGCCGATCCGTCCGCCACCGCGGCGCCGCACGCCCCGGCAAGCTGATCGCGCGCCGCGCGCGCTTTCGCGATGCGCAGGCCCTGCAGCGGCAGGTCGATCAAAGCGACGTCGCAGCCGCTTACCTTCGCCAGGTACAGGCCGGGCCAGCCGGAACCGGCCCCCACCTCCAGCAGCCGCGTGCCCGGTGCGAGCTTGAGCATTTCACCCATACCATCCGCTTCACGCCGGGTCGTCCAGCTGGTGCCGCCGTAGTCGCTGCCACGCACGCGGCGTTCGATCTTGCGCATGAGGCCAGACGTTGCGCTTTGGTACCTTCTGGAGAAACGTGCCAGCAGCGCCTGCTCGTCGGGTTCGCGGACCATGGGCGTCACCAGGTCGGTGAGGAAGCATGCAGTTAATGTTACTCCGCCGACGGCGCTCGTTGGCCACCCGGGTGCCGCTGGCGAAGGCACTCAATGTTGTGTATGTGGATGTGTATAGGTAAAATAGACGCTTCAACTCGACGGGAGAATCGTCCATGACGACCGCGACCCACGAGAAACTGGTAAGAAAGCAGTACCTCGTATCCGAAAGACAGATCGAGAAGCTCAAGCTGATCGCGTCTCGAGAGGACAAATCGGCAGCCGAAGTCGTGCGCCAGGCCATCGATGCCTACGACCCGGACGCTGTTGACGAGCTGGACACGCCCGAGTTCATGGCGCTGGTCTCGGCGCGTCTGAAAGAAGCCGTCAAATCGACCCGGGCGGCGAGACGCAAGGTGGAGCAGACACTCAAAGCCCTCGACACCCGGACCTGAGCGCCGTGGCCGGCTGGAAAGATCTGCTCATCGACGTGCTGAAGCTCACCGACGAGGTGAAGCATCTCAACCGCGCGACCGACCTGCTCTCAGAACGCACCATCGATATCGACAAGCGCCTGGTGCGCCTGGAGACCATCGTCGAGATTGCCCAGGCGCAGAAGCGGCTGCCGGAAAAGTAGGCTGCGACACACTGAGCACCTGCTGCGGGTGCGTGCACATCACTCGGGCATTGGGGCTTGAATTTGGTAAGCTAGCAGGCATCCGCCTAAGCTCGTGGACGCGATGGGCAATCGAAGCACAGCCGGGCCGGCCCGTCCAGGCGAGGCATTCAGCATCGCCGGTTGGCGTGTTCACGCTGACAGCAACCGTATCACGCGAGGTGAGGACACCGTCAAGCTGGAACCGCGCGCGATGGCGCTGCTGGTTTATCTTGCGCAACGCCCCGGCGAAGTCATCACGCGCGAGCAGCTCGAAGCGGAAGTCTGGCACGGCATGGTTGTAGGTTACGATGCCCTCAGCAACTCCATCACCAAGCTGCGCAAGGCGTTCGACGACGATCGGAACAACCCGCGCTTTATCGAGACCATTCCCAAGGTCGGGTACCGGCTGATTGCCGACGTGGATCATGCGGCCGCGGTCGGCGACAACTCAGCAGACACGCATCCGGCGCCGCGTAGAACGCGCAAGCTCGCAGCAATTATTTACGCCGACGTCGCAGAATACAGCCGGCTCACAGAAGCCGACGAGGAAGGTACACACGACATCCTGAGCGCCTACCTCGACGCCATCACGCGGGCTATCGAGCATCATAACGGCAGCGTCGTACATTATGCGGGCGATGCCATGTTAGCCGAGTTCGTCACCGTGGTCGAAGCACTCAGCTGCGCAATCGAGGTGCAACGCGATCTTGCGGCGCGCAACGCCGAGCGACCGGCCGACCAGACGCTGCAGTTCAGAATAGGGATCAATCTCGGCGACGTGATCGTCGATCGTGACGATATCTACGGCGATGGCGTTAACGTGGCCGCGCGACTCGAGAGTCTGGCCGACCCGGGTGGTGTGTGTATCTCGGAATCGGTGCGTGGGGCGATCGGCAGGAAGCTGCCTCTGACCTACGAGTTTCTCGGCGAACAGTCGGTGAAGAACATCGCCGAGCCGGTGCGTGCCTATCGCGTCCTGATGACACCCGACACGGCGCCCGCGAGACCGCCAGCAGAACCGCGCAAGATAGTGCCCGCCGCCATGGCATTCGCTGCGCTGCTCATCGTGGTTGGAACCGTGCTCTGGCTGAGACCGTGGCAAGCACTGGAGAAGTTGTCGCCGTCGACACTGACGCTGCCGGACAAACCCTCGATCGCCGTGCTGCCTTTCACCAACATGAGCGACGACCTCTCTCAGGAGCATTTTGCCGACGGCATGACCGACGACCTGATCACGGATCTGTCCAGGATCTCGGGGCTGTTCGTCATCGCCCGCCACTCGGTGTTCACCTACAAGGACACACCCGTCACGACGCGGCAGGTGGCCGAGGACCTCGGCGTGCGTTACGTGCTGGCCGGCAGCATACGGCGAACCGGTGAACTTCTGCGCATAAACGCCCAGCTCACGGATACGACTGTCGGCAGCCAGGTGTGGGCCGAGCGTTACGAGGTCGTGTCGGAGGCGATCTTCGACGTGCAGGATCGCGTAATTCAGAGCATCGTCTCGGCGCTTGCGGTGGAGCTGACCGACGCGGAGCAGCAGCAGCTCGCAAAAGCACCCACGGCTAATCTTGAAGCGTACGACTACTACCTGCGCGCCGAGCGACGGCGCGTCACCAACGACAAGTACGCCGAGGCCGTGCAAATGTATCTTCGAGCGCTGGAGCTCGATCCGGGTTTCAGCGCGGCGCGCACCGGTCTTGCCAGGATCGCTTTCAACATCTGGCAGATAGACGCCGCCGACGTCATGCCTCCTACCGCGGCGCGTAAACTCGCGTACGAGTCGGCGAGCGAGGCGTTATCGCTGGACCCCGACAACCCGGATGCATACGACGTGCTGGCGTTGCTTCAGGTCACGCAAAGAGAGTACGCCGTCGCCGAAGAATCCGCGCAAAAGGCTGTTGCGCTGAACCCCAACAAAGCCTCCAGTTACATAGACCTCGGTATCGTGCTCAGCATTTCTGGTAAGCACCGCGAAGCCATGGCGGCGATGGAGATCGCTTTCAGGCTCGACCCGAAACCAACGGTTGATTTCCACGGCGAATACGGCCGCGTGCTTTTCTTCGACCGGCAGTATCGGCGGGCTATCGAACAGCTGGAGAAAGCTCGCGGCCTTGCAAGCCGGTACGAAACAACGCTCGCGGGGTCATACGTCGAAACCGGTCGTATCGATGAAGCTAAAGCTGCTATGGCGGCTGTTCGCCAATGGACACCCTTCGATAATCTCACCCGGTATCGGGTACTTTGGTCGCACTACCGGGCGAAGGATCTCGAGCACATAATAGGAGCACTGGCAGAAGCCGGTGTTCCAGAATGGCCATACGGGTACCAACCCGAGGTCGAGACCCGGCTAACCGCTGAAGAACTGAGGAAGCTGACATCGGACAAAATCTGGATGGGCCGCGGTTTCAACGGCGACGAGTTCGTTCGGCAGTTTACCGGTGATGGGCGCGTAGCAATGCGGGATCGGGTCTCGCTCCTGAGTGGAAGCGTGCAAATACGCAACGACCTGCTATGCATGCAGTTTGCTGCGGCGCTGCTGGCGCGCGACGACTGCGGCCACGTGTACCGTAACGTCGATGGCTCGACACGGGATCAGAACGAGTACGTGCATGTCACCATCGGCGATATCTACTCCTTTTCGGTCTCCGAATGAGGCATTGCACGCCTTTGCTGTCGCAGAACAACGATCCATACTCCGGCCGCAGCGGCCAGCAGCAGAATCCAGAGGTACCATGAAATCCGGTCCAGTGAATCACCCATCGCAACCATTACGACGGTAAGCGGCAGAATTCCGATCCCGGTTGTCCACAGGAAAGCCCACCAGGATATTCGCGTAAGTCCCGCCGCGTAGTTGATCAAGTTGAATGCGATTACGGGTACCAGGCGCAGCGTCAGTATGACGTAGACACCCTGGCGACCGCTCCATTCATCCAGGTGGTGCCAGTCCTTCCTCGCCACCACGCCTTTCACGAACGGACGCCCAAGCGAGCGCGCGAGCGCGAAGGCCAGCGATGCGCCCAGCATGGCGCCGATCCAGGTGATCGCAGTACCCCATAGTGGCCCGTAAATCATGCCGTTGGCCAGAGCGAGAAGTTCCGCGGGAAAAGGTACGAAGGAATGCAGAATCATGAGCCCGATGGAGGTCACCACACCCCACATGCCCCAGGAACGTATCAACTCCTGGAAAAACTCGACGGACAGCCCGTGGTTCCAGGCGATCAGCGATGCGGCAAGCACGCCCAAGGCCAATGCGATGAGCAGCGAGAAAATCGCGAACTTCATATTATTCGCGACCTGGGACAACCCTGGGGGACAATTGTCTGGATCTGTCTCTCTCCCGACGGAACTGTAACAACCGGACCGAAGCTCCCCGCAGGTCTTCTCGTTCATTCGCAACACTCGCGCAGAAAGCGCTCCAAGGCCTCCTTCACTTCCTTTCGATCCATGATACCGTGAGGTGCGCCGGGAATGATGATTGACCTGGAACCACCTACCTTACGCGTGACATTGCAGCTGGCACCGTCCTGGGAGCCGACGATGGCGAGCACCGGAACACTGCCAGGGGCATGCGGACGGCCGCTCTTGTCTCCACAGGCCGCCGCCAGAATGATGTGCGCGGCAAATCCCGCACGTTCCCAGCCGCCGACTGCCCGGCCGCCTTCGCTCACGCCCGCCAGAACAATGCGTGCCTGATCGACCCAGGGCAGCTCGCGGATCCTGCGCAGCGCGAAGGCAATCTCCTCGCGGCGCAGCGGAAGATTGTTGCCCGTACAGGGTTTGCGGCCCGGGCGTGCGAAACTGTCGGGCTCGAACAGCGCGTAACCTTTCGACATTAAATAGATGCGATAGCCGATAGGCCCACGGGGCATGCCGCTGCACCCGTGAAGCCACACCACCGCCGGCGCTGTGGCGCCGGTTTCGATATGCGTAGCCGCCACGTCGGTCCAGGGGGGATCATTAATGCGGCTCGCATCGGTGTGAGGATAGGCGTACCAGCGTGGCGAACCGTCCGTGGTTATCGACGCCGGCACTGTGTGATAGCCCCACAGCCAGGTTGCCATCACCGGACTCACACCGTCGGGCAATGCTGCATGGTCGCCTTGCGCCGGCGCAAACGCCAACGCAACGAAGACCGATAATGTCGCTGCAATTCGCTGCATGTCGGCTCTCACGAAGCTTCTGCGAACGGCTAATGGACCAATCCGGCCTTGACCTTCTTCCACACTTTCTCGGCCGATTTGATCTCGCTCGCGTCGCTGGCCCAGGCGTCCGCGCCTTTTTCCGAGAAGAACAGATACAGGCGGTGGTTGACGACACGAAAAGCGGTCGGATCGATATCCGGTTTACCGTTGACGTGGGGCGCTGAGGCGCAGTACCCACCGTACTGAGGTGCATACGCCAACGGGTCAGCCGCAAAAAGATCACGATGCTCAGCACTGGCGAATTGCCAAGTGAGGTTTAGCCAGTTGTGGGAAAAGTCGTGGCTACCTTCTACCGCGCGCCCCATGGTGTGATAGGCGACCACGTCGTAACCTTTGATCGCAAATCCATCCCACGACGCATCGACTACGCCGGTCGGATGACTGGCATGCACAGGTACGAAGGCATAAACCAAGGAAAGCACTAACCCGAGGAACGTCATCTTCGAAGGGGTACGTTGCTTTGTCATCTGTCACCTCCAGCCGCTCAGGCGGACAACTTCCAAACAGTACGCCGATCACAAACTCATGCAAACGCACGCATGGGCTAGCGAACAGCACCGTGCTGCACGAGCAGCTCGATGACGTCCCGGTGTCCTTTTCTGGCTGCGCAGCGCAGCGGGGTCAGACCCGTGTAGTCCCGGGCATTGACATCGGCACCGCGCGCGATAAGGCGTTCCACGGTAGTAAAGTGGCCGTTGAACGCGGCATTGTGCAACGGCGTGAACTCCTCTCGGCTCTTCGCATTGACGTCGGCCCCGTGGTCGATGAGCAGCCCGACCACGGCATCGCGCCCTCTTTGCGCTGCACGATGCAGGGGCGTCTCGCCCCGATGGTCCTCTTCGTTCACGTCGGAACCGTCGGCGATGAGGCTGGAGACGTGCTGAAGGTCGTTGTGCCCGGCGGCATCATGCAGCGGTCCTGCGAAAACGCTCGATACCATGAGTATAGGTGCGAGTACGCCGGCTGCCGCGCCGTGGAACTGCCGTTTCATTGCCCTGCCTCCCCCGGCGCACAGCCGGAGTGGTCGATGGGCCCATGAGAACAGAGCCGGCCGGCAAACACGTGGCGAAAAGCTAATGCTTTTTCGACGAAAACATAACGGCATGATAATCAATCAGTTACGGACATATGGCGGGTGTTTCGCCGCGCTGGAGACAGTACCTCGACGCCGGCGCAATGCGCTTTATGTGGGATCACGCCTGGGCTAGCATGCCGACGACACACCCGGGCAGAGCCTGATGAGCAAGGTAAAAGGACGCTTCACGTTCCGTACGGCTGCGGTGCTGTTCCTCATATCGGCGGCGCTGGAGGCAGTGTCGATCACCACGGAAGTGCCGCTGTTCGGCGGGGTGCGCGGCGGGGTCGCCGCCATCGCCTACCATTCGGTCTACGCTGCGTTGTTCTGCGCTGCCGGATTCGGTCTGTGGTGCGCGCACCGCATCGGATACGCGGCCGTGATGGCGGGCGCGGTACTGTACACCCTGGATCGCGTCCTGCTGCTGCTGGACCGGGCGACCCTGGAGGCCTACATCGACAGTCAGCTCGCCGCGTACGGCGACGTCGCCCGGTTGCTCGATCCTGGCAGGCTGATCGATCTGCTGACGCTCGCGACCGCGCTGTTCATCGCCGGCTGGTGGGGGTTTGCGCTGTACACGCACCTGCGGCGTGCGTACTTCTCGCAAGTCCCGGTGCGGCCCGCGGCGCCGGCGCCGGACCCTTGAGCACGACCCCCGGGCATACCGGCAGCGGGTAAAAACCAGCCAACTTGCCCACCCGGTGCGCTTGGGGCGATACTAGCCGCGCGTAAAACAAGCAAAACCAGGCAGTTTGATGGCCAATCAGCAAGCGGCCCTCGAGGTCACGGACCTCTATAAAAGCTTCGGCAGCCTGGAGGTCCTGAAAGGCATCTCCCTGACCGCCCACGATCGCGATGTGGTGTCAATCCTCGGCAGCAGCGGCTCCGGAAAAAGTACTTTCCTGCGCTGCATCAACCTGCTGGAGACCCCGACTTCGGGCAAGGTCTCCGTGCACGGCGAGCTGATCAAGATGCGCAGCAAACGCGACGGCACTTCGGTGCCGGAGGATCGGAATCAGGTCCAGCGCATCCGCTCGAAGCTCGCCATGGTGTTCCAGCAGTTCAACCTGTGGGCGCACATGACGGTGCTCGAAAACGTCATCGAGGCGCCCGTGCACGTGCTGAAGGTGTCGAAGGCACAGGCGATCGAGCACGCCGAAGCGGTGCTGCAGCGGGTCGGCATGTACGAGCGCAAGGACTACTATCCGGCCCATCTGTCGGGCGGCCAGCAGCAACGGGCCGCCATCGCCCGCGCCCTGGCCATGGAGCCGGACATGATGCTGTTCGACGAGCCGACCTCGGCGCTGGATCCCGAACTGGTCGGCGAAGTGCTGAAAGTCATGCGCGGCCTGGCCGAGGAAGGCCGCACCATGCTGGTGGTCACGCATGAAATGGGCTTCGCGCGCGAGGTGTCCTCGCGGGTCATGTTTCTGCACCAGGGCTGCGTCGAGGAAGATGGTACGCCGGACCAGGTGTTCGGACAGCCAAAATCGGAGCGGTTTCGGCAGTTCAAGGCAGGCAAACTGAAATAGCGGGGCGCGCGGGGCGCAACGCATACTACAAAGCGGAAGCACAGCGTCCGCGAAAGTCTTTTATGAAGGAGGAAAGCATGAAGAACGTTCTCACTGCGGTTGTCGCCGCGGCTGCGCTGGCACTGAGTGCGGGCAGCGTCGGCGCCAAAGACTGGAAAAAAATCCGCATCGGCGTGGAAGGCGCCTATCCACCGTTCAGCTCGGTGACCACCTCCGGTCAGCTGGTCGGATTCGACATCGACATCGCGCTCGCACTGTGCAAGGAGATCGGCGTCAAATGCACCATGGTGCAGCAGGACTGGGACGGCATCATTCCGTCGCTCCTGGGGCGCAAGTACGACGCCATCATCGCGTCCATGTCGATCACCGAGGAGCGCAAGAAAAAGGTCGCGTTCACCAACAAGTACTACCAGACTCCCGCGAAGTTTGCGCGCAAGAAAGGTTCCGGCATCGAGATCAACAAGGCCGCGTTGGCGGGCAAGACGGTCGGCGTGCAGCGCGCCACCACGCATGACAACTTCATCACAGCAGAGTTCGGCGATGCGGTCGAGATCAAGCGTTACGCCACTCAGGACGAAGCCTACCTGGACGCGGTGTCCGGCCGCGTCGATCTGCTGCTCGCGGATTCAGTGGCCATGGAGGACGGCTTTCTGAAAACCGACAACGGCAAGGACTGGGAGTTTGTCGGCCCCGGCTACACGGACGTGAAGTATTTCGGCGAAGGCGCCGGTATTGCGATCCGCCAGCAGGACCAGGACCTGGTCGACCTGTTCAACCAGGCGATCGCGGCGATCCGCGCCAATGGCACGTATCAGAAGATAAACGCCAAGTACTTCGAGTTCGACGTTTACGGGCAATGAGCAACGCCTGAATGCGTGCGCCGGCCGGTTCCGTCGGCCGGCGCCGTGTTTCCGGGCTTCGATAATGCCCAGGCACATATGAACGAGTTCCTGACATCGCTGCTGAGCGGCGTGCTCGACGGGTACTTCTACCCGTTCATTCTCGAGGGTATGCTGCTCACCATAGAGGTCGCGCTGCTGTCGCTGCTGCTGGCACTGGTGCTCGGCATGCTGACAGCGGTCGCCAAGCTCTCGAATTCGAACGCCGCACGCGCGGTCGCCGGCGTGTACACCACGGTAATCCGCGGCGTGCCCGACCTGGTGCTGATGTTCATCATTTTTTTCGGCGGTCAGCTGCTGATCAACAACTTCGGCGCCTGGCTGCTGGAGCTGAGCGACGAGGCGTTCGGCTGGGACTATATCGAGATCAGTGAATTCCTGGCCGGCGTAGTGACGATCGGCATCATTTTCGGCGCTTATATGGGCGAGACGTTCCGCGGGGGAATACTCGCCGTGCCGCGTGGCGAGATCGAGGCTGGCCATGCCTACGGAATGTCGAAGGCGCAGGTGTTCTTCCGCATCACCTTCCCCGCCAGTGTGCGCCACGCGCTCCCGGGTTTCGGCAACAACTGGCTGGTGCTGGCCAAGACCACCGCCCTGGTCTCCGTGATCGGCCTCGAGGACATGGTGTTCCGCGCCGCGCAGGCGGGCGGCACCGTGCGCAAGCCCTTCACCTTCTACCTGGCGGTGGCGCTGCTTTATCTCGTCATCACGGCGGTCTCGGACGTCGGGCTGCGCTGGCTCAACAAGCGCTACAGCGTGGGCGTGCGCAGCGCATGAGGCTCCGGTAAGCAATGGATATTGAAGCCATCGTCAGCAACCTGCCGCTGTACGTTGAAGGCCTGTGGATCACGGTGCAGCTGGTCGCCATGGCGCTCGCGGTCGGGCTGGTGATGTCCGTACCCATCGCGATCGCCGCTGCGTCGCGAAACCCGCTGATCGCCGCGCTCCCCAAGACCTACATCTACTTCTTTCGCGGAACGCCGCTGCTGGTGCAGATGTTCATCATCTACTACGGATTCGCCCAGTTCCAAGCGGTGCAGCAGAGTTTCGCGTGGCCGATTCTCAAGGAAGCCTACTGGTGCGCGCTCATCGCCTTTGCGCTGAACACGGCGGCTTACACCTCGGAAATACTGCGCGGCGCGATCCAGCAGACCGCATTCGGCGAGGTGGAGGCCGCAAAAGCCTGCGGTATGTCGAGTGCGCTCACCTACCGCCGGATCATACTGCCGAGTGCGTTCCGGCGAGCGCTGCCGGCCTACGGCAACGAGGTGATTTTCATGCTGCACGGCAGCGCGGTGGCCGGTGTAATCACGATTGTCGATCTGTTCGGGGCGGCACGTATCGTCAACTCGCGACACTTCGTGCCCTTCGAGTCGTTCATCACCGCCGGCCTGTTCTATCTGTGTCTCACGTTCATCATCATCTTCGTGTTCAAGCAGGTGGAAAAACGCTGGTTCGCCTACCTGCGCCCGCGCGAAGAGTAGCGGTGTACGAACACGCGGTGACGTGAGCGGTGGCACCGACTTTGACTCGACGCAACGTTTCAGTGATCGGGTCGCCGACTACGTGCGGTACCGCCCGGGCTATCCGGGCGCCGCATTCGACTACCTCATCGAGCGCTGCCGGCTGAGCCGCAACGATCCGATCGTCGACGTCGGAGCCGGTACCGGCCTTTCCAGCGAGCCCTGGCTGCAGCGCGGGTTTCAGGTGCAGGCAGTCGAGCCCAACGCGCCGATGCGCAGCGCCGCCGCCTGCTTTCTCCGCGGCTACCCGAAGCTCGCGCTGGTCGGCGGCACGGCCGAGGCGCTGCCGTTGCGAGACGGCAGCGCGAGCCTGATCAGCGCCTCGCAGGCGTTTCACTGGTTCGATCTCAAGGCCAGCCGGCAGGAATTCAAACGCGTGCTGAAGCCGCACGGACACGTCGCGTTGATCTGGAACGAGCGTGTCGGTCACGCGTCACCGTTTCTGCACGGCTTCGAGGAAGCGTTGCAGGCCTTCGCCTGCGACTATCATGCGATCAACGATGCGGGGCGTTCGACGCAGCGGATCACGGCTTTCTTCGCACCGGGCCTGGTCAGCGAACGGCGCTTCGACCACCGGCAGGCTTTCGACTTCGAGGGACTGTGCGGGCGCGTACGGTCGTCGTCGTACGCACCGCCGGAAGGCCACCCGAATCACGCACCGTTACGCGCGGAGCTGCGTCGGTTGTTCGAGCGGTGCGCGAGCCGGGGCCAGGTGCACTTCATCTACCGCACACGGGTGTTCTCGGGGCAGCTGCGCTGAGCCGCCTGACCGCCGCGCCCGGTCAGCTCAGCGCACTCAGATCCAGTTCCAGCATCTCGCCCAGCCACAAGGCACGGTCGGTGTGGTCCTTAACGTCATCGCCCGTATCCGGGTGCACGAACACCGTCAGACCCGCGCGGTTCAGCAGCAGCCACGGCAGCAACTCGGCAAACAGTTCAGGCGTGAACGTCAGCTGACAGCTCCAGCGCGGGTGCGGGCCGACCGGTCGTTCGTGGATGCGCCCGACGCGCAGCGCAAACCGCTCCCCCGCTGCCTGACACAGCGCGCGAGCCTGTTCCATGCGCACGCTGTCGAAATACACGTGCGCGTGGTACTCGCGGATCTCGGTCAATTCCCGGTCCCCCCGGTTGCAGCCGGCCTCGCCAGCCCGTCGATCACGGAAACGTTCGCCAGATGCTCGAACACGGCGGGCGGAACGATCACCTTGGCGTCGCGGCTGCCGCCGCCCAGCACGATGCGTTCGCGCTGCATGACCCGGGCGTCGACCCATACCTGCATGCCCTCCGGGAGCGCAAACGGGGTGACACCGCCGACTTCCATGCCGGTCAGTTCGCGGGTCTGCATACTGCTCGCGAACGACACGCGCCGCGCCTGCAGGCGCTTGCGCACCACGTGGTTGACATCCAGACGCGAATCGGCGAGCAGCACACAGGCGACGGTGCGCCGCACCCCGGTCTTTGCCGTGACCAGGATGGTGTTTGCAGAGTCCTCGGGCGCGAAGCCGTAGTGCTCACAGAACACCGCCGTGTCGGCCTTATCCGGATCGCAGGGTAGGATTTCGGTGGCCACCGGCAGGCGCGCCAGGGCTTCACGAACACGGCGCCCGGCATCCATCCAGTCACCCGCTGCCCGCCGGCGGGGCGAAACGACCGCCCCGCGGTGCGGCCTGAGCCACTCGCGGCGCGCGTACGCTGCCGACACGGATTCGGATTGCATTGTCTGCGATGCGACGCATAGGATTCGTGCTCTGCAAGCCACCCCGAGGAGATCGGCATGAGCGCCTACGTGATAGTACAGGTCGAGGTGCATGACGAACAAGGATACGAGAAGTACAAGCCCATGGTGCCCGCGACCCTCGAGCCGTTCGGCGGCCGGTTTGTCGTGCGCGGAGGCGACCCCGAGACGCTGGAGGGCGACTGGGCGCCCGCGCGCCTGGTGGTCATAGCATTCCCGGATCGGGACAAAGCCCGGCAGTGGCTCGAATCCGACGTTTACCGCGAGGCGCGCGCGCTCCGGCACGCCACGGCCCGCACCCGGATGATCGTCGTGGACGGGGTTGAATGACATCGAACGCAACGCCCCGCCGCCAGATCCTCGCCCGGCGTCACTGGATATTCGACATGGACGGGACCCTGACACACGCGATTCACGACTTTGACGACATCCGCGCGCAGCTGGGCCTGCCACCGGGAGAACCTATCCTGGAAGCGCTGGCGAAGTTGCCGCCCGAGAATGCGGGGCCGCTGTGGACGCAGCTCGATGCGATCGAACTCGAGCTGGCGCGCCGGGCCAGGCCCATGCTCGGCGTCGAGACGCTGCTCGCGCAACTGCACGCACGCGGCTGCAAGCTGGGGATTGTGACGCGCAACAGCCTCGCCAATGCCCGCGAGACCCTGCGCGCCTGCGGCCTGCTCGACTACTTTCCCGAACCCTGTATCAGGGACCGCGACAGCGGCGCACCCAAGCCCGAGCCCGACGCGCTGCTGGAGCTGATGGCCGACTGGCAGGCCGCGCAGGACGACGTGGTGATGGTCGGCGATTTCCTGTTCGATCTACAGGCCGGTAACGCCGCGGGCGTCGCCACCGTGTACGTCGACTATGCGCGGACCGCCGAGTGGTCCGAGTACGCCGACATCAGCGTCGCCCGGCTGGATCATCTGCTCGACTGAGCGCATGCCGGCCGGCGGCGGCTGTTTCTCGACGGCAAGCGTGCAAGGTACACTGTCGGCACCCGACCGGAACCGCGCTCGCCCATGAACGAACACCCCACCTCGCCCGCCGCGCAAGTCGTGCTCGTGACTGCTGCGTTTGTCATCGTGGTTGCCGGAATGCGCGCCGCCGAAGCGATCCTGGTGCCGTTCCTGCTCTCGGCGTTCATCGCCATCGTGAGTGCACCGCCGCTGTTCTGGCTGAAACGGCACGGTGTGCCCACACTGATCGCCATGCTGCTGGTGATCGCCGCGATCCTCGTCGCCGGCGCGGTCCTGGGCGCCGTGATCGGCAACTCGATCCACGATTTTTCGCAGGCGCTGCCCGGGTACCAGGCACGTCTGCGCAGCGAGTTCGCCGGACTGATCGCCTGGATCGGCGGCCTCGGGATCGACATGTCGGGCGTGCGGATCCAGGAGTACTTCGACCCGGGCGCGGCGATGCGACTCGCTGCAAGCACCCTGACCGGGTTCGGCGGTGCGTTGACCAACGCGTTCCTGATCATTCTCACCGTGGTGTTCATCCTGCTGGAAGCTTCCGGTCTGCCGCACAAGCTGCATGCCGCGCTCGACCGTCCGGGCGCTTCGCTGGCCGGCTTCGAGCAGTTCGTCGAGAACGTGCAGCGTTACATGGCGATCAAAAGCGCGGTCAGCCTGCTGACCGGCGCCACCGTCGCCGGCGGGCTGTGGCTGATCGGCGTCGACTACCCGCTGCTGTGGGGCCTGCTGGCGTTCCTGCTCAACTACGTTCCCAACATCGGTTCCATCATTGCGGCGGTGCCGGCGGTACTGCTGGCGTTCGTGCAGCTGGGCGCGCTGAGCGCGCTGCTGAGCGGGGCCCTGTACGTGATCGTGAACGTTGTCATCGGCAACGTGATCGAGCCGCGCTTCATGGGGCGCGGCCTCGGACTCTCCACGCTGGTCGTGTTTCTGTCGCTGGTCTTCTGGGGCTGGGTGCTGGGTCCGGTGGGCATGCTGCTGTCGGTGCCGCTCACGATCACCGTGAAGATCGCGCTGGAAAGCAGCAGCGAATCCCACTGGCTGGCCGTGCTGCTCGGGCCGGAGAGCGACGCGCCGAGCATCGTCGAGGCGCCAGGCGAGCACGAGATCGCCGTGGCGGGCGATTCCGAGAGCGTTGGCGAGGCCGCCGGCCGAGACGGGAAGAACGCCTGAGCATGTCACGCACGCTGCGCGAAAGGCTGGCCGACAACGGCTACGAGTCCAACGAGAGCTTCGACTATCCGCTTCGCTGCCTGCTGTCCTACGAACCCGACGTGATCCGCACGCTGAACGTCGCGGGCGATCCTGGCCGCCACAAGACGGCATTCGCCACCGCGCTCGCCCACTCGCTCGACTACTCGCACGTGCTCTACCACGATTTCATCCAGGAAAACGACCCGCCGCCGCCCGTGCTGCGGGCTCCGTCCAAGGACGAAGAAGGCCGGGAGGAACCGCCGGTGGACGCGTTCGACCGGATCATGAGTGACGTGTGCGCCCTCAGTGAGGCCGACCGCACCATCGTGATCCTGGATCAGCTGCAGGGCGCCGACTTCCGCGAGCATATCCGCATCTACAAGTTCATCAAGACCACCGCCTGGGCGTATCGCGACGGACAGTTCCAGGCCAACAGAAACCACCTGCTGGTGTTCCTGATCTCCGAGGAACCGCTCTATCACTCGTTGCAGAAGGCCAGCTTCCGCGTCTGGGTGAGCGCGGCGTCGCTGGGACGCACCCACTACCGACCCGCCGATTTTGGGCTCGGCGCGGAGGCTGAAACGCTGATGAACCGGCTGGGCGACCTGTTCGTCCAGCTGGGCGTGCAGCCGACGCGCAGTGAGTACGCGCGCCTGCTGCACGACCTGCAGCGCAACATCCATACCGCCGAGCAGCTGTGCGTCTCGCTGTACGGCTGGACCGAGGGTATAGACCGGGAGATGCTGAATTCGCCGGGCGCGCAGAAAGTCATCGCCGGGCTGATGCCGGCGATCGAGCACTTCGTTGGCGTCGACCAGGTGGAGATCACGGCACCGTCTGACGCGCTGCCGGGAAACGGGCCGCTGTCGTAGCGAATCGATCGCGCGTGTGCGCGCGGCCGACGTGTGGAAATCGGCGGGCTTCTGTGGTTACCTAAGCCGCTTTCGCGCCCCTGCTCGATGTTCAACCCAAGCAGGTGTTGCGCGACCCCTGCACGGAGATCTGCCAGGTGGACATGCCGGAATTTTCGAAAATGATCGAGGACGTTCTCACGGGTGCCCGCGCGACGGTCACCGGGGACGGCAGCAAGTTCGAGGCGGTCGTCGTGAGCGAGGCCTTCGAAGGCCTTTCGACGGTCAAGAAGCATCAGCTGGTGTACCGGATATTTTCCGAGCAGCTGGCCAGCGGCGCCATGCACGCCCTGACCATCAAGGCCTACACGCCCGCCGAGTGGGAAGCCGCGCAAAACCGCTGAGACGCGTGCGAACCTTCGACGTCGACCGCCGGTCGAACGAGGCATGGCCAGCGTGCGTCTAGTCACCGTCCTTTTCACGCTTGCGTTGAGCGCCTGTGCGCTGCGGCCGCCGCAGCCGGTGCCCGATCTGAACGGGCAGTGCGAGCATTACTATCGCGCGATGGATGACACGGTTGCCCGGCATGCGGCCGGCGATGCCGGCGCCTGGCGCCTGCCCGGATACCCGCACCTGCGCAGCACCCGTTTCCTGGCCGCATTTCGCGAGCGCGCGCTCGACGCCGAACAGACACGGGACTGGCTGCAGCATTTGCAGACCGTGGATCGCGATGCCCGTTCCCTGGAACTCGCGAGACTCCCCGCAGCGGCGCGCGATGCCCTGCTCGCCCACGCACCGTTCGATGCTGCACACGCCGCGGCGCTCGCCCGTTGCGCCGAGGTGCTGATCGAGCGCGATCTGGCGCACCCCGAACGCCTGGCCAGCATCAGGATCCGCAGCCGCGTTCCCGATCACTACCGTGACTGGCGGCGCATCCTGGGCGTGTACCCCGTTTCCCAGCTGATTGCGCGCAGCGCGATCAACTCCCTGCACGAGCGCCTCGCGGCCGAGTTCGAGTCACCGCTAGAGACACTGCCGGTGCAGGGCGAACTGCACCGCTACACACCGCCGGCAGCGCCTGCCCTGGCGCCGGCGGCGCTGGCCGGAATTCTGCGCGAGGCGCGCGACAATCCACTGCACATCCCCCGGCCCGGCCCGGCGCAACGGCGGCAGCTGCTCAATTACTACGCGCCGATCTGGGAATTCGACCAGCTGACCGATGACGACTGGATCGGGGCGATCCGCTATGACGCCGACCGCCGGGCACACTACGTGGATACGGCCGCACCGGTGGTTTACCAGTGGATCAGTCACACATTATTTCACGCCGAGCCGCTGCTGCAGCTCAACTACCTGGTGTGGCTACCGGCGCGCACCGCGCAATCCGCGACGGACATCTATGCCGGCGCATTCGACGGGCTGATCTGGCGGGTGACGCTGCTCCCCGACGGCACCCCGCTGGCGTTCGACAGCGTGCATCCGTGCGGCTGCTACTACCTGCTGTTCACGGGCGAGCGCAGCGCTGCACGCGAGACCGGCAACGTCGCCGAACCCGTCCTGAACCCGCAGCGGCTGCCCGCGCTCCGACCCGGACAGCGGCTGGTCGTACGTGCACGCGCGGGCGATCATTACATCCAGCGCGTGTATCCGGACCGCGCCGGGCGCGGCACTGTCTACCGGATGACCGGGTACGCTGATCTGCTGGCGACGCCCGGCGACGACGGGCGGGCACACAACCTGTTCGATGAGACCGGCCTGCTGGGCGCCAGCGCGCGCCCCGAGCGGTATCTGCTGTGGCCGTTCGGGATCGTCAGCCCCGGCGCGATGCGCCAGGCGGGCACCCTGGCCATCGCCTTTGTGGGGGTGCGGCATTTCGACGACGCGCGGCTGCTGGAGCAGCTGATCGAGCTGATCGAATAGGCCGGGCGTTACAGGCGGCGCTGCCCCACCCAGTCCGCGGCGAACTGCCGGGCCACGCGGCCGCTGCGCGAGCCGCGCTGGAGCGCCCAGCGCAACGCCGCTTCGCGCGCTGACTCATCGAATGCCTGCTGCGCATCCAGGTGGCTCAACCAGTGGCGCACGATCGCCAGGTAGGTGTCCTGGTTGAAAGGATGAAATGCCAGCCACACGCCGAAGCGCTCGGAGAGCGAAATCTTCTCCTCAACGGTCTCGCCGTGATGGATTTCCCCGCCCAGGTTTCGCGCTTCGAGGTTCTCCTGCATGAACTCGGGCATCAGGTGGCGCCGGTTGGACGTCGCGTAGATCACCACGTTCGGCGGCGCCACCGCGACCGAGCCGTCCAGCATGGCTTTCAACGCCCGGTAGCTGGGATCGTCGGCGGCGAACGACAGGTCGTCGGTGAACAGAATGAACCGCTCGTCGCGCCCCGCCAGCGGCCCGACGATCGACGGCAGATCGCACAGGTCGTGCCCGTCGACCTCGACCACCCGCAGGCCGCGGTCGGCGTATTCGTTGAGCAGCGCCTTGACCAGCGATGATTTACCGGTTCCGCGCGAGCCCCACAGCAGCGCGTTGTTGCACGGCAGGCCCTGTACGAACTGCAGCGTGTTGCGCGCCAGGACGGTCTTCTGGTGGTCGATCCCGAGCAGGTCGCCGAGCGCCAGGCGATGCGGTTGTTCGATCGGTTCCAGGATCCCGCCGCGACCGTGCCTTCGCCAGCGGTAAGCCAGGGCGCGCCAGTCGGTGGTGCGCGCCTGTGGCGGCGGCAGCAGCGCTTCGAGGCGCTCGATAAGCTGTTCAGCACGCCGCCACGCGGCTTCGCTCCGCGGCTCTTCTGCTTTCACATCAACCCCCCCGGGGCGGTCCGCCCGCCGCGCCAGCGGCGCCGGGCCGGCACCCGCGTCAAGCCGCGAACTATACCGGGAGCGCGGCGCGCATTCACCCGCCCGGCCCCGTCTCCGCATTGGTCTGCGATTTGCAACCCGACGTCTGGACCGCCTGGACGGCGTCCCCCCGGGCCGGGGCAACGCAATTCTCGCCGCTGTCGCGCCAATCACTTGGCACGCAGTTGCGGCGTGACGACTTTTTGGCGTGGGAGGGGAGAGAACAAGACGATGCACAACGGCAGGCAACGGCCGGTAAGCAGTTGGAGGGCGTCGGCGCGCATCCTCGCGACCACGGCGCTTTCCTTTGCCTGCGTGTTCGTGGTCGGCTACTTCACACACGACATCTGGCACCGCGACGACGCCCACGACTGGATCGCAACGGCGCTCACCGTGCTGGCCGTGCTGGGCGTTCTGCCGGTTGCCATCATCGCACAGCTGCACGCGCTGCGGCTGCGCCGCAGCGAAGCCCGGTTTGCGGGCTTCTTCGAGCACACCAGCAATCCCATCGTGCTGATGGACTTACACGGCAACCAGGTGGTGGACGCCAACGGCCGAGCCGCTGAACTGTTCGATTGCACGCGCGAAGAGCTGCTCGGCAGGTCATGGCAGGCTCTGTTCGCGCAGGAGGGCCAGGCCACCGCGGCGTTTCTGGACCGGGTACGCGCCGAGGGCTCCGCGTGGGACGAGCGGCTGCGTTGCCGGACCGGGAGCGGTGCGGTGGTGCAGGCGCAGGCAACGGCCACCCTGTCGCCCGGCGACGATAACCGGCTGCTGCTGCGGTTGCGCAACATGGACCAGCAGCGCAGCATGGAGCACGCCGTATTCTCACTCGCGCAACTGTCCTCCACCCTGGAGGACGAAGCGTTCTACCGTGCCTGCGTACGCGATCTGGCCAGCACGTACGGTTGCCGCTGGGCGTTCACGGGCGTGTTCTCGGACGCCACGCGGACCAGCATCACCACCATCGCCTTCTGGGACGGCAGCGACTTCCGTGACAACCTCACCTATCCGCTCGCCGGTACGCCGTGCGCCGACGTGTTAGCCGGATGCCTCAGCAAAGTGCCCCGGGGCGCCGCGCAACGCTACTGTAACGACTCGAGGCTCGCGCAGATGGGCGTGGAGAGCTACATGGCGGCGGCGCTGGTGAACCAACGCGGTGAAGCGACGGGCATCGTGGCCGTGATGGATCCTCAGCCGATGCACGGAGGGCGCTTCAGCGAAACGCTGCTCGGTGTTTACGCGAACCGCCTGGCCACGGAGCTGGAGCGGCGCAAAGCGGTGCAGGATCTGCGCGAAAGCGAAATGAACTACCGCGACCTGGTGGATGGATCGGCACAGGGCATCATCATTCACCGCGACTGGCAGGCGCTCTACGTCAATCCGCGCTTTCTCACGATGTTCGGCTATCAGTCACTGGACGAGGTGCGCGGACTGACTTCGCTGCGAGCGCTTTTCGAAACCGACGAGCTAGCGATGCTGGAGCGTTTCCGCGAGGCGCGGATGCGCGGCGAGTCCGTGCCGGACGCCTATGAGGTTCGTGCGCTACGCAAAGACGGCACCTCTATGGCGGTGCTGAATGTCGTCAGGCTGATCACCTGGAACGGTGAGCCGGCAATTCAGAGCACCTATCTGGACGTCACCGAAAGCAAGAAGGTCCAGGCGGCGCTGCGCGAAAGTGAGGAGAACTTCCGGCGTCTCGCGGAAGGCTCTCTCGAAGGCATTGTCATACATCGCGACTTCAGGCCGCTGTACGTCAATCCCGCATTCGCCGGCATGTTCGGATACACAGCCGAAGCACTGCTCGCGTTACCTGACATGCAGGTGCTGTTCGCCGAGCACGCGCGCAAGCGGGTGCGGGATATCGGTGTGGCCTGCCTGCAAAGCGACACTTCTCCCAGCGTCTGCACTGCCGAGATGCGCCACCGTGACGGGCACCCGGTCGAGGTGCAGATGCGCACCACGCGCACACAGTGGAACGGCGAACGCGCCGTGCAGACCACGCTGATCGACATTACCGAGCAGCGCGAAGCGGAGTGGATTCTGCATTCCCTGCACGATTTCTCCTCGCAACAGGACCTCGGGTTCGAGGCGCGGACACAGGCGCTGCTCGGCGCCGGCTGCCTGTACTTCGATCTGCCGATCGGCATACTCACCCGGCTCAGCGATCAGACTTTCGAAATCATGAGCGCCGTCACCCCCGACGGAGCGTTCACGGCGGGCGAGCGGTTTGCGCTCGCGGATACGTTTTGCGGGTTCACGATCGGCACCCACAAAGCCGCGGTCTACCCGGACGTCGTGGAGGCCGGCCTCGGCAACCACCCGTGCCACCGCAAGTTCGGCATGCGCACTTACGTCGGTATACCGCTGCACGTGCGCGGCTCGTTCTACGGCACCCTGGTATTTGCCAGCCAGGAGCCGCGCGAACGGCCCTTCAAGCGCAGTGAAGTACGCATCCTGGAGCTGATGGGACGCTGGGTGGCCGGTGAGATCGCGCGCCAGCTCGACGAGCGCGACCGGGTGGAAAGCGAGCAGCGGTTTCGCGACTTTGCGGAAACCAGCGCCGACTGGTTCTGGGAGACCGATCGCAACATGCGCTTCACACTGGTGCACGGCAAGTTTCAGGAAGTCACCGGGATCGACGCGCGGCAGATACTGGGAACCACGCGCGAAGCCCTGTATGAGCGATACGTAGCAAACATCGCCGAAATCAACGCGCACTACGTGATGGCCGCGGCGGCGCGGAAGCCGTTCACCGAGATGCAGCTGATCTGGAAGCGCAGCGATGGTCAGCAGCGCATTCTTTCGAACAGCGCCAAACCCATGTTCGACAGCAACGGCGAGTTCGTCGGCTACCGCGGTGCGGGGCGAGACGTCACCGAGCAGATGCTCGCACAGAAAGCCGTCAAGCGCAGCGAAGAGCGCTTCCGTGATTTTGCATCGACGGCGGCCGACTGGTTCTGGGAGACGGACAGCGCACTTCGCTTCACCTACATCTCGGAAAACCATGCGCACATCGTGGGCCGTGACAACGCGGAGTTCCTCGGCAGATCGCGGCTCGAAGCGTACCGTGACACGCTCTCCAGCAACATGCCGGACTGGCATCAGCACGTCGCCGATGTGCGCGCCAGGCGTTCCTACGCGCTGAAAATCGAACTTACCCGCAGCGACGGCAGCCTGCTGATCATCTACGACCAGGGCAAGCCGCTGTTCGACAGCGACGGCAGCTTCCTCGGGTATCGCGGCATAGGCCGCGACATCACCCACCGCGTGCTGACCGAGCGCGAGCTGGAGAAGCACCAGCACTCACTCGAGGAACTGGTCACCGAACGCACCCGGGAGCTCGAAGCCGCGCAGAAGGAGCTGCTTCAGCAGGAGCGGCTGGCTACCATCGGCCGGCTGGTGGCGACCGTCAGCCACGAGTTGCGTAACCCGCTTGGCGCCGTGCGCAACGCCGCCTACTACCTCAAACGCAAAACGCCGCACCAGGAACCGCGCTGGCTGGAACAGCTGGCGATCATCGACAAGGAGATCAACGCGGCGGACAAGATCATCAGCGACCTGCTGGAAACAACGCGGGCCAAGGTACCGGTGATCCAGGACATAGATCTCGAATCGCTGGTGCGGCAGGTATTCGAAAGCTGCCGCAGCGACCTCGATATCGAGTTCCGTTACTTCAGCGAACCCGCCGACCTGCGGTTGGCCGCGGACAAGGACCACTTGCGCCAGGTGCTGCTGAACCTCATCACCAACTCGGTGCACGCGCTGCGCGAGGGCGGGTCCATCCTGGTGAGTGCCAGACAGGACGCGGCGCAGAGCAGCATCTGGGTGCGGGACGACGGGCCCGGCATCCCCGACGAGTATCACGAGCACATATTCGAGCCGCTGTTCACGACCAAGAGCAAGGGCAACGGCCTGGGCTTGTGGATTTCACGGGAAATCGTCGAGCGCCACGGAGGCTCGCTCAAACTCGTTACCGGATCAAGGTCGGGAGCGTGGTTTGCAATTTCTCTTCCACATGCCCCTAACGCGGGCAGCATTCTGGCGGCGGCAGGCTAATGGCAGCAGTTTTCAACAACGCGCAGATCCAACACAGCAAAGGCGGGCAAGCGCCCGCCCGCAGTTCCTTTCCGCAGGAGAAGCACCGCGTAAAACACGTGTTCGTCGTGGACGACAACGAGTCGCAGCTGGCCACGCTTGCGGCACTGCTGGAAGACGAAGGCTTTACCGTGGAAACCAGCGATGAGCCCAGCGACGCCATCGAGCGCATCGCCAGTGGTGCGTACGGCGTTGCCGTGGTCGACCTGAAAATGCCGAACCTGTCAGGCATTCAGGTTCTGGATGCGATAAAGCGCCAGTCGCGCGCCACGCACGTCATCATTCACACTGCGCACGGTGATTTCGACTCCGCGCGCCAGGCGGTGAATCTCGGCGCGTTTGCGTTCGTGGAAAAGCTGGGCGACCCGGGTGAGCTGCTCGCGCACGTGCACCGCGCGTGCAGCGACCTGCTCGGCCGCTACAGCGAAGAGCTGGAGGAGACCGCGCGCACACAGTCCGCACAGCTCTACCTGAGCGAGCAGCGTGCGCTGACCACGCTGGACTCGATCGCCGAGGGCGTAATTACCACCGATGCGCAGGGCAAGGTGGACTACATGAACCCGGTCGCCGAATCGCTCACCGGGTGGGCGTTGGGGGAGGCACGCGGCAAGCCGGTTACAGAAGTGTTCCGGATCGTCGATGGCGCGACGCGCCAACCGCTCGCCGACCCCGCTGCCCGCTGCCTGGAGCTGGGGCGGCCGATCAGCGCCTCACGTGAAACGATCCTGCTGAGCGAGGATTCGCGCGAGTTCTGGATCAACGGATCGGCCGCACCGCTGCGCGATGAAAGCGGTGCGCTGGTCGGCACGGTGATCGCCGCCAACGACGTGACGGCACGGGTAAGAGCGGAGCAGGAACTGCGCCGCTACCGTGACCAGCTGGAAGACCTGGTGGACGAGCGAACCGCCGCGCTGCGCGCCTCGCTCAAGGAGCTGGAATCGTTCAGCTATTCCGTATCTCACGATCTGCGCTCCCCGCTTCGCTCCATCGACGGTTTCAGCAAGATTCTGCTCGACGACTTCAACGACCTGCTGGACGACGGCGGCAAGGATTGTCTGCGCCGTGTACGTGCCGCCAGCCAGCATATGGGACGTCTGATCGACGACTTGCTGAAACTCTCGCGACTGACGCGTCGCGACATGAGCCGCGAGCGGGTGGACATCTCCGGGCTTGCCCAGGACATTGCGCGCCGTCACCGCGATCAGCATCCCGAGCGGCGCATCGACTTCGATATCAGCGACGACCTGGCCGCACTGGGTGATCCCAACCTGTTACAGGTTGCGCTGGACAACCTGATCGGAAACGCCGTCAAGTACACATCGATGGAACCGGTCGCCAGAATCACGCTGCACGGCTCGCCCGGCGACCGGAAGCCCGGGGAATGGATCTTCTGCATTACCGACAACGGCGTCGGGTTCGACATGCGCCACGCGAGTAAGCTGTTCGGTGCGTTTCAGCGGCTGCACAATCGGGAAGCCTTCGAAGGCACGGGGATCGGGCTCGCGACGACCGCACGGGTGATAGAACGTCACGGGGGACGTATCTGGGCGGAAAGCGCACCCAGCGAAGGCGCGAAGTTCTTCTTTACGCTCCCGGCGGCCGAAACCCCGTAGCCGTCCTCACGACCGCGATCAGCATCCCGCAGCACGGCTCTGCGCGGTGGCTCAGGTCGCAGGTAAGAACGTGCTCAACGCGGGCCAGTAGGTGATCAGCAGCACCGCCGCCAGGAGCAGCACGAAGAACGGCCAGGTCGCCAGGGACAGATACACGATCGACTTGTCGAAACGATAGCTGGCGATAAACAGGTTCATGCCGATCGGCGGTGTGAAATAGCCGAGCTGCATGTTGGCCAGAAATATGATCCCCAGGTGCAGCGGGCTGACGCCGTAGTCCAGCGCGATCGGCAGAATGATCGGGATCATTATCACCAGCGCGGAGAACACGTCGAGCATCGTGCCCAGGGCCAGCAGGAACAGGTTCAGGGCAATCAGGAACGTCCACTTGTTGTCGACGTACTCGCGGATAGTGTCGAAAATGCGCGTCGGCACCCCGGTATCGATCATGTAGTTGGTGGAAGCCAGCGACACGCCGAGAATGATCAGGATGCCCCCGACCAGCGTCATCGACTCACGCATGACCAGCGGCAGCCGGCGCCAGGCTATCTCGCGTTTGATCGCCACCTCGACCACCAGCACATACAGCGCGGTCACCGCCGCCGCCTCCGAAACCGCAAGGATGCCGCCGTAGATACCGCCGAGCACGATGAACGGCAGGGGGATTTCCGGCAGCGCATCGCGCAGGGCGTGCCATGCCTCACGACCCGAGAACACCTGCAGGCTCGTTTCGGTGTTGCGCTTCTGCAGCATGCAGTAACCGGCCAGCAGCACCAGCATGAGGGTTCCGGGAAGAATGCCGGCGATGAACAGATCATCGATGTTGACGCGCGCGCCCAGACTCTGCGCGACCACGCCGTACAGGATGAGCGGTAAAGAGGGGGCGAACAGAATCCCCAGGCTGCCCGAGCTGGTCACCAGCCCGAGTCCGAAACGCTGTGAGTAACCCGCCTGCAGGAGCGCCGGGTAAAGCAGCGCGCCCAGTGCGACAATGGTCACCCCGGAGGCGCCGGTGAACGCGGTGAACAGCGCGCAGGTCACCACCGCGACGATGGCCAGCCCGCCGGGCAACCAGCCGAGCAGGGCGTTGGACAGGCGCACCAGCCGCTGCGGAGCACGACTTTCCCCCAGCACGTAGCCGGCAAACGTGAACATCGGGATGGCGAGCAGCACCGGCATCTCGGCGAGCCGGTAGATCTCGATCGCGACCACCGACAGATCCACCGCCTCGCTGTGAAAGCCCGCCAGCGCGCCGGCAGCGATGACCACGAACAACGGCGCGCCCAGCAGCGCAAACACGATGAACACCAGCATCATGCGGTGCGCATACCGGCCACGGCGATCCGGCCGGGCTCACTCACCGAGGTGCGTCCCGCCCGTCCACCACTGCGCGGCGGCATAGAGCGCGTAGCGCAGGGCGATCGCCGCAAACGAGACCGGGATGATGATTTCCAGAGCCCAGACCGGAACGCCGGCGAATGCGCGCGTCTGGTCCAGGTACTCGAACTGCACCAGCCGGGCGCCGTGCACCGCCACCAGTGCGCACACTGCGCTGGTGAACAAGGCGTTAACCGTCACCAGCGCCCGCCGCTGCACGCCGCGCACCAATCTGACGAGCAGATCCACGCTGATATGCCGGTTGTTACGGCTGGCGACCACCGCGCCCAGCAGCCCCAGCCACAGCACCATCACGCGCAGCAGCGGATCGACCCACAGCAGCGAGAACTCGAAGAAATTACGCAGCAGGATCTGTGTGCAGGCCAGCGCGATCATCGCCGTCAGCAGCAAGGCCAGCAGCAGATCCTCGACCTGATGAAGGACACGGACGGCCCGCACGCCGGTGGCGCGGTTGACTCGCATGTGGCGCAATGGCTCCAGAGCGCCGCCGGGTCAATCCTGCACGCGCGCCTGGCTGCGGAAAGCGGCGACATGCTGCACCACGCGCTCCCACATGTCCCTGGATACCTGCCCTTGACCAACCGCATGTTCGACGGCCCGCGCGGCGATTTCCTGCCAGCGCTGCTGCTCCTCGGCCGACAGCTGGATAAGCTGCACGCCGTTCGCCCGCAGGGCTTCCAGAGCACCCTCGTTGTCGCGCTCGGCCTGCTCGTCCAGGCGCACAAAAACATCGCGCATGACGTCGCTCACGACCCGCTGATCGGCGTCGGACAACCGCTGCATCGCCTTGCTGGACAGCAGCAGATAGCCATTCACATAAGCCAGCGGGTAATCGATGATGTAGCGTATGCGCGTATGCCACTGAAACGCGATGGCCGCGCTCGGGGTAGTCGTTACCGTATCCAGCAGGCCCGTCTGCAGGGCCGTATACACGTCAGACAGGGGGAGCGGCACCGCGTTGATCCCTGCGAGCTCGAACACTTTCGCAGTGATCGGGTCGCCTTCCGGGATCCAGACCCGCCGCTGGCGCAGTTCCTCGATGCTGTGCGCGGCGTCGCTCAACATGACGTAACCCAGCCCGCCATCGCCGATGCCCACCGCGATCAAGCCGTTGGCGGCAATGCTCTCGCGCATTGCCGCATCGACGCGATCGCGCACATAGTGCACTTCCTTGAGGCTCTGGAACAGCATCGGCAGGTTGTAGATGCGCGCGTTCGGATCGATGCTCGCAACACCGCCACCGGTAAACACGCCGCCATGCAGTTGTCCGACGCGGATCTTGCGTAACACGCTTTGATCGTTACCCATCACCGAACCAGGATAGAACTTCAGCTCGACGCGGCCCTGAGTCGCCTCGAGAATACGGCTCGCACCGGCACGGATCTCTTTCATCCAGGTAGTGCCGTCGGGGGCCACGGCGGCGATCTTCAGGGTCTCAGCCTGCGCAATCGGCGCCGCCCATGCAACCGCGTACAGCAGCACCTGGGCCAGTTTTCGTGTCATCCTTCCGTCCTCGAGCCGCCGGACGCGTCGCGCCTCTGCGTGCTTAGAAACCGCAAAGCGCGAAGAGTTCTGCAATGCAGTCGCGTACAGATCAAAAGTAGTTTTTGCCGGAAGCCAGCAACAGTTGCGCCTGGCGTTTGGCGAGCGTGTTGCTGAGCGTGAATTCATCGCTGCCGATCTCCCGCGTGATCACCTCGCCGAGCAGCCTGTCGTGGAGCTCACGGTCGAAGACCAGCCGCGCATAGTGCTTGGCATACAGCACGTAGGCCATCAGATTGCGGTTTCCGGAGATCTCGATCGCCCGTTCGAAATACCCGCGCCCGCGCTCGGCCTCACCGCCCATGGCGGGCGGCAGCAGGGTCGCGAGCACGCCCAGGTAGACGTACGCGGCGCCCTGCTCGTGACGCTCGTCGAGCTCCACCACACGCTGCATGGTGGCACGTACTTTCGGGATGTCGGCGATGGCTTTCCAGTCGCTGCTGTTGGCCTGCAGCCAGCCCGCCCAGGCCGCGCCGTAGCCGAACAGCACCCACACATCGCCGTCATCGGCGTCCTGCAGCACCTGCCGGTAAGGCTCGAATCGAGCCCCGGTCGCGGTGCACACATTCTCCAGCTCGATGCACAGCGCCCGGTGCGCGTAGTCCCTGGCCCGCTGTGCCAGACGCCGGGCCCGCTCCTCGTCATCGACGAAGGACCCGGCGTAGCTGTCGTAGAGTCGCGCTCCGCTCATCAGCAGCCGTGCGTTCTCCGGGTCGCCGTCGATCAGACCGTCGATCATCAACAGATAGGCAGGCGCCCCGTCGCGCACCGTGGCAATGTCCGTTTGCCGCTGCATGGCGCCGCCCAGGCCGTCTGCCAGACGTGTCGAAACGTTAATGCAGCCCGAGCCGGCGGCCAGCAGCCACACCAGAATCAGAACGGCCGCGGCGCGGCTGGCGAGAGTCATCTGTCAGCGTCCAGGGGATTTCGAGAGCCAGGGGGGCGATAATACCCAAGCCGGCGCAGCTATTCATGCTCGGTGGTGAGCGCGCGGCGCGTCTTGGTCATGCGGATCGCCTCCTTTTCCCGGCCCAGAATATAGCGGTGCAGTGCGTCGCGCGAGAGTGCGCTCAGGGTCATGAACTTGCACCGGCACAGGCCCTGCGCGGTAATTCTCACCACCTGCAGCTCGGTGAGGATCACCGGGCTGCCGTACGGCAGCTGCAGGCGGATGCTGTACTTCTTGCCGGCCTGCAGTTCCCTGGACCGCACCGCCAGACCGCCGGCGCTGATGTTGGCTGCCTCGTACTCGACCCCGGCAATGGTGACGAGAATGGGGTGCTCCGGATCGGAACCGATACGAAACGCGTCGCGCCGCTCGGCCGCGGTGCTGTCCGGCTCCGCCAGCTCGACCTCGAAGTGATCAGTCTTTTTCTTTCTCCAGAACAAACTCGACTCTCCTGTTTCTCGCCCTGCCGGCCGGCGTATCGTTGGTGTCGATCGGGAACAGGTCCGCGTAGCCGGTAGCCGTCAGCCGGCGGGCATCGACGCCGTTCTGCGTGAAGAACCGCAGCACGGTGGTTGCACGCACGGCGGAAAGCTCCCAGTTCGACGAATACTTCGGCGTTGCGATCGGCACGTTATCAGTGTGGCCCGATATGCTGATTCGGTAGTCAGGGTAGCGCTCGAACGTTTCCAGCATGTCGGAAAAAATCTGATGCGCGTTCTCGGTCAGCTCGGCTTGCCCGGATGAGAACAGCGCCGACCCGTCCAGGGTGATCTTGAGCTTGCCGCCCTCGGCCATGGCCGAGGCGTTGCGGTGCCAGTTGTTGTCACTCGCGATCTCGCGAATCTCCTCCAGCATGCGCGCGCGCTTCTGACGCAACCCGGTCGCCTCTTCGAGGCGCACCTTGCGCCCGCTCTCCCGCAGGTCTGCGGCGTAGTCCATCACACTCATCGTGGTGCCCTGATCGTCGATCTCGATCTCCAGGGTCGCCAGGTTGCGCTTGAAATCCTGCGTCTGGAAGTAGAACACGGTGTAGAGCAGGATGAAGAACACCAGTAGCAGCGTCATCATGTCGCCGTACGTGACCATCCAGGGCGCCGCGTCCTCACGCTCGTCGATGATGTCGTCGATCAGCGATCGCTGCGCCATCAGCTTTTGAGTCCCTTCATCGGTTTGCGCATCGCCGCGGGGATGAACGAGGAGAGCTTCTCGTAGACCGAGATGGAGTTGTTGTCCTGCAGGATGCTGATCGCGCCCTCGAACACGATCTCCAGGTTGATCACCTCCACCAGCGTGCGCGAGCGCAGCTTGCCGGCGATCGGCAGGAACACCATGGTCGACAGCAGCGACCCGTAGAACGTCGTCAGCAGCGCGATCGCCATGCCCTGTCCGATGGTCGACGGATCCTGCAGGTCGCTGAGCATCTGGATCAGCCCGATGAGCGTGCCGAGCAGGCCGAAGGCCGGCGCGTACACGGCCATGCGCCTGAACACATCCTGCACGATGAAATGGCGCATCTTCATGGAATCGATCTCGGTGCGCAGGGTGGAGCGGATCATTTCCTCGTCGGACGCATCGGCAATCAGGTTGCAGGCGCGCTTCAGAAACGGCGACGGCGTCTTCACGTCGGACAGCCCGAGCAGCCCTTTGCGGCGGCTGATATTGCACAGCTTCAGCATCGTCCCGATCATGTCGTTGGGATCCTGCTTCTGCCGGGCGAACACGAAGAACGCGCCCCTGAACGCCGCCAGCACGTCGCGCAGCTGAAAGGTCAGCAGCGTCGCCGCCATGGTGCCGCCGGCCACGATCATCATCCCGGGCGCGCTGTAGAAATTGTGCACGTCACCGCCCAGCACGATCGCCGAGACGATCAGCAGTATTCCTGAAAAGATGCCGATTAGGGACGTTAGATCCATGCCGAGACCGTGCCGCTGGCGTGCGCCCGTGGTGTCAAAGTCGGCAGCCTTTTCCCCGGGGCACACCCCTGTGAAACGTCTTACCGATGCCTGAATTCATCGTCCACCGGGCGTTTTTCTTTAGCGCGCGATGCGCCTCGGAACACCGTGCTGCGAAACGATTAAATCAGCAAATTCAGCAAATTACGAAGCTGGAGGGCAGGCACGGAGGGTCACTGCTCGGCCCACCAGGGCACAGCCGCGGCGGCCAGCTGCAGCTCCTGATGCCATCGGCGGTAGTCGGGCAGCAGCGCTTCCAGGCGGCGCCAGAAGCGCGGCGAGTGATCGGCGTACAGCGTGTGCGCCAGCTCGTGCAGAATGACGTAGTCCACCAGCCCCGGCGACAGGAACAGCAGCTTGTAGTTGAGGCACACGTGGCCACTGGTCGATGCGCTGCCCCAGCGGCCGCGCTGGCCGCGGATCGAGCAGCGTGTGCAGACAAGACCGTGCGCGGCCGCCAGCTGTTCCATCCGGGCCACCAGCTCGCGCTTCGCGAGCCGCGCCAGCCAGCGGGACAGGGCCGCGCAGACCGCGCCTTTGTCGGGGACGGCGCCAGAAACCCGCAACTCGCCGCCGGCGTGCGTGACGCGGACACGCCCGGTGGGGCGCTCCTGGTAGCTGACGGCGAATTCGCGCTGCAGCGCCGGCAGCGCGACAGTCGCCGGAAGTATGCCCCGCTGCCGGGCGGTGGGGTGACGCTCGGCGGCAAGCAGCTCGCGCTCCAGCCACTCGCGATGCTCATGCAGGAACGGCTCGATGGCGTCCTCGGCGAGCCCCGCCGGCAGGGTCACCGTCACACCCTGCTGCGGCGTCACCCTCACCGCCAGGTAGCGGGCGCGCCGGGATCGCTGCACGGTGTATTCGGGCAGCGACGGGGGCAGTGTGAGCTGCAGCTGTACGGGGCTTTCGGCCATGGTGAGACGGGTGGTTCCACTGAATTCCGCCAGCATAGCCTACCGCTATCGGCGCGGCTTGCAACTCGCCTTGGCCGCCGGCGTCCGGTGCCTGCTAAGCTTGAGGGGCATCGATGCCCGGAGGATGACGCATTGGCGACGGTTCTGCTGCAGGGCCAGGAAATTCACACCAACCGCGAGCTGCCGCCGATCGGCAGCCCGGCACCACCGTTCACGCTGGTCGACAAGGACCTGCACGACGTGACGCTGCGCGACTACCAGGGCAGTACCCTGATCATCAACGCCGTCCCCAGCCTGGACACGCCCACCTGCCTGGTCTCGACGCGCAAGCTGAGCACGCAGATCCGCACGCTGACGGGCGTCCGACTGCTGGTCGTGTCCGCGGATCTGCCCTTCGCGCAGGGACGCGTGCTGATCGGCGAGCACCTCGACAACGTCGAGCCGCTTTCCATGATGCGCGACCGTGAGTTTGCGATCGACTACGGACTGCTCATCGTGGACGGGCCGCTGAAGGGCATAGGCGCACGCGCCCTTATGGTCATAGACGCGGACGGTGCGCTTGCACACGCCGAGCTGGTCGCGGACATTGCCGGCGAGCCGGACTACGCGGCCGCGCTGGCCGTGGCCGGGGCCTTGCCGTCAGCCGCAGCTCAATAGGACCAGCCCCAGCGCCGGTAAAGGAAGGCGAGCAGCCAGAGCGGCCCGATCAGCAGGAACTGCAGATCCTTGAAGAACGAGGGACGGGCGCCCTCGATCCTGTGCCCCCAGAACTGGCCGACCCAGGCTGCCGCGAAGATCGCCGCATACACATAGATCAGCGGCAGCCGGGTGCGCTCCAGCGCCAGGATAGCCGCCACGTTGACCGCCACCACGACCACCATCCCCAGCGCCAGCCTCGGCGTCAGCACAAGGTAATAGAACATCGCCAGCGCGATCACGGCGCTGGCCCAGTTCACCCAGGGCGGGGCGCTCAGCGGGACCGGCAGCAGCCACAGAACACCCAGCAGGCTGAAGACGATCGCCGGCACGCAAACCCAGTGCACGCGCTTGTTCACGGGATGCTGGTGGCTGAAGCCGTACTCCGCGAGCAGGCTTTCGACGGTTTTCATGTCCCCCAGCCTGTTCAGTCCTGAATTACGTTGCTAGGATCGCACGGCGCGGCCGCAGCGTGGCCGGCGATTCTGCGGCCACGCCCCCGTCAGCGCGCCCACGGACCCGGAGCCGGAGTCAGTCATGGATATCGTCGGATACGCGCTTTTTGCAGTGCTGGTGGTCGCGGTGCTCTACGCGATCATCATATACAACCGTCTGGTCACGCTGAAGCACAACGTGAAGCGCGCATGGGGCAACATCGACGTGCTGCTGAAGCAGCGACACGACGAGCTGCCGAAATTGATCGAAACCTGCAGGCAGTACATGCGCTACGAGCAGGAAACGCTGAGCCGCGTCATCGAAGCGCGCAGCCGCGTCGCGCAAGCGCGCGAGGCCGGCGATCTGCCGCAGCTCGGCCAGGCCGAGGGCGCCTTGCGCCTGGGGCTGGGCCAGCTGTTCGCGCTGGCGGAGAACTACCCGGAGCTCAAGGCCGACCAGACGTTCGCGCATCTGCAAAGCCGCATCAGCGGCCTGGAGAACTCGATCGCCGATCGGCGCGAGTTCTACAACGAGTCGGTAAACGTGTACAACATCGGCATCGAGCAGTTTCCGGACGTGCTGGTGGCGCGGGTATTCAACTACCGCGAGGCTGCGCTGCTGGATTTCGAAGCCGGTGAGCTGACCGACGTGGACGTCAAGACCCTGTTCTCGTCCTGATCGCGGCCGGCACGGGCCGCGGGCAGGGAACGCTGCCGCCGTGCAGATCTCCCTTTCGTCCTTCGATTTTCGCCAGCACCTCGGCAACGGCGCGATCGCGGCCGGCTACGTTGCGCTGATCATGCTCACGCTTCACGCGGACTACGGTTCCTGGCTCCAAACGGGCGCCGCGCTTGCAGTGCCCGGCGTCGGCCTGACCGCCGCAGCGCTGGCGTTTCGCCGTTTCCACGCGATCGCGGACACGCCAACGGCGAAGATCGCCAGCGCGCCGCAGGGCTATGTCGAACTGACCGGTCATTGCGGCCTGCTGCCGGGCGCGCGCCCTCTGGGGTTCGCCAACTGCCCGCCCTGCGTCTGGTACCGCTACCGTGTGTACCGGGACGACAGGCTGATCGACAGCGGTCAGAGCCACGACACTTTCCTGCTGCTGGACGGCAGCGGCGAGTGCGTCGTCGATCCAGACCTCGCCGAGGTCGTCGGCGCCTCGCGCCGCACCTCGCGCCGCGACAACTACACCACGCGTATCGAATACCTGCGGCTGGATGCGCCGGTGTACGCGATCGGCGAGTTCCACACCCTGTCGGGCACCGAGCTGACGCTGGATCGAAGCCAGGCGATTCGCGAGCTGCTCGGCGAGTGGAAGCAGGACCCGAACCGGCTTGTCGAACGTTACGATATCGACGGCGACGGCGAGATAGGGCTCACCGAATGGCAGGCGGTCCGTCAGGCCGCGGCGCAGGAAGTGAAGGTACGCTTCGCCGAACTACGCCAGCGCCCGGATACCCATCTGCTGCACGCGCCGGCCGACGGCCGCCCCTTCATCCTGTCCTGCAGCGATCCGGACCGGCTGGCTTCCCGCTTCCGGCTGTGGGCGTGGTTTCATACCGCCGTGTTCGTGGCGGGCTTCGTTGCGGCACTGACCCTGGCGGCACGCGGTTAGCGTTGCCGGTCAGGAGGATGACAGCGACCGGCCGTTGATCGTATCGCGCCACATCTTGCGCTGCTCGGAGCTCTCGCCATCGAGCACCTCGCCCGCGTCGATGGTGGCCTCGCCCGCGTCGATGGTGACTTCGCCCGCGTCGATGGTGGCCTCGCTGATCGAAGCCTCGCCGGTGTCCACGTTCGGCTCGGCGCCCTCAACCCCGTCGCCGAGGGTGTCGTCAACCGTGTACTTGATCTTGTACTTGGTGATGGTGATCACGTCGCCGTGCTTCAGCAGCCGGTTTTTCTTCACCGGGCGCGAGTTGACGAACGTACCGTTGGTGCTGTTCAGGTCGTACACATAGGAGCTGTCACCCTGCGTGAGGATGCGCGCGTGATAGCTGCTCACCACCGAATCGTCGATGCAGATGTCGTTGTCGGGGTTGCGTCCTATGGTCATGCTTTCCTTGTGCAGCAGATACTCGCCGAGCACCTGTTTGTTCTCGCACAGCACGAGCTTGGCGATCTGTCCCGGCGGCGGCGGCTGGTCGCGGTTTCTGCGCTTCTTCTTCGACTGGGTGCGTTCCGAAAACGTAGTCCAGCGCAGCTCCTTGATTGCCGATTCCAGCGCTTCAATGGTCACGCTGTTCAACTCCTCGACGAACGCGCAGGTGAGCGCGGTATCGCACAGCGTATTGACCAGGCGCGGGATACCGTTGGTGTACTCGAAGATCTTTTCCGTCAGCTCCTTGGGAAACAGGGATCGTCCCAGGGACAGCCCCGCCATGTACAGGCGGTGGTCGATGTAGTCCTGCATCTCCTTCTGCGCCAGCGCCTCCAGATGAAACCGCAGGCGCACGCGCTGCGCGAGCTGCTCCATGCCGTCGCCGTCCAGCGTCCTGGCGAGCTCCGGCTGGCCGCACAGGATCACATTGATGCTCGCCTCGCGATCCGTTTCCAGTCCGGACAGCAGGCGCACTTCCTCGAGCACGCGCGGCGAAAGATTCTGCGCCTCGTCGACCACCAGCACCACGCGGCGCCCGGCCCGGTTCTGCTCCTCGAGGTAACGGTTCAGCATTTTCAGCAACTGCACTTTGCGTGCGTTATAGGCTTCGATGCCGAACTCGGCGAGCAGGGCCTGCAGGAACTGCACTTCGGCCAGCTGCGTCTGGTGGATCTTCGCCACCACCACGTTGTCGTCGAGCTCTTCCAGAACTTTCTGGATCAACGTGGTCTTGCCGCTGCCGATCTCACCGGTGATGACCACGAAACTGTCGCGGTTCCAGATCGTGTACTCCATGTACGCCTTGGCCTGGGCGTGCGCCTCGCTCAGATACAGAAAACGCGAATCAGGTGTCAGCCTGAAAGGTTGATCCTGCAATCCGAAATGTTCGAGATACATAGTGCTGCTTCCGTGTCGGTCCGCACCGCGCCCGGGCGGAACCTCCGATTCTAAGTTAACAAAAGCCTGTCCGCACCCGGTGCGGAGACCCTCGGGTAAGCCTATCTGGTGCCATAGACGACAATTGTTTTTCCTTTGACCGAAACCAGACCCTGCTGTTCGAGACTCTTAAGAATGCGCCCGGCCATTTCTCTGGAACAGCCCACAATACGGCTGATTTCCTGCCGCGTGATCCTGATCTGCATGCCATCGGGGTGCGTCATCGCATCCGGTTCCTCGCACAGGTCCAGCAGAGTGCGCGCGATGCGGCCGGTGACGTCGTGAAAGGCCAGCCGCCCCGCCTGGCGGCTGGTCTGCAGCAAGCGCTCGCTCAGCTGCATGCCCAGCGCGATCAGGACCGCCCGGTAGTCGTCGCGGTCCGGCCCCTGGAGCAGCTGCTGAACGCGGCTGTAGCTGATCTCGGCGAGGATGCAGTCACTGCGCGTCTTGATCGTCACGCCACGGGTCGGCTGCTCGACGAACAAACCCATCTCACCCAGGAACTCGCCCGTATTGAGATAAGAGAGAATCAGCTCACGACCATCCTCGTCCTCGAGATTCACCACCACCGACCCCTCGACAATATAGTAGAGGGTGTCTGCAGGGTCTCCCGGCGAAATGATGCGCGTCTTTTTCGGGTACCGCCGGCGATGACAGTGACTCAAAAAGCGCTCGAGATTCAGATTCTCGGTCAATACATTTGGCATGAGGCCCTCTTGATGTGCTTGAAAACGCGGCACACCAGCCGCATTTCGCAAGCTTTCTTGCCCGTGTGTCCAGTTCAATTCTAACTTTATTTCAATATGTTGCCACGCACTCCTGAAAAGAACTGGAGCCGGAGGCGAGTATAATCGCCCCATGAGCCCGAAACGCAAAAGCGAGCTTAAGCCCAGCAGCCACGGCGAGGTTGACCGCTTTTTACGCCAGGTCGCAGCTACCCCTAGCACAAAACGGGCCGGGAGCGGCGGGCGGCTGGTCTTCGCCATGGACGCCACGGCCAGCCGCGAGCCGACCTGGGACACGGCCTGCCAGATTCAGAGCGAAATGTTCACCGAGACCGCGACGCTCGGCGGGCTGTCCCTGCAGCTGTGCT
>JAHELT010000003.1:0-47810 GCA_024644045.1 Chromatiales bacterium | reverse complement strand
CAGCCTGGTGCCGCTGATGACCGCGGTGCGCTGCCTGGGGGGGCACACTCAGATCGAACGCGTGCTGCGCCATGCGCTGGCGGAGCAGAAGCGCCGTAAACTGGACGCGCTGGTGTTCGTCGGCGACTGCATGGAAGAGGACGCGGACCAGCTGTGCGCCCTGGCCGGCGAGCTCGGTCTGCTGGGCGTGCCCTTGTTCCTGTTCCACGAGGGCCCGGACAGCGGCGCGGGACATGTATTCAAGCAGATGGCGCGGCTCAGCCGGGGTGCCTACTGCCGGTTCGACAGCGGCAGCGCCGAGCAGCTGAAGGCGCTGCTGAGCGCCGTGGCGGTGTTCGCTGCCGGCGGGCGGCGGGCACTGGAGGACTTCGGCGAAAGCCGCGGGGGCGTGGTGAAGCAGCTCACCCACCAGGTCGCAAAATCCCGATGAGCCGTGGTTTGCGGCGCCCCGGGGCGTGCTGAGGTGCGTTTTGTTCTGCTCGCGGGGGTGCTGGCGCTGATCGTGTGGCTGCTGCTGGCACGTCCCACGCCGCAGGATCTGCGCCGGTACATGAAGCGCGGCCTGCTGATCGGCGCGGCAGCATTCCTGATTTTTGCCGTTGTCACCGGGCGCCTGCCCTGGCTGTTTGCGCTGTTCGGCGCGCTGTTGCCGTTCGCCGGCCGCCTGCTCACGCTGCTGCGCCTGTGGCCGCTGTTCAACACGTTGCGCGCCCAGGTCCGTCAGGCGCGCGCCGCCCGGGGGCCGCGACCCGGCAACCAGTCCAGCGTCAACACCGAGTACCTGCGCATGCACCTGGATCACGACAGCGGCGACATGGACGGCGAGGTCCTCAAGGGACGCTTTGCCGGAAAGCGCCTGAGCGACCTCGATCTAGCCGCGCTGCGCTCGCTTTTCGACGAGTTCTCCACAATCGACGAAGAATCGGCAGCCCTGCTGGCCGCCTATCTGGACCGGATCCACGGCGAATCCTGGCGCGAGCACCGCGAATCGGCGAAATCCGAGGGGCCCAACAACACGGCCAGCGCCTCGATGAGCCGCCGCGAGGCGCTTGAGATCCTGGGCCTGGACGAGCCGGCGACGGCCGAGGATGTGAAGGCCGCGCACCGGCGCCTGATGCAGAAACTGCACCCGGACCGCGGCGGCTCCAGCTATCTGGCGGCCAAGATCAACCGTGCCAAGGACGTGCTGCTCGAACGCCGCTGAGGCCCGCTCGGACGCCGGGGGGCCCAGCTGTACCGGCGGGCGGACAACCCCGGGCACGCGGCCACGCCGGGTCGGTCTATAATCGGCCCGTCACACAGAACGGCGGACCGGCTCCGCAAGAGGCAGTTGCGTGTTGCGAAGACTTGCAGAGCGCTGGGAAGCGCTGAAAGCCAGCTATGAGAAAAGCCATCCACGGGGGTTCGGGGAAGACCACCTCTCAGACGACGTGCGCCTGGTGATTCAGGCGTCCGCCGACCTGGACATCCCGGAGTTCGAGCTGTTCGTCAAAGCCTATGAGAAGTGGTTCGGCGCCGAGGCGAAGGAAGAACGCGTCGAACGCTACTACCTTGGCTACATGTTCTGCGAACGGGTACCCCACTGGGTGCGCGAGTACTGCCGCCAGGTAGCCGACAGCGCAAAGCGCCACCAGCTCGATCCGGTGCATTTCGGGATCAAACCGATTCTCACCCGGCGCGTGAAAAAGGGACTGACCATTCTGACCCTGGCCTTCGGGCTGGTGGCGGGACTGATAGGCGTCGCCGAGTACACGGTGGACCGCCACTACGAGCACCTGCGCGAACTGAACAAAAGTAAAATCAGCTACCGTCCATGAGGTGTATCCGAAAAACACGCAGTCCGGTCACCGGCCTGCTGCTGATCGGCGGCGCCTGTGTACCGTTGAGCAAGCAGGCCGCCCGACCGGCGAGCTGACCCTGGACGCCGGTTACACGCGGAACGACAACGTCGGTTTCGCCTGCACCGGTGCCGACATCAAAGAGGACAACATCCTGTCGCTCGGCGGCCCGTCTCCAGCGCGCCAGCGAACGGCCGGGTGCAAATATACACGCCGCCGCGCGCTATGCTACATTTCCCGACGACCGTGCCCGGTTCTGCAAAAGGACGTTCGATGCCCTGGAATCCCGACAAGCTCGAAAGGCTGGAAGACCAACGGCGTGAGTTTCTGATTCGTGCGCTGGCCGCCGGACTGTTCGCAACCGGCACGTCCGCCGCGTTGATGCGAGCTGCTCATGGCGCGGGGAAAGTGCCGCGGGAACTGCCGCCGGGCAAGTCGATCTACGAGATCAAGGGAACAGCGACGGTCGACGGCGCACGCGCCAATCTGGATACTCAGGTGCGGCCGAATTCTCTGCTCGAAACCGAACGCAACAGCCGCATGATCTTCGCCGTCGGCAAGGATGCGTTTATCCTGCGTTCCAACAGCCGCCTGCAGCTCAGCGGCAATCAGCTGGTCAATACACTGCGCGTGGTGACGGGGCGCGTTTTGTCGGTGTTCGGTCAATCCGAACACCGCATCGTAACCACGACGGCGAGCATCGGCATTCGCGGGACCGGCATCTACGTCGAGTCCGAGCCCGAAAGAAGCTACGTCTGCACCTGTTACGGCGTCGTGGATCTGGAGGCGGCCAACGACACGACCAGCCGCGAGGCAATCACCTCGCTGCATCACGACGCACCGCGTTACATCACCGCCGGCGGCCCGCTCGGGCAGCGCATCCAGCCGGCACCTTTCATTAATCACACCGACACCGAGCTGATGCTGATCGAGGAACTGGTCGGCCGCGTGCCGCCGTTCGCGTTCTCCGGCAGCGGGTACACCTCCCCGCGCCGCGACTACTGATCGCCGGGCAGCCGCGCACCGCGTCGCCGCGCCGGGTTACATGAGCGCGGTCCTGCTCTGGTATAGTGCCGCATCGGCCTGACCCCGCCGGGGGCAGGCATCTTGTCGGGGTGCCGCATCGCGAGGCGATGCCGCTGAGAGCGCGTCAGCGCAACCCGTTGTACCTGATCCGGTTAATACTGGCGTAGGGAACACATGCCGAGTCGCTGCTTCTGCTTTTCACCCGCCGGTTGCAGTCTGCAGCCCGCGCCATGAGTGCGGCCGCGCCTCCGGGCGTGCACGTGCGCATCGCGCGCCTCGCCTATGCGGACAGCCTGATCTTCAGCGGGTTCAGCTTGAAGCTCGAGGCCGCACGGTGCACGTGCCTGCTGGGGCGCAGCGGGAGCGGTAAATCGTCGCTGCTGCGGGCGCTGGCGCAGCTGCTGAGCGCCAGCGTCTGCGAACTGCAGATCGAATGCAGCGATCATCTGCCGCTGACCGGGCGCGTGGCCTACATGGCGCAGGAAGATCTGCTGCTGCCGTGGTTGAACGTACTGGACAACGTCACCCTGGGGCATCGTTTGCGCGATCGCTCGCACAACCGGCCCGAGGTCCGGGACCGCGCCACCCGGTTGCTCGGCGACGTCGGTCTGCGCGGTAGCGCACGGGCGGCGCCGGGCGAGCTGTCCTGCGGCATGCGTCAGAGGGCGGCGATCGCCCGCACGCTGATGGAAGATCAGCCCGTGGTGCTGATGGACGAGCCGTTCTCGGCCCTGGATGCGATCACCCGGCTGGACCTGCAGAACCTCGCCGCGCGTCTGCTGCATGAACGCACGCTGCTGCTGATCACGCACGATCCGCTGGAAGCCCTGCGGCTGGGTGATGCGATCTATACGCTGGACGGGCGCCCGGCGAACCTGAGCGAGCCGCTGAGGCCGCGCGGACCGGCGCCGCGTCCGGCGGGCGACGAGCAATTGCTCGCGCTGCAGGCACGCCTGCTGGGGCAACTGAGCGCGAGCGTGCCATGATTGCTGCGCGCCGCCTCATGACCTTCGCCGGACTCCTGCTGGCCTGGCAGGGCATCGTGTGGCTGACCCAGGCGCCGGGTTACATCCTGCCGGCGCCGGTGGCGGTGGCGGCGGCCTTCGTTGCGCATGCCGGCACGCTGGCGCACCACGCGAGCACCACCGTGGTGGAAATCGTGAGCGGGCTGCTGCTGGGCAGCCTGCTGGGCTTCGGCAGCGCGCTGTCGCTAAGCAGCTGGCGCAGCGTGCGTCGCTGGCTGTTGCCGGTGCTGGTCGTCAGCCAGGCGATGCCGGTGTTCGCGCTCGCCCCGATCCTGATGTTGTGGCTGGGTTACGGCATGGCCTCCAAGATCGCCATGGCGGTGCTGATCATCTACTTTCCGGTCACCGCCGCCTGCTTCGACGGTCTGCGGCACACGCCGCGGGGCTGGCTCGAGCTCGCGGCCACCATGCGCGCCACGCCGGGCAACCTGCTGCGCTCGATCCGGCTGCCGGCCGCGCTGCCGGCCGCCGCCAGCGGACTGCGGGTAGCCACCGCGGTGGCTCCGATCGGGGCGGTGGTGGGCGAGTGGGTAGGCTCCAGCGCCGGGCTGGGCTACCTTATGCTGCACGCTAACGGGCGCATGCAGATCGACCTGATGTTCGCAGCGCTGGTCACCCTGGCGACGATTTCGCTGGCGCTCTATTTTTCCGTGGACTATGCACTGAAACGGGCACTGCCCTGGCATCGCCAGACGCTGGCGGATGACGAAGAGGAGAATCAATAGTGGTATTCAGAACGTTGGTCGCATTACTGCTCGCAAACAGCTTGTTGCCGTACCCGGCCGCCGCCGAGCAGCTCACGGTGATGCTCGACTGGTTCGTGAACCCGGATCACGGCCCGCTGATCGTAGCGCACGAAAAGGGCTACTTCGCCGACGCCGGACTGACCGTCGAGCTGATCGCGCCGGCGGATCCGAACAACCCGCCCAAGTTCGTCGCCGCGGGCAAGGTCGACATCGCCGTCTCCTATCAGCCGCAGCTGCACGTCCAGGTCGAGCAGGGACTGCCGCTGGTGCGCATCGGTACGCTGGTCGGCACACCGCTGAATTCGCTGGTGGTGCTGGCGGACGGACCGGTGCGCAGCCTGGCTGACCTCAAGGGGCGCAAAGTGGGATTTTCCGTCGGCGGCTTCGAGGACGCGCTGCTCAAAGCAATGCTCGCCCGGCAGGGGCTGACGCTCGGCGACGTGACCCTGGTCAACGTGAACTTCTCGCTGTCGCCCGCGCTGATCGCCGGTAAGGTGGACGCGGTGATCGGCGCGTTCCGCAACTTCGAGCTGAACCAGATGGACCTCGAGAAACGTCCGGGACGCGCGTTCTTCGTCGAGGAGCACGGCGTTCCCGCTTACGACGAGTTGATCTTCGTGGCCCACAGGAACGCACTCGGCAAGCCCGCGCTGAGCGCGTTTGTTGCCGCGGTCGAACGCGCTACCCACTTCATCGTCAATCACCCCGAGGAGAGCTGGGCGCTGTTCGCCAGAACCGACACCGCGCTCGACGACGAGCTCAACCGGCGCGCCTGGCGCGACACCCTGCCCCGGTTCGCGCTGCGCCCGGCGGCGCTCGATACCGGCCGCTACCAGCGCATGGCCGCGTTTCTCGTCGAGCAGAAGCTGTTGACGAAAGTGCCGCCGCTGAGCGAGTACGCGGTCGACCTGTTTGCGGTCCGCCGATGACTTCGCAGAACACCCTGCCGGTGGTGCTGGCGATCGCGGGTTCCGATTCGGGCGGCGGCGCCGGGATACAGGCAGACCTGAAAGCGATTGCGGCACGCGGCGCCTACGCGGCCACGGCGATCACCGCGCTGACGGCTCAGAACACGCTCGGTGTTCAGGGCGTGTACCCGATTGCGGCGGATTTCGTCGCCCGGCAGATCGACTCGGTGATGACGGATATAGGGGCGCGGGTCTGGAAGGTCGGCATGCTGGGCAGCGTGGACGTGATCGACTGCGTGGCCGAACGCGCGGTGCACTACGGTATCGAGCGCCTGGTACTGGACCCGGTGATGGTCGCGAAGGGTGGGGACCGGCTGCTGCCCGAAAATGCCGGCGAAGCGCTGCGCAGCAGACTCTTGCCGCTGGCCTACCTGGTCACGCCGAACCACCACGAAGCGAGCGTGCTGGCCGCAAGCGAGATCGCCGACCTCGACGGCATGCGCGAAGCGGCAGCGGTGATCCTGGCCCAGGGCGCGCGTAATGTGCTGGTCAAGGGCGGCGATCTGCCGGGCGCCGGCGAAAGCGCGAACGACGTGTTCTTCGACGGCGATTGCTACCGGGTGTTTTCAGCGACCCGTATCCCGAGCAAGAATACGCACGGCACCGGCTGCACCCTGGCCTCGGCAATCGCCGCCGGTCTCGCCTGCGGGAAGCCGCTGCAGCAGGCGATCGACGAAGCCAAGCGGTATGTAGCACGCGCCATAGAAGCCGGCGTGCATCTGGGCATCGGCTCGGGCCACGGGCCGCTGCAGCATTTCCCGGAGTAAACCGGGTACACCATCCTGCAACCGCGCGCTGCGGATGATCCGCGCGCTGGAGGACAACGGTTTGGACGTGCGGCTGCAATTCCGGAAAGCCCTGCGCCGCAACGCGCGGGGGGCAGGGCCGGGCGTCCGGCGCGCACCCCTGGAGCCGCGGGAGGGTCTGGCGTGCGCATGAAACGCCGTGAGTTCCGCGCCTGGAAGGAAAAAGCGCTGACTTTCATGGGCATGTCCGGCGTCGGGAAGACAACGCTGGCCAGCAAGCTGCCGAAGTCGACCTGGTTCCACTACTCCGGCGACTACCGCATCGGCACCAAGTATCTCAGCGAACCGATCCTGGACAACATCAAGAAGCAGGCAATGCAGATACCGTTCCTGCGCGAGCTGCTGCGCAGCGACTCGATCTATATTGCCAACAACATCACCGTAGACAATCTGGCGCCGCTGTCCTCCTTTGTCGGCAAGCTGGGCGATCCGCGCCTGGGCGGGCTGGGTCTGCAGGAGTTCAAGCGCCGGCAGTCGCTGCACCGGCAGGCCGAGATCGCCGCCATGCGTGAGATCGGCGAGTTCATTCAGAAAGCCCGCGACATCTACGGCTACTCCAAGTTTGTCAACGATGCCGGTGGCAGCGTGTGTGAGCTGAACGATGAGGAAACCATCGCGCATCTCGGCGAGCACACCCTGATTGTCTACATCCACGCAGACGAAAGTCTCGAGGAAATGCTCGTTCAGCGCCAGGTGGACTACCCCAAACCGATGTACTACCAGGAGGCGTTTCTCGACGCCCAGCTGGCGATCTATCTGCGCGAGCAGGCTTTGAGCAGCAGTGACGACGTGAATCCGGACGCGTTCGTGCGCTGGATTTTTCCGCACCTGGTGGCCCACCGCAGACCGTTGTACGCCTCGATCGCACAGCGCTTCGGGTGCACCGTTGAGGCGAAGGATATCGAGGCAGTGCGGGACGAAGCGGACGTGCTGGCATTGGTGGATCGAGCGTTGTAGATTCGGGCGCACACCCGGTTACCGATCCATGCCACTAGTCGCCAATACCAGCCTGCCGAGTTTCCAGCGCCTGCGCGACAACGGTCAGGAAGTGCTGACGCGCGAACGCGCCCGCTCGCAGGACATCCGCGAGCTGCACGTCGGTCTGTTGAACCTGATGCCGGACGCGGCGCTCGAGGCAACCGAGCGCCAGTTTCTGCGGCTGGTCGGTTCCTGCAACCGAATCGCGCAGTTCTATGTGCACCCCTTCACGTGCGACGGGGTGCCGCGCGAAGGGCTCGCCGCCGAGCACGTTGCGAAGTACTACGTGACCTTCGATAGGATTCGCGAGGAAGGTCTGGACGCGCTGATCATCACCGGGGCCAACCCGATCGAAGCGGATCTGACGGCGGAGCCGTTCTGGCGACCGCTGGTGGAGGTCATGACCTGGGCGCGTGAAGTGGTTTGCTCCACGCTGTATTCCTGCCTCGCCACGCACGCGGCGCTGCAGGCGTATCACGGCAAGTATCGCGAGAAACTGCCCAGCAAGCGCTGGGGCGTCTACGAGCACCGCGTGACCGGCGTTCAGCATCCTCTGCTGCTGGACGTGAACACGCGCTTCGACGGACCGCATTCCCATGTGTACGACATGCCGCGCCACGCGTTCGAGGAAGCGGGGCTGACCGTACTCGCCGACAGCACCGAGGCCGGCGTGTATCTGGCGGTCAGCGAAGATCAGTTCCGCAGCGTGTATTTTCAAGGGCACCCCGAGTACGACATCAACAGCCTGTTCAAGGAGTTCAAGCGCGAAGTCGGACGCTTCGCCAGCGGCCAGCATCGTGACTACCCGCCGTTTCCCGAGCACTATTTCAGCGCCGAGGCGCAGGCCGTCCTGCGTGCTTACGAGCAGCAGCTGAAAGATGCCCGCGCGTCGAGCCGGCCCCCGCCGCAACTGCCCGAAACCGAGCTCGAGCCGCTGCTGGACAACACCTGGACGGATACCGGCAAGGCGCTGGTAAACAACTGGCTGGGGCTGGTGTATCAGCTCACCCACACGGACCGCCGAATCCCCTTCATGGATCACATCGACCCCGCCGACCCGCTCGGTCTGCGCAAATGACAGGACTGACACCAGGGCGACTTGCCAGCTTGATTGGCAACCGGTAAGTTACGCCCTCGCCGTCGCAGCCCGCGGCGCTCGAACCCGTACGCTTCCCTTCGCCAGAGATCGCGCATGGACTTGGAACAGGCCCGTTACAACATGATCGAGCAGCAGATCCGGCCCTGGGATGTGCTCGACCAACGCGTCCTGAACACGCTGGCGAGCGTACCGCGCGACCGTTACGTACCAGAGGCTCACCGGGCGCTGGCCTACAGCGATACGCGCATTCCCATCGGGCACGGCGAGGTAATGATGAATCCCAACGTCGAAGGACGCATGCTGCAGGTCCTGCAGATCACCGCCGGCGACCGTGTGCTGGAGATCGGCACGGGCAGCGGATACATCACCGCGTGCCTGAGCGTGCTCGCCGCGAGCGTGCAAAGCGTGGAGATCTATCCGGAGCTGTCGCAGGCGGCGGGCGGCAAACTGCAGCGTGACGGTCTGAACAACGTTTCGCTGCACGTCGGGGATGCCGCCACCGGCTGGGGTGAACCGGGCGTCTACGACGTCGTTGCGATCACCGGTTCTATGTCCCGTGTACCCGACCGCTACCGCCAGTCGCTGCGCACCGGCGGCCGCCTGTTCGTGGTGCGCGGGTCGAAGAGGCAGCCGATCATGGAAGCGATGCTGGTGACACGCGTCAGCGATGACAACTGGGTGAGCGACAGCCTGTTCGAAACCGAACTGGCGCCGCTGGTCAACAGTACACCAGCCCCTGAATTCGTCTTCTGATGCGCGGCATCACCCTCAGCCTGTGTCTGGCTGGTGCCGCGCTCTGTGCCGGCGTAACGCAGGCGGAAGATCTGTTCGACATCTATCGGCTCGCCAGGCTCAACGACGCCGACTACGGCGCCGCCGAGGCAACGCTGCGCGCCAGCCTGGAAGCCGACCCGCAGGCACGCGCCGCACTGCGTCCGCAGGTCGACCTGAACGCCGATTACACCTACATCGACACGGACGGCAACAATTTCAGCACCGACGACGATTACACCCAGACAGGTCTCAGCCTGTCGCTCAGCCAGAGTCTGTACCGGCGCGATCTCTCGGTGCAGCTGGAGCAGGTAGACGCCAGCGTGGCACAGGCGAGGGCGGACTTCGCCGCCGCCGACGAAGCGCTGATCCTGCGCGTGGCAGACGGCTACTTCAACGTGCTCGCGGCGCGGGACACCCTGGATTTCGCGCGCGCCGAGCAGGAGGCCATTGCCCAGCAGCTGGAGCAAGCGCAGCGCCGCTTCGAGGTCGGCCTGATCGCCATTACCGACGTCAAGGAAGCGCAGGCGCGTTTCGATCTGGCGGTCGCCCAGGAGATCGAAGCGAGAAACATCCTCGCGGTGAGCCGCGAGGCGCTGCTGGTGCTGACCGGCACGCCGTACGACGAGCTGGAACGGCTTGCGGAGGATGCGCCGCTGGTCGCGCCCGATCCGGATGACATCGAGCAATGGGTGACAACGGCACAGGAACAGAACAGCGCTCTGGCAGGCGCCCGGCATGCTACCGAGGTCGCGCGTCAGGGCATCGAGATCAACCGATCCGACAACTTCCCGACGCTCGACCTGGTCGCGCAGTACGCCTACCAGGACACCGGCGGCGGATTCAACCGGGGCGAATCGAACACCGCCTCGATCGGCGTCCAGTTGAACTATCCGCTGTACACCAGCGGCGCCATAGGCTCGCGGGTGGAGCAGGCGCGCGCTGAGTTCGACGCCGCACGTGAACGCCTCGAGAAACAACGCCGCACGACCGTGCAGCAGGCGCGCAGCGCGTACCTCAGCGTGATCGCGGAAATCAGCCGGGTGCGCGCGCTGCGTCAGGCACTGGTGTCCACGCAGGCGGGCGCCGAGGCGACCCAGGCCGGCTTCGAGGTGGGCACCCGGACGTCCGTGGAGGTGCTCATCGCGTTGCGCGAAACGTTTCTGGCGGAACGCAACTATGCACGCGCGCGTTACGACTACATCCTGAATCTGCTGCGCCTCAAACAGGCGGCGGGAATCCTCGCCGAGACGGATCTGGAGGGGATCGCACGCTGGTTGCGGTGAGCATAGCGATATGACGCAGACCGCCCCGGCGCTGGCGCGCGCTCCGGATTGCACACTGGTCGTCCTGGATGTCCAGACCCGCGCCACCGCGGCGGTGCCGCCGGCCGACGCAGACAGTGTCTGTCACGCGATCGCCATGACGCTGCGCGCTGCGCAGACGCTGGCGCTGCCGGTCATCTACACCGAGCACACCGACCCGCCGCTCGGGGCCATCGATGCGCGCATCGCAAGCGCGCTTCCCGAAAGTGCGTTTGCGGTGCAGAAAACCACTTACTGTGCATGGGCCGACGACCCGTTTGCAAACGCGGTCGAGATCGCCGCGCGCCGGCAGATCGTGATCTGCGGCCTGCAGACCCATGTCGGTGTGCTGCAAACCGCCGTGGCAATGGCCGCCTGCGACTACCGTGTGTTCGTTCCGGAAGACGCTGTCTGCAGCCACGATGCCGCGCTGACCCGCAACGCGCTGCACCGCCTGCGCGCCGATCGCGTGGCGGTGACGAACTGTGAATCGCTGCTGTACGAATGGCTCGCCGATAGCGACCACGCGGTACGCCAACAAGTGCTGTCCATTCTGCAGGAATCCTGAACCACCGGCGTGGCGCACCCGCGTTTCAAGCCCGGCGCGTTTCTCGCGCCCCGATACTGGCCAACCTGGCTGGCGCTGGCCACGCTGCGCGTGGTGGCAGGCATGCCCTACACCTGGCAGTGCCGCCTCGGCCGGGCGCTCGGCAGCGCGTTCTACTACCTGCACCGCAAGCGGCGTCACGTCGCAAACGTGAATATCGCGCTGTGCTTTCCGCACCTGAGCGCGGCGCAGCGCAAAGCGCTGGTCAAGGAGACGTTCCGCCACACCGGAATCGGCGCGTTCGAGACGGCGCTGGCCTGGTGGGGCAACCCGGAGCAGCTGCGCCGCCGGTGCCGCATAGAGGGGCTGCACTACCTGCAGGACGCGCTCAAGGAGGGCAAGGGCGTGATCCTGCTGACCGGTCACAGCACATCGCTCGAGATGGGCGGACGGCTGCTGTCCCTGCATGCGCCGCTACAGGCGATGTACCGCAAGCTCCGCAACAAGCTGTTCGACGCGGTCGCCCTGGAGTCGCGCCTGGGATTCTGCGCGCGGGTGATTCCGCGAACCCAGCTGCGCGCCACCCTGCGCGGACTGGCGGAGAATCTCCCTACCTGGTACGCCCCCGATCAGGATTTTGGACAGCGCGGGTCGGTGTTCGTCGACTTCATGGGCGTACCGACCGCAACGCTGCTGGCCACCGCCAAGCTGGCACGGTTGTCCGGCGCCAAGGTCATTCCCTTCTACCCCTACCGCGAGCCGCACGACGCCGGGTTCCGGCTGGTTCTGGAACCCCCCCTGGAGGCGTTTCCGTCCGGGGACGACCACGCCGACGCACGCCGGGTCAGCGATATCCTGGCGCAGCAGATATCACGGGCCCCGGGCCAGTACCTGTGGGTTCACCAGCGTTTCAAGACGCGCCCGCCCGGCGCGCCACGCGTCTATTGAGCACATGTACCGACTGGCGCTGCTGCTGCTGGCCCCGTATGTGCTGTACTACACGGTCCGGCGCAGCTTGCGCGACGGCGGCTGGCGTTACTTCAAACAGCGGCTCGGGCTGAACCTGCCGCGCGCCGCGCGGCGCCCTTTGTGGACACATTGCGCCTCCGTCGGCGAAGTGCACGCAGCGGCGCCGCTGCTCGAGGCGGTGCAGGCGCGTTATCCCTCGCTGCCGATCCTGGTTACCACGAACACGCCCACCGGCGCCCTGGCGCTCAGGCAACGCCTGGCGCAGAGCGTCGGCCATTGCTACCTGCCTATCGACTGGCAATTCGCGACCCGCGCATTCGTGACCCGGGTGCGCCCGCTCACGGGGCTGGTGCTGGAAACCGAGCTGTGGCCGCATCTGTTCGCCCGCTGCGGCGCGGCCGGCGTTGGCATCGTCATCATCAACGGGCGCTTGTCGCAACGCAGTCTGGGGGCACCGCTGTGGTCGCGCCGCGCACAACGCGATGCTCTGCAGCGGGTGACCGCGGTGCTGGCACGCAACGATACCGACGCCCGACGGTTCCTGGACCTAGGGGCGCGGCCCGGCAGCGTCCAGGCGCTCGGCAATCTCAAGTTCGCAGCCGATCCGGCGCGCAGCCACGCACCGCCGCCGTTCATCGCGCGGCCCTACTGGCTGGCCGCCTCGACGCATGCGCCCGAGGAGGAGCTGTGCGCGCGCATCCAGCTCGCTGGCGGCGGGCTGCCTTTACTGGTGATCGCCCCGCGCTACCCGGATCGCGGCAAAGCGCTGGCGGACACACTGCGCCGGCTGGGGGCAGAGGTGGCTTTGAGGTCGAGGCAGGAAAACGTGACGGCAGCGACCCAGGTGTACATCGCTGACACGCTCGGTGAGCTCGGTACCTGGTTCGCGCACGCGCACCTGGCCGTCATGGGCGGCTCGTTCGCGCCGCGCGGCGGGCAGAACCTGCTCGAAGCGGCGCGTTACGGCTGCCCGGTGGTGGTCGGACCGCACATGGACAATTTCGCCGACGAGACACACCGGCTGCTGACCGCCGGCGCGCTGCTGCAGGTAGACGGCGCAGAGGCGCTACAGGCGACAGTGGCAGCCCTGTGCGCGGACCAGGAACGGCGCGATGCACTGCGCGCCGCCTTGCTGGAAACCATGCACGCAGAAGCGCACGTGCTCGAGCGCTACCTTCGACGGCTTCAGCAGCTGTGGGCGGACACCGGGGTGTTGGACGCTTTCGAGTAGGCGCCGAACAGGCAGTGCCACCCGTGCTGTTCGAAGTGTGCACGCGGGTTCGCACCCTGCAGCTTGTCCAGCGAACGCTTGAGCCGCTGCACGTTTTCGCTCTGCCACGACTGCGCCGGCGCGCGCAGCGTCGCTTTGTCGAAATCGATCAGCCAGAACTGTGCGCCGGCATCGGCCAGCAACACGTTGTGGGCGTTCAGGTCAGCGTGACAGACACCCAGCGCGTGGAACATCCAGATCACTTCACCGAGTTTGCGCCAGGCCGTTTCGCTCAGCGGCGCGCGCAGCAGGTGCTCGGCGAGCGAGCCCTCGGCGGGCAGGCGCAGGGTGGCCAGATCGGCGCGGTAGATCGCCGCGCGGCGCGTCAGCTTGGCGGCGAGCGGTCGCGGCACCGGCAGTCCGTGCGCGTGCAGCTGCGCCAGTAACCGCCACTCGCGCCACGGGCGGCTGAATCGCAAGCCGGTCCACACGTAACGGTCGGCCGTGATCCGCGCGAACAGACCGCCACGGCGATAGTGGCGAAGCACATAGTCCTGGCCCGCATGGCACACCACGTGAATCTGACCGCGGCCGCCGGCGGTCTGCTGCACGTTGGCGGGCGAGGCCTCGACAAACAGGGTGAACACCTGCCGGCTGTCGATCAGATCGGCGTCGTAGAGGTAGGTGTTCCTGCCTTCCCTGTGTACGGCCTCACGCACGCGTTGCGATTCCGCGTTGTGTTGGCCACCGACTCCGGCATGGCTGGAAATCAAGCCCTCCCCCCGGCGATTCGCGCAGCCGGATACGCTTCACCCGCCCGGCGCGCAGGACGGCCGCGAGGCGGTCGTGCTACTTGTCCACCAGCCGATAGACGGCGCCGCAGTAGGGACACCGGTACTCGCCGGTCTCCTGCAACGGTATGTAAACGCGCGGGTGCGAATTCCACAGACTGGTCTCCGGCGTCGGACAGTGCAGCGGTAAAGCGTCCGCGGTCACCTCGTAGACGGTCCTGGCGTTCGGCGTCTGATAGTCGTCGCGTCCCGCGGTTTTATCGGCATGCGGCATGGCGGTCCTCACTCCACGTAAGTCAACCAGCCCTCCGGCGCCTCGCGGCGGCCCTGGACCAGCTTGAAGTATTCGCTTTGCAGCGCCTCGGTTACCGGCCCCCGACCGCCGGCCCCGATCTGGCGATTGTCAACTTCGCGAATCGGCGTCACCTCCGCAGCGGTGCCGGTAAAAAACGCTTCGTCCGCTATATACACCTCGTCGCGCGTAATCCGCTTCTCCACCAGCGCCAGCCCTGCTTCCCGGGCAAGCGTGAAAACCGTGTTGCGGGTGATGCCATTGAGCGCCGAGGTCAGGTCGGGTGTGTAGATGACCCGGTCGCGTACGATGAAGAAATTCTCCCCGCTGCCCTCGGCCACATAACCTTCGGTGTCCAGCAGCAGGGCCTCGTCGTAACCGTCGGTCAGCGCCTCCTGCAGCGCCAGCGTGGAGTTCGTGTACTGGCCGTTGACCTTGGCCTTGCACATGGCGATGTTGACGTGGTGGCGCGTGTACGACGAGGTCTTGATACGAATGCCGCGCTGCATGTTGTCCGCGCCCAGGTAAGCACCCCATCCCCAGGCGGCAACGATGCAATGCACCGCAAGATTGTCTGCGCGCAGCCCCATGCCCTCCGCTCCGTAAAAACACATCGGCCGGATGTAGGCGCTGTGCAGAGCGTTTTTCCTGACCACCTGAACCTGGACCTCGTTCAGGGTTGCCGGATCGAAGGGGATCTGCATGCCGATGATCTTTGCCGAGTCGAACAGCCGCCGGGTGTGATCGGCGAGCCGAAAGATCGCCGTGCCGCGTTCGGTCTCGTAAGCACGCACGCCTTCGAACACCCCCATGCCGTAGTGCAGCGTATGGGTCAGCACATGCACCTGCGCTTCGCGCCACGGCACCAGTTCGCCGTCGAACCAGATCCAGCCGTCACGGTCGGCCATGGACATCGATGATCTCTCCTCGTACTAACCCGGTAACTGCAGCGTGCGCCGCCACAACGCCACCACCGCTTCCTGTGTCTGCCCGGCACGCTGCAGGGTGTCGGCGTCCGGCGCTTCGCCCAGCGCGGCACGGTGTGCGCAGGCCCGCAGCAACGGATAGGCTTCGCCCAGCATGCGCGCATCCTCACCCGCGAGCAGACCCAGGGCATGCAGCGTCTCGAGCAGACGCTGGTTATCGGTGTATGCCAACAATCGGGGATGGTCGGACGCCGCGGCCAACACCATGTATTGGACCATAAATTCTATGTCCGTGATACCGCCGGCGGCGTGTTTGAACACGTCGCCGGGCGCCGAATCGTTGTGCTCCGCGCGCATCTTGTCACGCATCTCGGTAATGTCCCGGCGCAGCGGCTCGATGTCACGCGGCTGCGACAGGACGCTCTCGCGAATCGCTGCGAAGCGCGCCGCGAGCCGGGTGCTCGCCACCACCGGGCGCGCCCGCACCAGCGCCTGATGCTCCCAGGTCCAGGCATCTTCACGCTGGTATTTCTCGAACGCTTCCAGCGAGCTGACCAGCAGACCGGAGTTGCCGTTGGGCCGCAGGCGCGTGTCGATTTCGTACAGCACGCCAGCCGCCGTGCGGGTGGCCAGATAGTGAATCAGTTTCTGGCCAAGCCGGGTAAAGAAGGTGCCGTTGTCGACCGGCTGAGCGCCGTCCGTGAGCTGCCGTTCGCCCTCGCTGTCGTGCAGAAACACCAGATCGAGATCCGAGCCGTAGCCCAGCTCCATGCCGCCGAGTTTACCGTAGGCGATGATGGCCAGCTGGGGGTTGCGGCGTTCGCCCCCTACTTCACAGCAGGGACGGCCGTGACGCTGCGCGAGCTCCTGCCAGACCGTTTCGTAAACGCTTTGCAATAGCACCTCGGCAAGGCAGGTGAGCCGGTCGCTCACGGCACCGGCGTCGAGGTTGCTGGTGAGGTCGACGGCGGCCACGCGCAGCACGTTGGAGTGCTTGAAATGCCGCACGTGGTCTAGGTACGTCTCCTGATCGGCCGGGTCCAGCTGTTGAGTGAGGTTCGCCAGGTCCTCGCTCAGCGCCGCCCGATCCGGCAGCTGGTACAGACTGCGCGGATCGAGAAGCTCGTCCAGCAGGATCGGGTGCTGGCTCACGAACTGCGCAATCCAGGCGCTCGCCGAAAACAGCTTGGTCAGCTGATCCAGGGCGAGCGGATGCTCGTGCAGCAGCACCAGGTAGACGCTGCGCCCCGCGATCTGCTGCAGCAGGGCGATGCTGCGATACAGGGTATCGTCCGGATTGGCCGCAGTGGTGCAGACGCGCAGCACGCTCGGCATCAATTTGTCGAAACGCTCGCGCGCGGTCTGACTCAACGACTTGTAATTGAAGCTCTTGCGCAGCGCCAGCAGGCGATCGCGTACCGCGCGCGGGTCCTGGAAGCCGAGGTCGCGCAATTTCGATTCGACCTCCTCTTCCAGCTCGCCCTGCCACACGACCGCCCACTTCGACGCCTTGTCGCCGGCTGCCGCGTGCTGTTCTGCGGCAGTGAAGGTCGCCGCGAACTGATTGGCTACCCTGGCGCTGTGTGCCTGGTACTCGTTCAGCAGTTCCTGCCAGTCGCGCGTACCCATCGCCGCCGCAATGCGCTGCTGGGCGGACTGCTCTAGCGGTAACGTGTGCACCTGCTCGTCGTTGAGCATCTGCAAACGATTCTCGAGGCGGCGCAGAAACCTGTAGGCGGCTCGCAACTCGCCCACCGCCTCGACGGGCAGGTGGTCGTTCTCCGCGAGCCGCTGCAGCGCCCGGTCTATACCGCGCACCCGCAGCCGCGGTTCGCGCCCGCCGCGAACCAGCTGAAACGCCTGGCCGATGAACTCGATTTCACGAATGCCCCCGCGCCCGAGCTTGACGTCGTGTCTTTTACCGCGCTTCCGCTGCTCCCTGCGGATGCCGTCTTTCATGGTGCGCAGCGAGGAGATCGCGGCATAGTCCAGATAGCGGCGGTACACGAAAGGCTGCAGTTCCTCGAGCAGCTGTTCGCCGGCCGCACGGTCGCCGGCCACGATACGCGCCTTGATCATCGCGTAGCGTTCCCAGTCGCGGCCCTGCGTCAGGTAGTAGTGCTCGAGCGCCTCGCCGCTCGCCACCAGCGGGCCGCTGTCGCCGAACGGCCGCAGCCGCATATCGATGCGGTAGACGAAGCCGTCCACGGTCGGCTCGGTAAGCACCCGGATCAGGCGCTGCCCCACCCGGGTGAAGAACTCGATGTTCGAGCGGGGCTTCGGGGCGTCGGTCTCACCGTTGCTCTGAAACGCGAATATCAGATCGATGTCGGAGGAAAAATTCAGCTCGCGGCCGCCGAGCTTGCCCATGCCCAGCACGATAAGCTGTTGCGGCGTGCCGGCGGCGTCGCGCGGCGTGCCCCAGCGTTCGCAGTGCCATGCGTACAGTTTCGCCACCGCCTGATCTAGGCACGCATCCGCGAGCGCGCTCAGATCGCTCAACGTTTCCGTCAGGTCGGCCACCGCGCACAGGTCGCGCCAGGCTATGCGCAGCAGCTGCGCATGCCGGAAGCGGCGCAGCACCGCCATCATGCGCTCTTCGTTCGGTCCGACATCGGACAGCAGCTCGCGCAGCTCACGCGCGCACGCGCCCACGTCCTGCGGTGCCTGCAGGTGTCCCGAACCGCTCATCTCGTGGATCAGCTCTGGCCATCGCTGACAGGTTCGGGCCACGTAGTCGCTGCAGGCGAATACGTAGCGCGCCTGATCGGCGAGCTCGCCCTCCAGCGGCGCCAAACCAGCCGCGTCGAGCGACGCGCACAGACGGTGCCAGTGCTGTTCGCCGACGGCCGCGGCCTGGGGAGGGAGTTCGCGCATCGGCGTGAGCATAAGTAAGCGGCCGCTACGCGGCAACCGCGCCGCAGGCACGGGCGCGACGCCCCTGCCACCTTGCGCCCCGGTAAGTGCTGGCCTCGAGCGGCCGGCAATTGTGCCCGCGGGCAGTATGCCGTTACCCTTAGCGCCGTTCCGATCCGGGAAGAACGCTGACCAATGCAATTGACCCTTGAGCAGCTGGTGATCGAGTTCGCAGCGCTGCGCGCGGTGGACGAGGTAAGCCTGCAACTGGAACGCGCGCAGATCGGCTGCCTGCTGGGGCCAAGCGGTTGCGGCAAAACCACCGTGCTGAGAGCCATAGCGGGCTTCGAGCTGCCGCACCGCGGCCGCATCCTGATTCGCGATCGCGAGGTCAGCGGCGCCGGGTGGAGCGTTGCCCCCGAAAAGCGCCGGGTTGGAATGGTGTTTCAGGACTACGCCCTGTTTCCGCATCTGGATGTGTCCGACAACGTCGCTTTCGGGCTGCGAGGCATGTCGGCGCGCGAAACCCGCGCGCGGGTGACGCAGTTGCTGGACCTCGTGGACATGCAAGCCTACCGTAACACCTACCCCCATCAGCTGTCCGGCGGACAGCAGCAGCGTGTCGCGCTCACCCGGGCGATGGCGCCGCGCCCGGACCTGCTGCTGCTGGACGAGCCGTTCGGCAGCCAGGACGCGGAACTGCGCGAACAGCTTGCGAAAGAGGTGCGCAGCATGCTGCGCGAGGACTCTATCACCGCGCTGCTGGTCACCCACGATCAGTTCGAGGCCTTCGCGATGGCGGACTCGATCGGGGTGATGAACGCCGGACGGCTGCATCAGTGGGGCTCCGCTTACGAGCTCTATCACCGGCCGGCAGATCTGTTCGTCGGCGATTTCATCGGCCAGGGCACGCTGCTGCCGGCCACCCGCGCCGGAACCAACTCGATCCTCACCGAGCTGGGGGAGCTGTCGGGACAGATCGTGAACGACTTGAACGGGGACCGGTTCAACGTGCTCATCCGCCCCGACGACGTGATTCACGACGACGCGGCCCGCACTACCGCCAGAATCGTCGACCGGGCGTTCCGCGGCGCCGAGTTCCTCTACACGCTGGCGCTGCCGAGCGGTGACCGGATTCTGTGCATGGCGCCCAGCCACCACGATCACAAGGTCGGCCAGGAGATCGGCATTCGCCTGGACGTCGAGCACCTGGTGCTGTTCGCCGATCCGGCGCCGGGCGCGATTGACAAACCGGGGAGCGTAAGTTTAGACTAAATCTAAGTATTGAGAGTTGGTCTATATCAATACGCGGAACGAGCACCCGAAGGGTGCTCTTGACGTTTCCACAGTCATCATTCGGAGGACAGACGCAATGTCTTTGAAAGGCAGCAAGACGGAACAGAACCTCAAGGACGCATTCTCGGGCGAGTCGCAGGCTAACCGCCGTTACCTGTATTTCGCCGCGAAGGCCGACGTAGAGGGTTATAACGACGTATCCGCCGTGTTCCGCTCCACCGCGGAGGGTGAAACGGGTCACGCCCACGGGCACCTGGAGTACCTCGAGCAAAGCGGCGATCCGGCCACCGGGCTGCCGATCGGCGCCACTGCCGACAACCTCAAGGCGGCAATCGCCGGCGAGACCCACGAGTACACCGATATGTACCCCGGCATGGCGAAAACGGCCCGCCAGGAAGGCTACGAGGAAATTGCCGACTGGTTCGAGACGCTCGGCAAGGCGGAACGCTCGCACGCCAACCGTTTCCAGAAAGCGCTGGATACGCTGGACGGCTGACCTTCTCTTCGCGGGGACCGCGGCGCGGTCCCCGCCTTCCAACACCAGGGCTGAATTATGGCTGGGGAAACTCGCGAAGGGAGTCTCGGTGCGCCTACGCGTCATGCGCTTGACTGGCAGGGTGCGGGTTTTTTCGATCCCGAGGCGCTGAACCGCGAGCTCGAGCGGGTCTACGACATCTGCCACGGCTGCCGGCGCTGCGTGAGCCTGTGCCATGCGTTTCCGACGCTCTTCGATCTGGTCGACGAGTCCGCGACCATGGAGGTCGACGGGGTGGCGAAAAGCGACTACATGAAGGTCGTCGACCACTGCTACCTGTGCGACCTGTGCTACATGACGAAGTGCCCGTATGTGCCGCCGCACGAATGGAACGTGGACTTCCCGCACCTGATGCTGCGCGCCAAGATGGTCAAGCACCGCCAGCAGAAGCCGCCGCTGCGCGATCGGGTGCTTTCATCCACGGACACGGTCGGCAAGCTGGCAGGCATTCCGATCGTCGTGCAGACCGTGAACGCCGCCAACCAATCCAGGCTTGGCCGCGCCATGCTGAGCAAGGCGTTCGGCGTCCACCCGGAAGCGCACGTTCCCGAGTATCACAGCAAGACCTTCCGCAAACGCTGGCGCGAGCGGGACAGTGGCGAGCCGCGGCCGATCGGTGCCACCCGCGGCAGGGTCGCGCTGTTCACCACCTGCTATGGCAACTACAACGAACCCCGGTTGAACGAGGACCTGCAGGCGGTGCTCGAGCACAACGGCATCGCGGTGACTCTCTTGCGGCAGGAGCGCTGCTGCGGCATGCCGAAGCTGGAGCTCGGGGACATCGACGCGCTGCAGTCAGCCCGGGCAACCAACATCCCGCCGATGGTCGAGGCGATCGACGCGGGCTGCGACATCGTGGCGGTGATCCCGTCCTGCGTGCTGATGTTCAAGCAGGAGCTGCCTCTGCTGTTTCCGGACGACCCGGACGTCGCCAAGGTCAAAGCGCATGTTTTCGATCCGTTCGAATACCTGATGTTGCGCCACAAGGAAGGCGGCCTGAACCTGGATTTCGCCAGTGGACTGGGCAAGCTCGCCTATCACGCAGCCTGCCACCTGAGGGTTCAGAACATCGGGCTCAAGACCCGCGATCTGCTCGCACTGATCCCCGGCACCGAGATAGACGTGATCGAGCGTTGCTCCGGACATGATGGCACGTACGCGGTCAAGCAGGAGTATCACGACGTTTCGCGCAAGATCTGCCGTCCGGTGGCGCGCGGGGTGACCCAGGCGCAGGCCGACTGTTACGCGAGCGACTGCCCGATGGCCGGTCATCAGATTGCCACCACGCTCGGTGACGGCAGCGCCCCGCAGCATCCGGTGTCGTTGCTGCGCAAAGCCTACGGAATATGACTACGACCATGCAGAAACTGACCCGGGAAGACCTGTATACGCTCGAAGCCTACGCCGATAAGCGGGCGCAGATGCGCGCCCGGGTCATCGCGCACAAGAAGAACCGGCTGGTGAATCTCGGCGAGCACATCAGCCTGATGTTCGAAGATCGCCTCACCATGCACTATCAGATCCAGGAAATGCTGCGCATCGAGCGTATCTTCGAGGCCGACGCCATCCAGGAAGAACTGGATGCCTACAATCCGCTGATCCCCGACGGCAGCAACTGGAAGGCCACCATGATGCTGCAGTACGAGGACGTGGTAGAGCGCAAGCGCGCGCTGTCCGAGCTCGTCGGCGTCGAGCAAGCAGTGTGGGTGCAGGTCAGCGATCACGACAGGGTACGCCCCGTCTGCGACGAGGATCTGGATCGCGCCACCGAGGAGAAGACTTCCTCAGTACATTTCCTGCGCTTCGAGCTGAATCCCGCGATGGTGGCGGATGCGCGCCAGGGTGCGCGGGTGGCCGTCGGAGTGGATCACCCGCACGCCACGTTCGTGGTCGACTCCCTGCCCGCGGCGGTACGCGACGCACTGGTAGAGGATTTGAGCTGAACGCGGCGGCGCCGCGCTGGACGATCAGCGCGCGTTGCGCACGCGAATAATGATATCCAGCGAGTCGACTTCGGTGCCGGGCGGCAGCGCCGGCAGCGGCGGCATGCTCAGTCCGTGCGTGCTCACATCGCTCAACTCACCCGTCTCCAGGTTGTAAACGTGGTAGTGAGGCTCGTTGTTCGAGTCGTAGAACACCCGCTCCGGATCGATCAGCACCTCGCGTATCAGCCCGGTACGCACGAACAATCCCAACGTGTTGTAGACCGTCGCCTTCGACACGCGCTCGCTCCGCGTGTTCACGCCGGCCAGAATCGCCTCGGCAGACAGGTGCTGCGGCTTCTGAAACAGGAAGTACGCGATGTCGATACGCTGCTGAGTGGGCATGATGCCGTAGCGCTGCAGAAGCTCGACGACCCCGGCCTTGTTCAATGGATACTGGTTCGCGGTACTCATCTACGCATTATAGCGACTATTAGAACAAATCTATAATCGCCTGTATCTCATTGATATTAATTGTGTATCTTAACAAGCTCACTGAATCGGGACGGCGGGCGGCTCAGCGCTGGCACCAGTAGGCGACCCCCTCCGCCTGCAGAAAACGCTCCGCCTCCGCGCCCTGCAGCAGCGAGAAGGTTGCCAGCATGCCCGCCTGGGTGCAGTTCGGCGCGGCCACGGTCACCGAACGCGGCGCGCCCGTAACCGGCCAGCCGGTGTGCGGATCGAGGATGTGACCGTAGCGCACACCGTCTTTCAACACGTAGCGATGGGTGTCTCCGCTGGTGGCCAGCGCGCCCTGCTGCAGCGTAATGGCGCCGGTTGCCCCGCCGCGCGCCGGATCCTCCACGCCGGCGCGCCAGGCATCCGCGCTGCGTCGGTTCCTGGTAACTGCAAGATCGCCGCCCAGGTTGACCAGCGCCGGCAGCTCGCTGTGCGTCGCCAGCAGCTGCTGCGCGCTGTCCACCGCGTACTCCTTGCCGATGCCGCCGAAATCGATTTCCATGCCTGCCGGTAGAACCAGTCGCGGGTTGTCCCACAGCGCCTTGTCCCACCCGACCCTGGGCAACAACTGCGCGATCTCGCCGGGGTCCGGCACTGCGCGACCACCGTCGAAGCGCCACGCCCTGCGCAGGACTCCCGAGGTGATGTCGAACCGGCCGTCGCTGAGGCGGTAGCACTGATCGGCGAAATCCAGCAGGCGTGCGGTTTCGGTATCGACCTCGACGCTCGCGCCGCCCGCGTTGTTGATCCGGTGCACGATGTTGTCGTCGCGGTAGCGGCTGAACGTGCACTCGATGCGCCAGGCTTCGCGCGCGGCCGTTTGCGCAAGCTCACTGGCCGCTCTGCGCCCGGCGCCGTCGATCAGCACTTCGCACGGACTTGCCATGGCGCGGAACTGACCGCACCAGAGCGGGCCTCGACGGATCATCTTTACATCCCGCTGCAGCACGGCCGGTTACCACACGAACGAATTCGTAACCAGCACCAGAATCGCCCGCGTTTCGGGGAACAGGTCGAGTCCGCGCTGCACGCCTACCGCGTCCGCGGGCGAGTCGTCGCCGAACTGATGATAGTACTCGACGCTGACGGCGAAGGCCTCGCCCTCGACGGCGTTCTCGCCGTACTTCACGCCCAGCGTCACGGCATCGAACGCGGCGAGCCGGCGATCTGCGCTTAGCGCACCACGCAGCGGTGCAACATCGGTGATGCTCTGGCGGAAGAAGTCGGCGGCGCTTTGCGTGTACCAGCGCAGGTGCGGCTCCCAGAATGTCCGGTCACTGGCGGTGCTGCGCACACGCAGGTCCAGCGTCGTAGAGGTGACGCCCCAGTCGTCGGTCGTGTAGCGGGCGCCCAGATCCAGCACGAGCTCGTCGAAACGGTGCTTCACCCCGGAGAAAACGCCGTGCACCGTGCGCTTCTCGGGCCGTTGTTCGTACACGTAGTCCAGCGTTCGACCGGTGCCCGCAGCGACCACGCTGACCAGCTTGTAAGGATCGGCATGGTACCCGTCGCTGTAGGTCTGCGAGTAGTTGAACTGCGCGACGGTGCGCGCGCCCAGCACCTGCGAGACGCCAAACAAAGCATCCAGGACGTTCTTCGTCTTAGCAGCGCTCGCGCGCGGCTGCGGCGTATCCTGCGGCTGCATCGAGGCAAGCGGAACAGGAATTCCGCCGACCGGGTGAATGCGATCGTGGGACACCGCGCCCGCAACGCTCCACAGCGTGTCGCGCGAATCGTTGTCGATGCCCCAGCGCGTGTTCGCACCGATCGACATGTAATCGAACTCCATGGACACCCGGCCGCCGAACAGACCGTTCAGCGTGCGCGTGTAACGGCGATCCCAGGCGGCGGACAGCTCCAGGCGGTTGTCCTGATACGTATCGTCCAGCGGCTCTTCGCCGGCACCTGCCCGGTAGCTGTCGAATCCCGATGGCGTGGTGAAGGTCTGCGGCACATCGCTGGGCGTCGCGCCGTTCGGGCTGGCGCCGATCAGCACATCGAGCACCGCGCCCAGGGTCAGGCCACTGTCCGTAGACAGTGGCGTACGCCCGCTCAACGTCAGCTCGGTGCCGGACACCTTCTCGAATTCGGTGAAGATGAGGCTCGCCGCCTCGACGTCCCACTCGTGCGCGGCGGTTACCGGCGCCGGGCTTGCGAGCAGTGCGCCGCTGGCGGAAGCGAGTGCCGTCGTCACGCGTCGGCGGCGAATGCTCAATTGCAGCCGCACCCCGTGCCGCCGAAGCTTTGTCCGCCGCGCGCCGCTTCGCGGCTGAAGTAGTACTGCCGCTCGAGCCTGGCGCCGGCCCGCTCGGCATCGAACTGCATCGCCTCTTCCGCGAGGTGACCCCGTTGCCAGGGCGACAGGCCCGAGCTGCAGGCGGTCAGCACACACAGCGCGGCGCTCAGCACGACCCGGGCGTGAACCTTCAGCATCTGCGCCAACGCTTAACCGAGCGCCGGCGTGTTGAGACCGCGCGCGAACGCCGGCATCCGCTGTACCGGCCTGACGGCTGCGCGGCGCACTGCCAGAATGCGTTTCTCGCGGTCCGCGCCACTCGGATGCGCCTGGCAGTGCCGCGCCTCGGCGGTGCTCGGATAGTGGACGTTGATCGCGTCGTTGGAGGCTGTCATGTCACCGGGTCTCCACGGAAAGGCGGGGTTCGAGAGCGCGCGCGGGGCTGCGCCGGGCAGGCGGTTGTACGACGCAGCCGGCATTATCGCCCAATTCACGGCCGCCCGCAGCTATTACTCGCCCCGTGACAACCCTGCGGACACGGTCGCGCTGTGCACGATTTTACCCTCGCGCCAGCGCAGTTCGGTGCCGCTGTTGCGGCTGAGCGTGCGCAGCCGCTCGAACGTCTCGCGCGCCTGGTGAACGTCGAGCGGGCGCGGTTGAAAATAGACTTCGAAGTTGTTCACGTTTAACGGCTGCAACACCAGCTCGGTAAACGCGCCGTCGACGAAGTCAACGTGCGCGATGGCCCCGATCGCGCGGGTGCTGAACGAGCCGAAGGTGAAGTTCCCCAGGCTGTAGAGAATCACGCCATCGCGGTAGCGCTCGATTTCCTGGATCACGTGCGGGTGGTGGCCGATGACGAGCTCGGCGCCGGCCTCGATCGCCGCGCGTGCCAGCAGCCGCTGGTAGGGCCGCAGCTCGGTAGACCCCTCGCGTCCCCAGTGGAACGACACGGCGACGATGTCGGCCCGGCGAGCCAGCGCCGCGACGTCGGCGCGTATCTGCGCCTCGTGGCCGAACGCCGTGCCGCCGCGCGACGCCCCCGCCCAGAAGGCTTCCGGGAAGGTGTTGGAGTAGCCGAGCATGCCGATCGTTGCCTGCCCGGTGTCGAAGATGGCCGGCGTGCGCGCATCGCGCAACGACTCGCCGGCGCCGAAATGAGCAATGCCCGCACCGCGCAGCGCCACGATCGTGTCGCGTAACCCGGGCATACCGTAATCCAGCGCATGGTTGTTGGCCAGCGACACCGCGCCGATTCCCGCCCGCGCCAGCGCCGCGGCCACCGGGGAGGCGGGCGAACGAAAAAGGTACTCCTTGTCCACCAGCGGGACGTCGAAATCGGTGAGCGGCCCCTCCAGATTGCCGATCACAAGATCGGAGTCGGCGAACAGCGCGTGCACCCTTGCAAACGCGTGATCGTAGCCGTAACGCTGCAGGTACGGCCGCGCGGTGCCGTCGAGCATAATGTCGCCCACCGCGGAGACCCGCGTTCGCACCGCCGCCCGCGGCGCGGGTTGCGGCGCGGTGTCGATCACGACATCGGGCACCACGGAGTACTGCGGCCGGGGGGCGTGGGTCGGCGGCGGCTCCGACACGGCGGGCGCTTCAGGCTCGCGCGCAGCGCGCAACGCTTCCCTGGCATCGCTTGCCTCCTCGGTGACAGAGCACGACCAGAGTACCAGCAGACATACGACGGCCGGCGCCGTACGCATTGACGATCGACTCATCGAACTCCTTCGGTCAGCGTTTCATCCGGGCTTTGCGCCTCTGCACAGGATTTTCTTGCATCGTCGCCCGGGGCGCAAACGCGCGCCACCGGGCGAGCCAAAAAAAAAGCCCCGTGTGAAACGGGGCTTTTTCGGTGTCAGCAGGCTGCTTACATCATGCCGCCCATACCACCCATGCCACCCATGCCGTCCATACCGCCCGGGGCGGCCGGCGCCGCTTCTTCCTTCGGCGACTCGGCAACCATGGCCTCGGTGGTAATCATCAGGCCGGCAACGGAGGCCGCGTTCTGCAGCGCGGAGCGTACGACCTTGGTCGGATCCAGGATACCCATCTTGACCAGGTCGCCATACTCACCGGTGGCCGCGTTGTAGCCGTGGGAGCCCTTGCCCTCTTCGACCCTGGCCAGGACCACCGAGCCTTCGGCGCCCGCGTTCTGCGCGATCTGGCGCAGCGGCATCTCCATCGCCCGCTGGGCGATCTTGATACCGATGTCCTGATCGTGGTTGTCACCTTTCAGCCCGTCGAGGGCTTTGCGCGCGCGCACCAGGGCAACGCCACCGCCGGCAACGATCCCTTCCTCGACAGCGGCCCGCGTGGCGTGCAGGGCGTCGTCGACGCGGTCCTTCTTCTCCTTCATCTCGATCTCGGTAGCAGCACCCACCTTGATCACTGCCACACCGCCCGCCAGCTTGGCGACGCGCTCCTGCAGCTTTTCACGATCGTAGTCGGAGGTGGCTTCTTCGATCTGCACGCGGATCTGCTCGACGCGCGCCTTGATCTCATCGCTTTTGCCGGCTCCGTCAACGATAGTGGTGTTTTCCTTGCTGATGCTGACCCGCTTGGCCTGACCGAGGTCGTCGAGCGTCACTTTCTCGAGCGACAGGCCGACTTCCTCCGAGATCACCTGGCCACCGGTCAGGATCGCGATATCCTGCAGCATCGCCTTGCGCCGGTCACCGAAGCCGGGCGCCTTGACGGCACACACCTTGACGATCCCGCGGATGCTGTTCACGACCAGGGTGGCCAGCGCTTCGCCCTCGACATCCTCGGCGACCATCAGCAGCGGACGGCTGGATTTGGCGACACCCTCGAGCACCGGAAGCAGATCGCGGATGTTGGAGATCTTCTTGTCGTGCAGCAGGATGTAGGGGTCTTCCAGCTCACACGTCATGCTCTCCTGGCTGTTGATGAAGTACGGCGACAGGTAACCGCGATCGAACTGCATACCCTCGACCACGTCGAGTTCGTTGGCGAGCGACTGACCCTCTTCGACGGTGATCACGCCTTCGCGCCCGACCTTTTCCATCGCCTCTGCGATGATGTCGCCGATCTGCGGGTCGCTGTTGGCGGAGATCGCACCCACCTGGGCAATCGCCTTGTTGTCGTCGCACGGCTTGGACAACTTCTTGAGTTCCTCGACCGCCGCGGTCACCGCCTTGTCGACGCCGCGTTTGAGGTCCATCGGGTTCATGCCGGCCGCAACCGATTTGAGCCCTTCTTTGAGAATCGCCTGCGCGAGCACGGTGGCTGTGGTGGTGCCGTCGCCGGCCACGTCGGAGGTCTGCGAAGCAACCTCTTTGACCATCTGCGCGCCCATGTTCTCGAACTTGTCCTTCAGTTCGATTTCCTTCGCCACCGATACGCCGTCCTTGGTAACGGCCGGTGCGCCAAACGCCTTGTCCATGACGACGTTGCGCCCCTTCGGACCAAGCGTCACTTTGACCGCGTTCGCCAGAGTCTCCACGCCCTTGACCATCCGGCTGCGGGCGTCTTCACTGAATCGTACGTCTTTCGCACTCATTACTGTCTGTTCCTCTAGATCTGGATCTGGTTTAGCTTTCGATTACGGCCATGATGTCGTCTTCGCGCATGACCAGCAGGTCCACGCCCTCGACTTTCACTTCCGTGCCGGAGTATTTGCCAAACAGCACCTGGTCACCGACCTTCACGTCCAGCGGACGCACGTCGCCGTTCTCACTGACTTTGCCGTTACCCACCGCGGTGATCTCGCCGCGAATCGGCTTTTCTGTGGCGGTATCCGGGATCACGATGCCGCCAGCGCTGGTACGCTCTTCCTCCATGCGCTTGACGATCACCCGGTCGTGCAGGGGACGAATGTTCATTTGCTCGTTTGCCTCCAAAAATAATATGTTAAATCAGGGAGTTGCAATGTTGTTAGCACTCTCGTTGAGTGAGTGCCAATGATAGTGGGCGACATGCAAAAATCAACCCTGGAACCGGCAAAAAGAGCGCTTCCTGCAGCGCGCGCCCGCAACGAATCCGGCCCGAGGCAGGCCGGACCGTCCAGGTTGCTGATTTAGCTACAAAATTTGACCCGCGCGGGGCCCCAATTGCCGGCGGCGGAGGACTACGCCCGGGCCGGACGCCGTCGTTAGTCGTCGCGCCGGTAATCGCCTTCCAGGGTGCGCGTCTCGCCCGGCGGACCGGCGGGGCGCAGCCGACGCAAGGCCGCACGCACCATAACCTGGCGCACCGGCGGCAGCAGGCAGGCGAATCCGATCGCATCGGTGATGAATCCGGGGGTCAGCAGCAGCGCGCCGCCCACCGCGAGAATCACCCCTTCCAGCAGTTCCAGCGCCGGCACGCCGCCGGCCTCCATGGTCTGGCGCGCACGCCACAGTGTGCTGAGGCCCTGCTGGCGCAGCAGCAGCGTGCCGATAACCGCGGTGAGCAGCACCAGCGCGATGGTCCAGCCGGCGCCGATCCGGCTGCCGACGGTGATCAGCACGTAAATTTCCGCGATCGGCATGCCGATAAACAAGATCAACAGGATTGCCAAGGGGTTCATGGATTCGGCTCGTTCGACTCGCGTAGCCTTAGCGCCCGAAACAGGCGGGCCGGAAAAACGTGCGAGGTTACTCAGTGTCCAGTGGCGACGGTCTAAGGTATATAATGCTGATTAACGCAGCGCTCAAGGGTTGTGCTCCCATTCCCTGCTCAGACAGCGGAACTTTCGCATGTGAACAGCCACTTAACTACCGACCCGGTGGCGTAATACGGCGGCTCCCGCGATGCATACCACTAGCTCATTCATAGTCTGTCTTTTACTCGGCTTCCCGATTGCCATGGCCCCGGCCGTTGCGCAGGAGGGCAGCGTAAGCGAGCTGCAGTCGCTGCTGCAAGGCCCGCAGGCGGCCGGCGACGACGAGCTGCTGCCACCTGAGCAGGCGTTCGGCGTGCGCATCATGCAGGATGCGCCGGATCTGATTGCGATCGAGTACCAGGTGGCCGACGGGTACTACCTGTACCGCGACAAGTTCCGCTTCGAATCGGACACGCCGGGCGTAGAGCTGGGTACCGCCTGGGTGCCCGCCGGCGAGATCAAGCAGGATGAGTTCTTCGGCCGCGTGGAAACCCACCGCGGCCTGGTGAGCATCGGCCTGCCGCTGCTGGAGCGGCCGGCGCAGGCCGGCAAGCTGTCGCTGGTGCTGACCTCTCAGGGCTGTGCGGACGTGGGCGTCTGCTATCCGCCTTTCACGCAGCGGGTGGACGTGACGCTGGCGGCGCTCGACGACACGGGGGCGGTCGGGAAGATCACCGAGCTCGGCGACGCACTCGGCGTGGCCGATGCCGAACCGGAGCTGCTGCCGGCCGACGAAGCCTTCGCGGTCCGCGTCAGCGACACGCGACCAGGGCAGATCGAGGTCGCCTGGGACATCGCCGAGGGCTACTACCTCTACCAGAAGCAGATGGCGTTCAAGATCGACGAGGCCGCGGGACTGGCCCTGGGCGAGCCGGCGTACTCCGAGACGAAGATCAAGGACGACGAGTTTTTCGGGCGCATGGCCGTGTTCTACCACCGGGCCGAAGCCGGATTACCGGTGGTCGGCGAGGCGCGCGGCGTGCCGACCAAGCTGTATGTGCGTTACCAGGGCTGCGCGGACGTCGGCGTTTGTTACCCGCCGGTCGCCAAGACGTTCGACGTCAACCTGAGCGGCGGCGGCGCCTCCAGCGGCGTGCTCAACACGCCGTCCGGCGGCGAAGCAGCGGGCGGCGGCATGTCCGAGCAGGACCGCATCGCCGCCTCGATCGGCAGCAGCAGCCTGTGGCTGACCGTGCTGAGCTTTCTGGGGCTTGGTCTGCTGCTGACGTTCACGCCCTGCGTGCTGCCCATGATTCCCATCCTCTCCAGCATCATCGCCGGCCAGGGCAGCGAGGTGACGACGCGCAAGGCCTTCACCCTGTCGCTGATCTACGTGCTGGCGATGGCGGCCACCTACACGGTGGCCGGCGTGCTGGTCGGCCTCTCCGGCGAGAACGTCCAGGCGCTGTTCCAGGACCCCTGGATCATCGGCACTTTCGCCGGTATTTTCGTGCTGCTGTCGCTGTCGATGTTCGGTTTCTATGAGCTGCAGATGCCGGCCGCGATTCAGAGCCGCCTCACGTCGCTCAGCAACAGCCAGCAGGGCGGCACCTACACGGGCGTCGCGATAATGGGGTTCCTGTCGGCACTGATCGTAGGGCCCTGCGTGACCGCGCCGCTGGTCGGCGCGCTGATCTACATCGCCCAGACCGGCGACGCCGTGCTCGGCGGCCTGGCGCTGTTCGCGCTGAGCATCGGGATGGGTATACCGCTGCTGGTCATCGGCGCCTCCGCGGGTAAGCTGCTGCCGAAAGCCGGGCCCTGGATGGATACCACCAAGGCGGTGTTCGGCGTGCTGCTGCTGGGTCTGGCGATCTGGCTGCTGGAGCGCGTGCTGCCGCTCGCCGTGACCATGGCACTGTGGGCCGTGCTGCTGATGGTATCGGCCATTTACCTGGGCGCGCTAGAGCCGCTTCGCGAAGGCGCCTCCGGATGGTTTCGCCTGTGGAAGGGTGCCGGCCTGATCTCGCTGGTGACCGGCGTGCTGCTGCTGATCGGCGCCGCCGCCGGCAGCAACAGCATGCTGCAGCCGCTGAAGGGGGTGTTCTCGGTAGCCGGCGTACCGGCCGGAACGAACGAGACGCACGAGTTTCGCTTCACCCGGGTAAAGGGCCTGCCGGAGCTGCAGGCGGCAATCGACCGAGCCACCGCCAGCCGGCAGACGGTGATGCTGGATTTCTACGCCGACTGGTGCATCTCCTGCAAGGAGATGGAAGCCTTCACATTCAGCGACCCGAGCGTCCAGGACGCGTTGTCGCGCACCGTGTGGCTGCAGTCGGACGTCACCCGGAACGACGAGCTGGACAAGGCGTTGCTGAAGCATTTCGGGCTGTTCGGGCCGCCGGCCATTCTGTTTTTCGACAGCGACGGGCAGGAACGGCGCAATCAGCGGGTGGTCGGCTACATGGAACCGGACCGGTTCCGCCGTCAGGTCGAGCTCGCGTTTGCCCCGGACGCGCGAGCCCAGCCCCAACGCACCAGCTACTGATCCCCCCGGCGCCATGCCCACCTGCCGCTGCCCGCAGCGCCGGCCCCGGAAACGGCACGAAAATAGCGCGAACAGTCGTTAACTAACGCGATCTCGCTATTAAATTAGACAACCCGCCCAATGTCGGGCAAACTTCCACGGTCGGGTTGCTGCGACACCTCCCGCACAGGGCCGTGAACGTGTCCGCCCGCAAGCCGGGGCTATCTCCAAAACAATGGCTAATTTTCTCGTTCTGCACGGACCGAATCTGAACCTGCTAGGCACGCGGGAGCCCGCTCATTACGGCACGCGCACACTGGCGGAGATCGACGCGCGCCTGCGGGACACCGCCGCGCAGACGGGTCACGCGCTTATCAGCTTTCAGTCCAACGCAGAGCACGCGCTGGTGGAGCGTATCCATGCGGCTGTCGGTGAGTCGATCGACCTGATCATCATCAATCCCGCGGCGTTCACCCATACCAGCGTGGCCCTGCGCGACGCACTCTCCGGCACCTCAATTCCCTTCATTGAAGTTCATCTTTCCAATGTGCACGCACGCGAGCCGTTCCGGCACCGTTCCTACTTTTCCGATATCGCGATCGGTGTGGTCGCCGGATTCGGGGCGGACAGCTACGAGCTGGCGTTGCGCGCGGCGATCGGCCGCCACAGTTAAAGCGAGGCAGCGATATGGACATACGCAAGGTGAAGAAGCTCATCGAATTGCTCGAAGCCTCCGGTGTCGCGGAGATCGAGATCAAGGAGGGCGAGGAATCGGTGCGCATCAGTCGCGCGATGGCCAGCGCCCCGACGGTCATGGCAGCACCGATGCCCGCGCCAGGTATGGCCTTCGCCCATGGCATGCCCGGCCCGCACGCCGAGCCGACTCCACCCGTGCCGGACGAGGATCGACTGCCCGACGGGCATGTCATCGAGTCGCCGATGGTCGGCACGTTCTACGAAGCGCCCACGCCGGGTGCCAAGCCGTTCGCGGTGGTGGGCCAGAAGGTCGCAACCGGCGATACGCTCTGCATTATCGAGGCCATGAAAATACTCAATCAGATCGAGTCGGACGTCGCCGGCGTCGTGACCGCGTGCCTCGTCGAGAACGGTCAGGCGGTCGAGTTCGGCGAACCGCTGTTCGTCATCGAGACATAGTTGCCTGTTCACTGACGCCGACGGGCCGGCAGGAAAATGCTGGATAAAATCGTAATCGCCAACCGCGGCGAGATCGCGCTGCGCATATTGCGGGCCTGCCGGGAGATGGGCGTGAAGACGGTCGCGGCCTACTCCATGGCAGACCGCGAGCTGATGCACGTGCGCCTGGCGGATGAATCCGTGTGCATCGGGCCAGCGGCCTCCGCCGACAGCTACCTCAATATCCCCGCCATCATCAGTGCCGCGGAGGTGACCGACGCGGTGGCCATTCACCCGGGGTACGGATTTCTGGCGGAAAATGCCGACTTCGCGGAGCGGGTCGAGTCCAGCGGTTTCAAGTTCATCGGTCCCTCGGCCGAGGTCATTCGCCTGATGGGCGACAAGGTCAGTGCGATCCGCCAGATGCGCGCCGCCGAGGTGCCGTGCGTGCCCGGCTCCGACGGTCCGCTGACCGACGACGCAGAAACGAACCTCAAGCTGGCGGCCGATCTCGGCTATCCGGTGATCGTAAAGGCCGCCGGCGGCGGCGGCGGGCGCGGTATGCGAGTGGCGCACGGAGAGGGGACGCTGTTGAACGCGGTGTCGTTGACACGCGCCGAAGCGAAATCGGCGTTTGGAAACGATACCGTCTATCTGGAGAAGTTTCTCGAACGTCCCCGCCACATCGAGTTTCAGATCCTCGCGGACCAGCACGGTAACGTGGTGCACCTTGGCGAGCGTGACTGCTCCATGCAGCGGCGGCATCAGAAAGTCGTGGAGGAGGCACCCGCTCCGCAGATCACCGAGAAGCTGCGCCGCCGGATCGGCGAGCGCTGCGTCGAGGCCTGCAAGCGCATCGGCTATCGCGGTGCCGGCACTTTCGAGTTTCTGTACCAGGACGCCGAGTTCTATTTCATCGAGATGAACACCCGCATCCAGGTGGAGCATCCGATCACCGAGCTGATCACCGGCGTCGACATCGTCAAGGAACAGCTGCGCGTTGCGGCCGGCGAGCCGCTGTCCGTACGCCAGAAAGACATCCATATCAGCGGACACGCGATCGAGTGCCGGATCAACGCCGAGCATCCGACCAGCTTCGCCCCGTCTCCCGGCAGAATCAGCCAGTACCACGCGCCCAGCGGCCCCGGCGTCAGGGTGGACTCCCACGTCTACAGCGGCTACACCGTGCCGCCTCACTATGACTCGATGATCGGCAAGCTGATCGTGCATGCCGGCGACCGTCGCACGGCGATACGGCGCATGCAGGGGGCGCTCAGCGAGATCGTCATCAACGGTATTCACACCAACGTCGCGCTGCATAACAGAATCATCGGCGATGCGGCGTTTCAGGCGGGTGCGACCGATATTCACTACCTGGAAAAAAAGCTGGGCGACTAGCGGGCGCATGCAACCGCGCCCCGTCGGCGCCAGCGCGAGCGCTATACTGTCTCCGTGACGTGGATAAAGCTTTCGCTGAGTGTGGTGGCCGACGCGGTTCCCGCCAGCGAGGAACAGCTGTGGTGCGCCGGCGCCAGCGCTGTCAGCATCCGCGATGCCGGGCACGACCCACTGCTGGAACCGCCCACCGGCGCCACGCCGATGTGGCCACAGTGTCGGCTCGAGGCACTGTTTGGCGCAGACGGCCGGGACCCGGGGCAGCTGCTGGAGGGCCTTCGTCAGCAGCTCGCGCACGCCGGCGACTGGCAGATCACCGAGCTGGCCGACAGCGACTGGGAACGCGCGTGGATGCGTGACTTCGAGCCCATGCGCTTCGGTGAACGCCTGTGGATCTACCCCTCGCACCACGAACCCCCGGCGACACTGCCCTGCGTCGTACGTCTGGACCCGGGCCTGGCGTTCGGCAGCGGCACGCATGCGACCACCGCGCTTTGCCTGGAGTGGCTCGAGGCCCGCGCGCTGAGGGGTGAGACGGTGCTCGACTACGGCTGCGGCTCGGGCGTGCTGGCGATTGCGGCGCTTCGGCTGGGGGCCAGCGCGGCGCTCGCAGTGGACAACGACCCGCAGGCCCTGCTGGCGACCCGCGAGAACGCCGCGCGCAACGGCGTGAGCGCGCAGCTGCAGGAGTGCGCAGCCCGAGCGTGGCAGCCGGCGCCGGTCGACGTGGTGGTGGCCAACATACTTGCCGGGACGCTGATCGAGCTGGCGCCGCGTCTCGCGCTCGCTCACAACTCCGGCGGCCGGCTGGCGCTCGCAGGGATCCTGCACGATCAGCAACAGGCCGTGTGCAGCGCCTATGCGCCCTGGTACACGTTCGACGCCCCGCGGCGTCGCGACACCTGGACACTGCTCAGCGCAACCCGCAAGTGCCGGCACGACGGCGAGACTGCGGCTGCACGGGACGTTTTCGAATGAATTCAACCCGATACGTGCACGGCAACGCGAATGTGTCCCGCGTACCACAGCGGCTGGTCTGACGTCGGACACACGTTCATACTTGAGCCTTAAATAACAAGACCAGCGGCATGGCCGAGGACCCACGGTACATCAGCGAGCTCGACGATCCATTGAGTGCGCTTACGCAGACTCAATGCCCCGATTGCCGCACGGTTTTCCGGATCACTCCGGAACAGCTCGACGCGGCCGACGGCCTGGTGCGCTGCGGCGAGTGCAGCAACATCTTCAATGCCGGCGCGGCGCTGGCACGCGGCGCGCCGTCCGCACCGGACGTGCGCCAGGAAAATCTCGACCTTTCCTTCGACACGCGCGCAGACACCCGGCCGCGTACCCGATTCTTCCTGCCCGAGGTCGACGCCGAGGCGCGCCCGCCCCGTCTGGCCGGCAGAACGCTCTGGATAGGCCTGAACGTCGTGCTGGCGGTGTTCCTGGCCGGTCAGTTGATTTACCTGTTCCGGGACGCGCTGTCGCAGCTTCCGGGCATGCGCGGTCCGCTGACCGCGTTCTGCGAGTCGACCGGTTGCACGATCGCGCCACGCCGTGATCTGAACAAACTGGCGCTGCTGAACCGCAACGTGTACTCGCACCCGAACGTCGCCGGCGCGCTGATCATCAGTGCGACTATCGTCAACAACGCGTCGTTTACGCAGCAGTACCCGGTGCTGGCCGTGAGCATGGCGAACGTCCGCGGCAAGACCATAGCGCAGCGTAACTTCAATCCGCGCGACTACCTTCCACTCGCCGACGTGGAGGCCGGTATGACGCCGGGCGCGCCGGTCAGCATCGCTTTGCAGGTCGCCGATCCGGGCAGCGACGCGATGACTTTCGAACTCGACTTTCGTTAAATTTCGTGACGAACCGGATCAACTGAAAAAAAATTCAGTCAGTTTACGTTTCAGTCGCTTTTGCACGTCGCTCAATCGGGGTATGATTTCGGCCTTTTCCGAGTGCATATGTCGATCGGTCGGCGATTGCACTATAGATAACAAAAAGCATTTCGAATTCTGGTGCGAATAGGACCCTACACTCTGGCGAACGTGCTGTCGCTTGCACCCATGGCGGGTGTCACCGATCGACCGTTTCGCACGTTGTGTCGCCGACTGGGCGCCGGTATGGCCGCCTCGGAGATGGTCGCGGCAAACGCGCTGCTGTGGGGAAGCCGGAAAACGCTCCAGCGTATCGACCATGAGGGCGAGCCGGCGCCGCGCATCGTGCAGATTGCGGGCGCCGACCCGCAGATGCTGCGCCAGGCGGCGCATCTAAACGTCGACCAGGGGGCGGAGATCATCGACATCAACATGGGATGTCCCGCGAAGAAGGTTTGTAACAAGCTCGCCGGCTCGGCGCTGCTGCGCGATGAGGATCTGGTCGCACGAATCCTGGATGCCGTGGTTGAGGCCGTTCCCGTGCCCGTGACGCTGAAAATCCGCACCGGCTGGGACCGTATCAACCGCAACGGCGTGCGTATCGCGCAGATCGCCGAGCAATCCGGCATAGCGGCGCTGGCAGTGCACGGCCGCACACGCGACGACGGCTTTCGCGGCAACGCCGAGTACCGGACCATCGCCGAAATAAAGCAGGCGGTCGGTATCCCGGTAATCGCAAACGGCGACATCCGCACGCCCGGGCAGGCATGCGCCGTGCTGGCGCAGACAAAGGCGGACGGGCTTATGATCGGCCGTGCTGCGCAGGGCAATCCCTGGATATTCCAGCAGCTGCAGCACTACCTGGACTGCGGCACGGAGCTGGCCGCGCCGGACCGCGCCACGGTATGCGAGACGCTGAGCGAGCACCTGGTCAACCTGTATCATTTCTACGGCAGCCACAGAGGCGTGCGCATCGCGCGCAAGCACATTGCCTGGTACTGCAAAGAACAGCGCGATGCGGCCGCCTTCAGGGCGAACGTCAACCGCGCAGAGCACCCCGACGAGCAGCTGAGCATGGTGCGGGCATTCTTGCTCCAGGCTGAGCCCGGACGGCGGGCGGCGGCATGACGCAGAAGAAACGCAACGCCCACCCCCGACCGCCGCCGCTCAGCAGCTCGATCGAGAGCGCCCTGCACAGCTACCTGGAGACACTGGACGGCCACATGCCGTGCAATCTGCACAAGATGGTGGTCGGCGAGGCCGAACAGACGCTGTTCAAGGTGGTGATGGAACACGTCCAGGGCAACCAGAGCCGCGCCGCGGAAATGCTCAGCATCAACCGCGGCACCCTGCGCAAGAAGCTCAAACAGTACGGGATAAAGTTGAGCTGAGCGAGCTACCCCCGCGCGGAGACAACCATGATCCCCACACACGCGATACGCCCGCGCCGCGCCCTGCTCAGCGTCTCGGACAAAACCGGGCTCGTGGCGCTTGCCGAGCAGCTGATTGCGCTGGACATCCAGATACTGTCCACCGGCGGCACCGCCAGGCTGCTCCGGGAACGGCGCATCCCGGTGACCGAAGTCTCCGAGCACACCGGCTTCCCGGAGATCATGGACGGCCGCGTCAAGACCCTGCACCCTCGTGTGCACGGCGGCCTGCTCGGCCGGCGCGGGACCGACGACGAGGTGATGCAGGCGCAGGGCATCGCGCCCATCGACCTGCTGGTGGTCAATCTCTATCCGTTCAGCGAGACGGTCGCGCGCGCGGATTGCACCTTCGCCGAGGCGGTGGAAAACATCGATATCGGTGGACCCGCGATGTTGCGCGCAGCCGCGAAGAACCACGCCGACGTCGCCGTACTGGTGGATCCGGCGGACTACGCGCCGTGCCTGGAGGAGCTGCGCGAGCGGGGCGGCGAGCTGAGCGGCGCCACGCGCTTCGCGCTGGCGGTGAAGGCTTTCGAGCACACCGCTGCCTACGACGGTGCAATTGCGAATCATTTCGGACAAATGGACCCCGCGGGCGAGCGCGCCGCTTTTCCACGCACCCTGAACCTGCAGTTCGTGCGGGCCGAGATCATGCGCTACGGAGAGAATCCACACCAGCGCGCAGCGTTCTACCGCGAGTCGCCGGTTGTACCCGGCACTATGGCCAGCGCCGCGCAGCTGCAGGGCAAAACGCTGTCTTACAACAACGTGGCGGATACCGACGCGGCGCTGGAATGCGTCAAGCAGTTCACAGCACCGGCGTGCGTGATCGTCAAACACGCCAACCCCTGCGGGGTCGCGGTCGCCGAAGACATTCTTACCGCCTACGAGGGCGCCTATCGCACCGACCCCACGTCCGCGTTCGGCGGCATCATCGCCTTCAACCGCGAGCTCGACGAGCGCTGCGCGGCGGAGATTCTGGCGCGCCAGTTCGTTGAGGTCATCGTCGCGCCCGGCGTGAGTGAGACGGCACTGCAGGCACTGCGCGCCAAGGAGAACGTGAGGGTACTGGCCTGCGGTGAGCTCGCGGCGGCGGAGCGTGACGCACTCGATTACAAACGCGTCAGCGGCGGGCTGCTGGTGCAGGATCGGGATACCGGCATGGTCGGCGAATCCGATCTGCGCGTAGTCACGCGGCTTGCCCCGGATGCGCGCCAGCTGTCCGATCTGCTGTTCGCCTGGCGGGTCGCCAAGTTCGTGAAGTCGAACGCCATCGTTTACGCCCGCGACGGTTGCACGATCGGCATCGGCGCGGGCCAGATGAGCCGCGTGTACTCGGCCCGGATCGCCGGCATCAAAGCGCAGGACGAACAGTTGCGGGTCGCCGGGTCGGTTATGGCCTCGGACGCGTTCTTCCCGTTCCGCGACGGCATCGACGCCGCGCACGAGGCGGACATCAAGGCGGTGATTCAACCCGGCGGCTCGCTGCGCGACGACGAAACCGTGGCCGCGGCCGACGAGCACGGCATGGCGATGGTATTCACCGGTATGCGGCACTTCCGTCACTGAGCTGCCGCGTGCGGATCCTGATTGTCGGCGGCGGCGGCAGGGAACACGCCCTGGCATGGAAGTGCGCGCAAAGCGATCGGGTGACCCAGGTGTTCGTCGCCCCGGGCAACGCCGGCAGCGGCCTCGAAGCGAAGGTGGAGAACGTCGCTGTCGCCGCCGATGACCTCGACGCCTTGCAGCGCTTCGCCGGCGAGCACCGGGTGGACCTGACGGTGGTGGGCCCCGAAGTGCCGCTGGTGGCGGGCATCGTGGATCGCTTCACGGCGGGCGGGCTGCCGATATTCGGTCCCACCCGCGGTGCCGCACAGCTCGAGGGATCTAAGGCCTTCACCAAGGATTTTCTGGCGCGCCATGCAATTCCCACGGCGGCCTATGCCGCGTTCAGCGACACCGGGAGCGCCGTCGAGTACGTCGAGCGACAGGCGGCGCCCATGGTCGTGAAAGCGGACGGCCTAGCGGCCGGCAAGGGCGTGATTATCGCGCAGACCGCGCGCGAGGCGATCGCAGCGGTGCACGAGATCCTGGATCAGCGGCGTTTCGGCGACGCCGGTCAGCGCGTGGTGGTAGAGGCGTTCCTGCCGGGCGAGGAGGCGAGCTTTATCTGCCTGGTAGACGGCGAGCAGGTGTTGCCGCTGGCGAGCTCACAGGATCACAAGGCGCGCGATGACGGCGACCTGGGACCCAATACGGGCGGCATGGGCGCTTATTCGCCGGCGCCGGTGGTCAGCCCCGAGATGCATCGGCGCATACTGGCCCAGGTGATCAGGCCTACGGTGCGCGGCCTCGCCGCCGAGGGCAACTACTTCCGAGGGTTCCTGTACGCGGGCCTGATGATCGACGGCGAGGGTACGCCGCGTGTGCTCGAGTTCAACGTCCGCGGCGGCGATCCGGAGACGCAGCCGCTACTGATGCGCCTGCGCAGCGATCTCGTCGAGCTCCTGATCGCCGCGCTGGACGGATCGCTCGGCAACGTGCAGGCGCAGTGGGATCCGCGCGTGGCGCTCGGCGTGGTGATGGCGGCCGGCGGCTACCCCGGCAGCTTCGCCAGCGGCAACCTGATCACCGGCCTGGGCGCAGACGCCGAGGACCTCAAGGTCTTCCATGCGGGAACCGCGCCCGGCCGGGGCGGCGTGGTCACCGCCGGCGGACGCGTGCTTTGCGTTACCGCGCTGGGTGAGGACATCGTGGCGGCCCGGCGACGCGCTTACAGCGCGGTTGAGAGTATTCACTGGAAAGATTGCTACTACCGCCGCGACATAGGCCATCGGGCGATGGAACGCTCCTAGCAAGGTGCTGAAAAACGCGTTTTTCGGCGCCCTGCCAGGGTCCTGCTAGCGCTTCATCGCGTCGAAGAATTCGGTGTTGGTCTTGGTCTGCTGCAGGCGGCCCAGCAGGAACTCCATGGCCTCGATATCGTCCATGCTGTGCAGGAACTTGCGCAGAATCCAGACTTTCTGCAGCTCTTCCTGATCCAGCAGCAGTTCCTCGCGGCGCGTTCCGGAGCGTGCCACGTTGATCGAGGGGAACACCCGCTTCTCCGAAATGCGCCGGTCGAGGTGCAGCTCCATGTTGCCGGTACCCTTGAACTCCTCGTAAATCACCTCGTCCATCTTGGAGCCGGTGTCGATCAATGCCGTGGCGATGATCGTCAGGCTGCCGCCTTCCTCGATGTTACGCGCAGCGCCGAAAAAGCGCTTCGGACGCTGCAGCGCGTTGGCATCGACGCCGCCGGTGAGCACCTTGCCGGAGGACGGTACCACCGTGTTGTAGGCGCGTGCCAGACGCGTGATCGAATCGAGCAGGATGACCACGTCCTGCTTGTGCTCTACCAGACGCTTGGCTTTCTCGATCACCATTTCGGCGACCTGCACGTGGCGGCTGGCCGGTTCGTCGAAGGTGCTGGAAACCACCTCGCCCTGAACCATGCGCTCCATCTCGGTCACCTCTTCGGGCCGCTCGTCGATGAGCAGCACGATCAGGTAGCTGTCCTCGTGGTTGGCCGCCAGACTCTGCGCAATGTTCTGCAGGATCATCGTTTTACCGGCTTTGGGCGGCGAAACGATCAGTCCGCGCTGCCCCTTACCGATCGGCGCCACGATATCGATCACACGGGCCGTTATGTCTTCGGTGCTGCCGTTGCCGCGCTCGAGCGTAAACCGGTCCGTAGCGTGCAGCGGCGTCAGGTTCTCGAACAGCACCTTGTTGCGGGCCTGCTCGGGCGGACCAAAGTTGATTTCGTCGACTTTCAGCAGCGCGAAATACCGTTCGCCTTCCTTGGGCGGGCGGATCTTTCCGGTGATCGTGTCGCCGGTGCGCAGATTGAAACGCCGGATCTGGCTGGGCGAGACGTAGATGTCATCCGGCCCGGCCAGGTAGGAGCTGTCAGCCGAACGAAGGAATCCGAAACCGTCTTGCAGGATTTCCAGCACGCCGCCACCGAAGATGTCTTCGCCCTTCTTGGCGCGCGCCTTGAGAATCGAAAAAATAATGTCCTGCTTGCGCGAACGGGCAATATTGTCGATGCCCATCTCCTGCGCGGTTTCGATGAGTTCCGATGCTGGCTGTCGCTTGAGTTCGCTGAGGTTCATAGGGGTTACTATCACGAATTACTCATGCCCCGGGCATCCCACGGGCTGGTAGGTCAGAGGCCAAGACCAAAGGACTGGAATGGGGGTTGTTACGGTATTTAGAAGTGCTGCTGGTTGAAGCAACTACACAATTACGTTAACACGATACCCGTATCGGCGTCTAGCGCCTGATCTTTAGATATTTCGAAAGTCGAGCGGCGGCTCGCCGGAGTGTGAAGCGCATCGCAGGAAGCCGCCGATCGCGCGGACCCGACCGGGCGCCTTCCGGGCGAGACGCCGTTGCGCCCGGCGCCGTCAGATGTTGCTGTCGAGGAACGCCGTGAGCTGGGATTTGGACACCACCCCGACTTTCGTGGCCTCGACGTTGCCGTCCTTGAACAGCATCAGCGTGGGTATTGCGCGAACACCGTACTTGGGCGGGGTGTTCGGATTCTCGTCGATATTGAACTTGGCAATCTTGACCTTGCCCGAGTAATCGCCGGCGATCTCCTCCAGAATCGGGGTAATCGCTTTGCAGGGTCCGCACCAGTCGGCCCAGTAATCCACCAACACCGGAATGTCGGATTTCAGTACTTCGTCCTCGAAGCTGCCATCCGCCACAGTCACGATATTGTCCACGCTGATCTCCGTTGCTTGAGTAGTTCCCCGGCGCGCCGGTCCGGCACGGGAGCGAGGGATGCGCAGGTTACCATGCCTTCCTGAGGCGTTGAAACAACCAGCACCGCGAAAAGCGACGAATCCCGGAATTACCAGCCGGTTTCCACCGCAGCCGTCCGACGGTCACGGCGGGAAAGAGCTATTTCATTGATAATTCTCGAGATTTTAATGCGCGGACAGGGCGCGGCAAGCGCCTCTCAGAGCTATCCGGTGCGCCCGGCAGGTTGTGTTTGACGCGCTCGGCGAAGCGCCGCGATGCCTGTCGGCGGTCACCGGGATCGAGAATTTCGAATGCCTTGCTGTTTTCTTCGGTATTCTTACGCCCATGGAAACGAATTCACACCTTACCGAGTTGCACTTCAACAGCCTCCCGCTTCACGACCTGCTGCGCAAAGGAGTGGACGACGCGGGATTCGAGTTCTGTACCGCGGTGCAGGCGCGGGCCCTGCCCCTGATGCTGGACGGTGTCGATGTTGCCGCGCAGGCGCAGACCGGCACCGGCAAGACCGCGGCATTCCTGCTCGCGATGTTCGACCGCCTGCTGCGCAATCCGCCGCCGCCCACCCGGGAGGACCGACAGCCCCGTGCGCTGATCGTTGCACCGACGCGCGAACTGGCAATACAGATTCACAAGGACGCCGACCTGCTGGGCCAGGACACGGGATTCCGCCTCGCGCTGGCGTACGGCGGCACCGACTACGAAAAGCAGCGCCACATCATCAGTGAGGGGGTTGACGTCCTGATCGGAACCCCCGGACGCCTGATCGACTACCTCAAGCAGCACGTCTATAACCTGCGCATGGTCGAGGTTGCGGTGCTGGACGAAGCCGATCGGATGTTCGATCTGGGCTTCATCTCCGATGTGCGCTATCTGATCCGGCGCATGCCCCCGCCGGAGCGGCGGCTGAGCATGCTGTTCTCGGCGACCCTCTCGCTGCGCGTCAACGAGTTGGCTTACGAGCACATGAACAACCCGGTGAGCATCAATGCGGCACCGGACAAGAAAACCGCCGACCGGGTCCGGCAAAGCGTCTACCATCCCGCGCAGTTCGAGAAACCTTCGCTGCTGCTCGGGTTGATCAGAAAGCTGCAGCCCTCGCGCAGCATGGTGTTCGTCAACACCAAGCACGTCGCCAGCCGCCTGGAGGAGACGCTGATCGCCAACCAGGTCGATGCCGGGCTGCTCTCGGGAGACGTGCCGCAGCGCAAGCGGCAACGGCTTCTGGAATGCTTCCGCAACGGGCAGCTCAAAGTGCTGATCGCGACCGATGTCGCAGCGCGCGGTCTGCACATCGACGACGTCAGTCACGTGTTCAACTACGACCTGCCGCAGCAGGCCGAGGACTACGTGCATCGCATCGGCCGCACCGCGCGTGCCGGGCAGAGCGGCGAGGCGATCAGCTTCGCCTGCGAGGAGTATGCCTTCTCACTGCCCGAAATCGAGGACTTTGTGGGACGCAAGCTTACGCACGCGCCGATCAGCGAGGACCTGCTGCCGGAGCTGACCGTGGCGCCGCGCCGTCCCAGGAAAAACGCTCAGCGCCCGCAGAAACGCCCGCCCCGCAAGCGGCGTCCGCGCGATCGCGCTACCAAAGAAACTCTAACGCCTTGAGCACGTCGCGCCGGCTGACCTGCCCGACCAGGCGGTTGCCGTCCATCACCGGGTAGCGGCGCAGGTCCTCTTCCAGGAACAGCTTGGCCACTTCGAGGATGCTCATATCGGCATCCACGGTGTGGACCTTGTGCGTCATGAATTCGCTGACGCGGCCGCCGTACTCGCCGTGGTAGCCGGCGTTCAGGGCAACCTGCATGCAGTCCTTCTCGCTCAGCAGGCCGACGAGATTGCCGTGCTCGTCGACGACCGGCGCGCCCGAGATACGATTCTGGATCATTGCATGAATAGCGCTCAGCACGTTCATGTCCGGCGTGAACGTAACCAGGCTCGCGGACATGTAGTCTTTCACCGCTATCGAGTGCAGCATGCTTAACCTCCCGATTCCGGCCGCCGGCCGGGTGATTGCCGCCGGGCACAGGGTTTGGCGCAGGCACAGTTGTTCATACCGCCGCAGCTGCCGCGTATCGGTGCTCGTCCCATGAGCGTACCGGCTGCGAGCCCGGCGACCGCGAGCGCCACTACGATGAAGCTGATCAGAAACGTGCTCATGACTGGTCCACCAGGTACCTCTCGAATGCCTGAGTATAGCGTTCGCTGAAGCCTTGATCGTCGCGGATGATGAAGTAGGCCGGCAGCTGCAGCCGGTCGGCCAGCGTAAATCCCGCCTGCGGCCCGAGCACGAGCAGGGCGGTAGCGAGCGCATCGGCACGCATCGCCGTATTGTCCAGCACCGTCACGGAAGCCAGCGTATGGGTTACCGGGCGGCCGGTGCGCGGATTCAGGGTGTGCGAGTAACGCCTGCCGTCGACGGTGAAGAAGTTCCGGTAGTCGCCCGAGGTAGCGACGCCCTGGTCGATCGGGGCGATGATCCGCTGCACACTGCGTTCTGAGCTGACCGGCTTCTCGATGCCGATACGCCAGGGGCGGCCGCTGTCGCTGTTCCCGTGAGCCTTGATCTCCCCGCCGATCTCGACCAGATAATCGCGGACCCCGTTCTGCTCGAGGTAGTCGACCACCCTGTCGACGGCATAGCCCTTGGCGATCGCGGAAAGGTTCAACCACAGATCGGGAACGGCTTTGCGCAGCGCGCCCGGATCGGTGCGCACCGACAGATTCCCGTAGCCGACCCGCGCCTGCGTCTGCGTTATCTGCGCCGGCGCCGGCAGGCTGCCGCCACGCTCCTTGCCGCCGAACCCCCACAGCTCGATCAGCGGCGCCACGGTAACGTCGAACGCGCCCTCGGACAGCCGGGAGATTTCGAGCGAGGCGCTCACCACGTCCACGACCGGCGGCGACACGGCGAACCAGTCGGCACTCGCGTGTCGGTTGAACCGCGAAACCTCCGAGTCCGCACGGTACGTCGACATGGCGTTCTCGATACCGTCCAGCATACCGGCGATCGCGTGGTTGGCGAGATCCCTGTCGTAGGCCGGGTCGACGACCAGCTTTACCGAGTACTGCGTACCCATGGTCGGACCCTGCAGCTGTACCAGCAGCGGGCCGGTCTGAGGCGTGCAGGCCCCCAGGGTCAGCGCGAGACTAACCGCCGAAATCGTCGAGCAGTATGTTTTCACGTTCTACGCCCAGGTCTTCCAGCATCTTGATGACCGCCGCGTTCATCATCGGCGGCCCGCACATGTAGTACTCGCAGTCCTCGGGGGCCGGGTGGTCTTTGAGGTAGTTCTCGTACAGCACGTCATGAATAAATCCGGTGTAGCCGGTCCATTCGTCCTCGGGCTGCGGATCGGACAGCGCCACGTGCCACTCGAAGTTGTCGTTCTCGCGGGCCAGCATGTCGAAATCGTCCACGTAGAACATCTCACGGCGGCTGCGCGCCCCGTACCAGAAACTGATTTTCCGCTTGCTGTGCAGGCGCCTCAGCTGATCGAAAATGTGCGAACGCATCGGCGCCATTCCCGCACCGCCGCCGACGTACACCATCTCGGCGCCCGTCTCTTTCGCAAAGAACTCGCCGAACGGCCCGGAGATCGTCACCTTGTCCCCCGGCTTCAGATTGAAAATGAAAGACGACATTCTCCCGGGCGGCACACCGGCGGCACCCGGCGGCGGTGTCGCAATGCGCACGTTGAGCATGATCAGGCCGCGTTCCTCCGGGTAGTTCGCCATGGAGTAGGCGCGCAATGTGGGCTCTTTGGTGGTGGCGCTCAGCTTCCACAGATCGAAGCGATCCCAGTCGCCGCGAAACCGCTCGGCAACGTCTATGCGCTCATAGCTCATGGCGTATGGCGGGCACTCGATCTGAATGTAGCCGCCCGCGCGGAAGTCGACATGCTCGCCTTCGGGCAGCTCCAGCACCAGCTCTTTGATGAACGTTGCGACATTGTCATTGGAGCGCACCGTGCACTCCCATTTGCGCACCCCGAACACCTCTTCGGGCACGCGAATACGCAGATCATGCTTGACCACCAGCTGGCACGCCAGGCGATCGCCTTCGGCGGCTTCCCGTTTGGTGATGTGGGTTTCCTCGGTCGGCAGTATGGCGCCGCCGCCCTCCAGCACCTTGACCCGGCACTGGGCACAGGTCCCGCCACCACCGCAGGCCGACGACACGAACAGGTGCGCGTCGGCCAGGGCGCCCAGTAACTTTGTCCCCACCGGCGTCTTGACCTCGCGCTCGCCGTTCACCTCTATGGTCACTTCGCCGCTTGGCACCAGCCTCGCTTTGGCGCCCAGAATGATGAAGACCAGGCTGAGTACGATAGCGGTGAACAGTCCAACGCCCAGTGAGATTTCCAACATCGCTGCTACCTACAACTGCACACCGGAGAACGCCATGAATCCCAGGGACATGAGACCCACTGTGATGAACGTGATACCGAGACCCTGCAAGCCGTCGGGCACGTCGCTGTATTTGAGCTTCTCCCGCACCCCCGCCAGCGCCGTGATGGCCAGCGCCCAGCCCACGCCGCTGCCGATTCCGTACACAACGCTCTCGCCGAAGTTGTAATCGCGCTCCACCATGAACAGCGAGCCGCCGAGAATCGCGCAGTTGACCGTGATCAGCGGGAGAAAGACACCCAGCGCGTGGTACAGCGCGGGGAAGAACCGGTCCAGCGCCATCTCGAGGATCTGCACCATCGCCGCAATCACGCCGATATAGCTGATCAGCCCCAGAAAGCTGAGGTCAACGTCCGGCAAACCCGCCCAGGCGAGCGCGCCGTCGCGCAGCAGGAACTGGAAGATCAGATTGTTGGCGGGCACGGTGATCACCTGCACCACGACCACCGCGGCACCGAGACCGATGGCGGTCTCGATTTTCTTGGAGATCGCCAGAAACGTGCACATGCCGAGAAAGAACGCAAGCGCGAGATTCTCGACAAATATCGATTTGACGAACAGACTGACAAGGCCTTCCATCACAGCGCCCCCGTGCGGTGGACCTGGTGGATCTGGTATTCGGGTTTTTCCAGCTGCTTCGGCTTCCAGGTGCGCACCGCCCAGATCATCAGGCCGATGATGAAAAACGCGCTCGGCGGCAGCAGCATCATGCCGTTGGTGTAGTACCAGCCACCCTCGGTGACCAGAGGCATGATCTCGTAGCCGAGCAGTTTGCCCGAGCCGAACAGCTCGCGCAGGCTGCCCACAATGATCAGCACCAGACTGTAGCCCAACCCGTTGCCAATGCCGTCCAGGAAGCTCAGACCCGGCGGGTTCTTCATCGCGAACGCCTCGGCGCGTCCCATCACGATGCAGTTGGTGATGATCAGCCCGACGAAGACCGACAGCTGCCGCGAGATCTCGAACAGATAGGCTCGCAGGATCTGATCGGTGACGAT
>JAHELT010000172.1 GCA_024644045.1 Chromatiales bacterium | reverse complement strand
TGGCCACACCAGTTACCCGCCTTGACGATCGGCGACCCCACGCCGAGCTCGGCCCATGCCAATCTCACGCCGTCCGACGTTCGGCAGAAGTGGACGTGCTGATGCTTGGTCGAGCCGTCTCTCTCGGTGCTCGGTGCTCGTTTCACCTCGGCCACCAGCCGGTAGCCGCGGCCACGAAGCGTTTCGATCTGCACCGACGAACCGGCCAACGCCTTGCGCAGAATGGAGATGTTATGCTGCAGATTGTTCGGCTCGACACTCACGTCCGGCCAAAGCCTATCGATCAACTCTTGTTGCGTTTGGAGGCGGCCGGCCCCCTCGACCAGTAGCACCAACGTGTCAAACACCTTGTCGCGAAGCAGCACGAGCTCGTCGTCCCGCCAAAGCCGACGCTCCCGCACGTCGAGCCGAAAGCGATCAAACGCATAGGTGACTTCGGCCATCTTTTCCGCCAGATACCCAGATATAGAGGGACACGCTGGGCGCCGGCAAGCTCCGAACATGCGGCGACTCAAGAACCACACCGTAAGGGCCCCGGAACCGTCGCTCTGGATCGTTTCCACGAGGTCGAGGAGGAGCTCCCGCATCACGTTCGCGTCCGGGCGCGGGCTCCAAGGGCCACGCCCTAGAATCAGCTGCTCGAACCGGTACTCCGCCGAGCCCTTCCAAGGGTCCGAGCGGCCTCCAGAAAGCGAAGGATTCTAACGGTGACCCCAACGACGCGAAGTTGGAACTTCATTGTGGGGTTCCTCACAGATTGGGACGGGTTCCGGAGGTTGGCCGGACGACATCAGAACCGTTCTGCGCGATGTGAACTTGGCCACGCACCAGAGAATACTTGAAATCACTACACAAATACCCTCTTGCCAGCAAGAAGTGGCAATTGACGGCAATTGGGCTATCTTGGAGGCATGTCTGAACTAACCAAGCTCCACAGTCGAATTGACCCACGGCTCAAGGAACTCCTCGTTGCCTACACGGAACGATCTGGGCGTTCAATCCAGTACGTGATCAATCACGCTCTGGCCTCGTGGCTTGAAGACGCAGAGGATCTCGACGCCATTGAAGAGCGCCGCAACGAGCCAACCATCTCGCACGAGGAGCTCAAGAAGGCGCTTGAGCTTTGACGACGTACGAGATCGAATACAAGAAGTCGGCCGCGAGAGAAATCGCCAAGCTGGATCAATCCGTAAGAAGGCGGATCATCGATAAGATCGAAAGACTCGCCGAGAACCCGTTTCCACCGAAAGCGAAGTGGTTGCAGAATCACCCGGGTAAGCGTCGCATCGACCTCGGTGACTATCGGATCATCTACCAGGTCTACGAGGACAAGCTTGTCATCGAGATCGTCAAAGTCGGTCATCGTAGCAGCGTGTACAGAGAGTACGATCGCAAGTAGCCGCCGTCTCGGCCCGTCGTACCCGCCCAATCACCGCGTTACCCATGCCGCTCTTCCGTTGTACCGGTTACTAGCGAATGCGCCTCAGCCGGTGCACAAGTAGGCGGGTCGCGTCGTTCGGGGCTAGGTTCGCCGTCTGGATAGAGTAGGTACCCGGACTCAACGATATCGCCAGGTGTTCTCCCGCACCGAACTCTTAGAATCGATCGAAGGCTGGAACCAAATGGCAAAGAAAAAGACCAGCATACCGAGTCCCAGATTCTTCAAAACGCCCGCCGCATTCCGCGCCTGGCTGAAGAAAAATCACGAGACGGCTGAAGAGTTGCAGGTCGGCTACTACAAGAAGCACACGGGGAAAGCGTCAATCACATGGCCCGAGTCGGTCGCCCAAGCGCTCTGTTTTGGGTGGATCGACGGCATCCGCCGTAGCATCGACGAGGAAAGCTACATGATTCGGTTCACGCCGCGACGGAAAAGCAGCGGGTGGAGCGCGATCAACGTCCGCATGATGACGGAACTGGAAGCGGCGGGAAAGATGACGGCGGCGGGGCGGGCTACCTTTGAGGCGCGACGCGATCCGAATGGCTCGGGGTATACGTACGAGCAGCTGGATTGCGAGTTGGATGCGAAACGACTTCGTGTGTTCAAGAAGAACAAATCGGCTTGGAAGTTCTTTGAGGCGCAACCTCCCGGCTATCGTCGCAAGGCGCGTTATTGGGTCATGGCCGCGAAGCAGGACGAAACGCGTGATCGGCGGCTTGCGAAATTAATCGAGAGTTCGGCGCAGGGCGCCCGCGTGGTTTGACGACAGGCATGACTGCATTGCAGTCGCCCGTTCGTCTGCACTGCTGGTCGATTAACCAATCGCCAAGGCGCGCGGTTCGGCGAACGCCGTGTTTCCCAACTCATGCCTCCACCAGCATCGCTAACACACATTTGACACACGCAAGAAAGGGACGCTGACCGAAGACAGAATCCCTTGCGTTTCTGGTGACCCCAGCGAGGTTCGAAACCGCTGAGTGGCACATCTGCAAACCTCTCTGACCCACAACAATTTCAACCAACTATCAATGATCGCGGGGACTTGCCCGCATCGCCGTGTTCACGGTTCGTCACTTCATGTCATCTGATTTCACATCGCCACGTCAACGTCAGGTCAACGGACACTGCGCCTCCCCGGCGTGATCGGGGCCGTGTTGAGAAGCGGCAGCCCGCGGCGCACACTGAGCTCGTGACCTCAGCGACCGAGAAGATCCTCGAGGACGCCTTGGCCCTGCCCGAGAAAGAACGGGAGGCATTGGTGGAAGCGTTGAGGGACAGCCTCGACCCCGAGACGGTCGAGCTGAGTCCGGAGTGGACCGGGGAGATCCGCAACCGGATCGCTGAGATCGAGAGCGGGGAAGCCAAGACGATTCCCTGGGACGAGGTCGACGCCCGCATAAGTAAGTCCCTGACCCGGAAGTGATGCCTCTGGAGCGCTTGAACCTCGGTTCGAGCCAACGACCTCGTGCTCCCAAATCTCAAAAGACGGGTTTTGGGCGATCACACAATCCCCTGCAAAACGCAGGGAATTCTCAACCCTAACAACCACTTAGCCGCATCGTCATGTTCAGGACTCGTCACTTCAGATCACGCGATTTCCGATCTTGTGGTCAACATTTGGTCAACCAGCCGACGGCTGCGGCTCAAACGCGCCGACGTCCGCTCAGCGCGAGACGACTTCGAGCGCCGCCCCTGTGTTCTGTCCCCGCATTATGAGCTCCCAGCGGCCAGGCTCTTCGCCCTGCGGAATGGTCACCGTACAAGACCAAACTCCTTCGTAGATGTCTCCCGAGCTGGGGCTGTTGATGAAGCACGAATGGGTTCGACCTGAAGGACTCCTGAACGAGAAATTCCAGCGATCGACCCCCGAGGGGTGTGTAAGTGTCGCTTCGCACACGACGTTCGCAGGGGCGGTCGTGACGTCGACCAGCTTCGGATCGAAGTCGAATTCGACTACCTTCGGTGGGAAAGAGCGAGCATTGGCCAGGCACAGGGCCCCTAGTTGCGGGCCGCAGTCGTAGAAGCTCGGTGGGTAATCGTGCTGGGTACGGCAGACGCCGTCGTCAGCCGTCCGCTGCGCACCCATAAAGAGGAGTGAGTACGACCAGAAACCCCCGATCACCCACGCTGCACCTTCCTCATCCGAGAACTCGATATGGAACTCATCCCTTTCTTCGTTGATCGGGATTTCGTTCACCAGGTCGGTCGTTACACGTACAGAAGCGGCGCACTCATCACCCATGTCGGTGCGACCATTAGTCCATTCGACTTCGAGGAAGTGCGCCTGCGAGTCATCCTCTCCGATGTCGCACTTGGTGCTGGCCTCTAGCGCGGTGCAGTCTTCGTTGACATAGACGCAAGCTCGATAAGGCAACACAACGTCAGGCCAGAACGTTCCGTACAGCCCCGGCTCCGGAGTTGCCGCCCCGCCGCCGACGCCCTGGGCGCCGCAGTTGCCCGGGAAAGGATCGCCGCCAGTCCCACCTGTGCCCGACTCCTCACTGCACCCGATGACTGCGAGCGCCAACATGCTCACCAAAGCTACCAAGTACCGCATGACAACCTCCCGCTAGCCTGCTCCTCAAACGCATCCTCGTCGTAATCGAATCGCGAGTCATTCCTCCAAAGCGAATGTCAGAGGCACGCGGACAAGATCGCGGTCCAGCCCGCCGTTGTGGCGCGTGTAATAGAGATACGGAGTACGCCCGGGGCGCTCGAAGTTGGTCGTGGAGTCCTCGTGGTCGATGATCGATGGGTACTGCACACGAACCGGCTCCAGCATCGGGGGCGTCCCCGGCTCTCCAGTGTCTTCGCAGCCCGTATGCGCTCTGGCTATCAACTGGTTGTCGCTCCAATGAATCAGATCCGTCGACAACGAGAAGTAGAAACCGCAGATCAGAGTCTGAGCATCAAGCGACTGGGCCCACTCGCCCACCGCCATGTACCGGTCAAGGTAGGCGTTGTAGGTCAGGCTCGCGACCGCGTGCATCATCTCGCCAACGGGTGTGTTCAGGAACTCGCACGCCGGGACGTCGCTTCCCGCTACGTACGGGCTCGTCAGAGGCAGGCCGAAGCTTGTGCCGTTCCAGGCTCGCCAGCTTGACGGATCACCGAGCAACAACGTTCGCATCGAGCAGGAACCGGCTACGTAGTCGTCTGCGTACCAGCGCGGAATCGCGTGGATCAGCGCGTAGTAGTAGCCCTCTGGTCCGCGAACGATGTTGGTCGGGGCCAGGTAGCCCTCAACGTAGTAGTACCCAGCTTGCGCGTCGGGTGGTGTCCAGACTCTAGGCGGGGGTGCGACGACGTGGGCCATAGGTTTCACAAAGTCCCGCGCATCGTTTGTCGATACCGCATAGGTAATCGAGTTGTACCAGCAGGGGTTGGCTGGCGACGGGTCGCCGACCCTGCACGTCGGTGCCACTGCGTCATGGAATTCGTTATGGATTAGTGCGTGCCAGCTCGTTCTCTCCCGGTAGACCGCCCAGATCCACTCCCAGTTCTCGTAGGACTCGGGTGTTTGCAGGTCCGCAGAAACGAGCGCCGGCGTGTCGCAATCGGGTGCCAGCGAATCGAAGTCGACGCCGTGGCTCACGTAATAGGTCGGAGCGTTCGCATCGAAAAGGACGAGCTCTCCGTCTGCGGCTCGAACGAAGCGCGCAGGCTGGTCGGGAAGGTGGAGGTCTTCGCAACGATCCGTCGTCCAGTCGAAGACCAACTCCGGCTCACCATAGGTGACGCTCACCGGCACGAAGTTACAGACGCCCCCGTGGCATTCGCCGCGACCCGAGGCGCACGAGTCGCCGGCTCGGACAGACGTGTGCTCACACAGACCGATCGACGGTTCGCACACGTCAGTCGTGCATTCATTCTTGTCGTCACAGTCCTCATCGCGCTCGCATCGGGGCGCGCCGCCAGTTCCACCATCTCCGCCCGTGCCACCGCTGCCCGCGACACCCCCGGTTCCACCGTCGCCGCCGGTACCGCCTCCGCCGGTGCCGCCGTCGCCCCCTACGGCACCATCGCCTCCGCTCCCACCGGTGCCCGTCGTCCCGCTGCACCCCATGAGGGCCAGTGCCAGCACGCATACAACACCGATGAAATACCGCATCACAACGTCTCTATTCGTTTCCCTGCACCTCGAATGCACCGATGTCGCACTTTGGCTCAGGTCCCACAATCGCCACGGGTCGCGGCTCTCCACGCTGGTCCGTTAGCAGCAGTTGCCCGTCCGCATCAACGCAGTCCCCTTCCGGAATCACATCGATGGCGACGCTGCCCTCGCCAAGTGCGTGCGTCATCGTGGGTCCGCCGTTGTCCTGTAGCGGTCCGAGGTTGAGCTGCTCTGCCGTGATGATGGAGAGGTCGGTTGGTTCGTACAAGCGGCAGCTGCCGCCTGGGGATTCGATGTTGCCGCCGCCCGAGGAGAAGTAATTACCAGCGCAGTCGTTGTTGACAACCAAGGTGTTGGTGAGCGTCACCTTCCCTACGGTATCGATGCCGCCGCCGCCGTACGCGCTGCTATTGCCCGACACGGTGCTGTTGGTGAGCGTCACTGTACCCTCGTTGAAGTTCCAAATGCCGCCGCCGCCGTTGACGCCCGCCGCCGCATTGCCCGACACCGTGCTGTTAGTGAGCGTCAGCGTACCCTGGTTAGCGATGCCGCCGCCAGCCCTGCTCGCGGTATTCCCCGACACGGTGCTGTTGGTGAGCGTCAGCCTCCCCGCCCGGTCAAAGACGCCCCCCATATTGCTAATGCCGCCACCGGACGTGCTGCTATTGCCCGACACGGTGCTGTTGGTGAGCGTCAGGCGCCGGCCGTTGTAGATGTAGATACCGCCGCCGCTCTCTTGGGCGCTAAAGCCCTTGGTTACCGTGAACCCGCGCAACTCAGCAGTGATGCCTTTGGCCACACGGAACACGCGATGGCGTTCATTTCCATCGACCGTGAGGTTGCCTTCGCCGTCGAGGATAACGTCGTTGTCGATGACGATTTCCGACCTCGTTACCACCGTAGCCGGACCGTCACAGTCAAACGTGTGCGTCCCGCCACCATGGGCGATGGCGTCACGGATGCCTTGCTCCGTGCAGGGGAACACCTGTCCCTCGCCCGTGCCGCATCCAATGGACAGCAGGAGGCCCAGTGCGAGCGCGAACCCGGATCGGAATACGTAACGCATGGCTCACCTCCTCACGGCTGCACCTCGAACGCACCGACGTCGCACGTGGCGCCGCCTGTCTCCGGTCGTGGCTCACCGCGCTGGTCCGTGGTTAGCGGCTGTCCTTCCGCGTCGACACAGTCCTCAGCCCGAATCTGGTCGATGGCGACGCTGCCCGAAAGCAACGCATGGGTCATGGTCGGTCCGCCGTTGTCCTGGAGCGGTCCGAGGTTGAGTTGCTCTGCGGTAACGTTGACTTGGTCGCTCGCTTGGTCGAAACCGCAGGTGTCGTCGGGGGATTGGATGTTGTGTCCGAGGGAGACAATCGACGGTCCCTCAGAGACTTGGCAATCATCGTCAACCAGCGTGTTGGCTAGCGTGACCGTTCCAAGCAAGTTCTGGATGCCGCCGCCTACAGCAGCGCTATTGCCCGACACCGTGCTGTTGATCAGCGTCAGCGTCACCGAGCCGCCGTTGTCGATGCCGCCGCCGCCGAACGTCGCCGTATTGCCTGACACCGTGCTGTTGATGATCAGCGTCAGCGTCCCACCGTTGCGAATGCCGCCGCCGTAGTCTGCGGTATTGCCCGATACCGTGCTGTTGATCAGCGTCAGGTCCCTACTGCTATGCCAGATGCCGCCACCGCCCTGGGCGCGGGGTCCAGTCGTAGCGGTATTCCCCGACACGGTGCTGTTGACCAGCGTCAGCGTTCCTCTGTTCCAGATGCCGCCGCCGTCACCTGCGGTATTGCCCGACACGGTGCTGTTGACCAGCGTCAGCGTCCCCTCGTAGTTGGTAACGCCGCCGCCGTAGGCGTAAGATCCCCTAGCGGTATTCCCCGACACGGTGCTGTCGGTCAGCGTCAGCGTCCCATTGTTGTTAATGCCGCCGGCGTCCTCCTGAAAACCTGAGGTCCCGCCCGTCACCATGAATCCGCGCAGCTCCGCCACTACGTCTTTTCGAACCCAAAACATGCGGTGGCCTTCGTCGCCATCGACCGTGAGGTTGCCCTCGCCATCGAGAATAACGTCGTTGTCGATGACGATTTCGGCTTCGGTCACGACCGTCGTGGGACCGTCGCATGCGAAGGTGTGGGGGCCGCCCCCTTCAGCGATGGCGTCGCGAATGCCTTGCTCAGTGCATGGAAATCCGGTTGCACCATCCTCACTGCACCCAACGTACAGCATCAGGCTCAACGCGAATGCAAACCAAAATCTGAATAGGTAACGCATAACCCATCTCCTTCTACGGCTGCATCTCAAACGCCCCGATGTCGCACTTGAGCTCAGCTCCCAGGATTGCCACAGGTCGTGGCTCGCCGCGTTGGTCCGTCGTGAGCGGCGCACCGTCCGCTTCAACGCACTCCGCCTCCGGAATGGCGTCGATAGCCACGCTAATGGTGGGCTCCGTCAGTAGCGCGTGGGTCATCGTAGGTCCGCCGTTGTTGGCGAGCGGCCCGAGGTTCAACTGTTCGGCGGTGACCTCGACGTGGTCGGTGGCTTGGTCGAAGCCGCAGGTGTCGCCCGGGCTTTCTACATTCGCGCCCTCCGAGCGAATTATGGCCACCGCTCCGCAATCACCTTCGATCAACGTGCCACGCACGAGCGTGTTCTCGTAGTTCTGGATTGCGCTGCCCGACTCGATGGCAGAGTTGCCAGCCACCGTGCTGTTGATCAGCACCAGCAATGCACCTGGCACGCCCCCGTTGCCGATGCCGCCGCCGCCATTCGCCTGGTTACCCGACACCGTGCTGTTGATCAGCATCATCTCCCCTCCGTTGCCGATGCCGCCACCGCCATTCGCCTGGTTACCCGACACCGTGCTGTTGATCAGCATCGCCGTGCCCCCGCTGGTGATGCCGCCGCCGCCGTGTCCCGCCGCATTGCCGGCCACCGTGCTGCTGGTCAGCGTCAGCGTGCCCCCGCTATGGATGCCGCCGCCCTGGCCTTCATCCGGGTCCGCCCTGTTGTTTGCCACCGTGCTGTTGGTCAGCGTCACGGTTGCGTAGGTGCGGATGCTGCCGATGCCGCCGCCGAAAACCGCCGTGTTGTCCGACACGGTGCTATTGTTCAGCGTCAGGACGCCTTCGTTGTTGATTCCGCCGCCGTAGTCTGCCGTATTTTCTGACACCCTGCTGTCGTTGAGCGTCAGGACGCCTTCGTTGTTGATTCCGCCGCCATCGTCTTGTGTCGCGCCGTGGTTAATCACCAGACCTCGGAGCTCGGCCGTGACGCCGGCGGCCACTGAAAAGACGCGGTGTGTATTCTGCCCGTCAAGACTGAAATTATCCGCTCCGTCTAGTATGACGTCGTTGTCGATTTCGATCTCCGCCTGAGTCATAACTGTCGTTGGACCGGCGCAGTCAAACGTGTACGGGCCACCTCCAGCCGCAATGGCATCACGGATTCCTTGCTCCGTGCACGCCACCCTACAGCTGCCCTGTTGGCAAGTGCCGGCGTCACCTCCGCACGCGGTGCCGTTAGCAATCGGCGTCGCGTTGCACACTCCGCTCGTGCACTGGCCCACGGTGCACTCGTTGCTTTCGTCGCACGCGGTGCCGTCGGCGACGGGCGAGTAGTCGCACATGGTCGTGGCAGGGTTGCACGCATCGTCAGTGCACTCGTTGGCGTCGTCGCACACGACGGTATCGCACGGCGTGGGCTCTCTGATCAGATCGTCGAGCTTCGCTTCGAGCCGATCTGACATGACCGAGTAGCCGGCCTCGGTGAGATGAATGTAGCCGAACAAGTTACCGTGGTCCCAGAGGTCGAAGTCTTTGGGAACTCTGAAGCTGACCCATCCTGGTTGATATCGTTCCTCGATGGCGTCTCCGACCAAGACATACCCGTTGTCGAAATACGTTAGCGCGGCGAAGTCGATGGCTCCCGGAGGCAGCCCTTCGTCCAGCGGGTGAAGCTCTGTGAGCGCGCCAATTGATTTCCCTAGGACGCAATAGGTTCCCTCGGATTGTAGAAGCTCGCAGATCGCCTCGAGGTTGCCGTAGATCCGATCCACCTCGGCTCGAGTGGGGCTCGTGGCACCGGGGGGCGCGGCGGGATAGCTCTCAAGCAAGTCGCCGCCAGCATAGGTGACCACCGCGATTTCCGGAGCCTCACGAAACGCCAAGAGGCCCTGCACGTCGGCAAGCCCATCCGCAGAGCTCGCCCCTCCTCTTCCCAGATTGACCGTATCGTACTCAGGATGGTTTTCATCGATGGATGCGAAATTGTCTCCCATGGCTAGGGTGTTTGAATCTCCCAAGAGCCACACCGTGCATGGGGAAGAATCGGTGCAAGGCACTTGATCTGAAGGCCCTCCCATAATTGGTTCATCAGTCGTGCAGATCCCACCGAGGCAGGTTCCGTCGGCGCATGCTGTGCCGTCCTCGACCGGCGTGTAGTCGCAGGCCCCACTGATGGGATTGCACACGTCGTCGGTGCATTCGTTGTTGTCGTTGCAGCTGACCCCTTCGCACATGTCGCGGCTGGTCTCACCGCACCCGAGCAGCGGAACGACGCACAGCGCGCAAACGCATAGAAATCCGAACACGTACCGCATAAGCGACCTCCCTCGTTCATTAAGCGGGATTGGGCAGCTGCATAAACCGTGCCGTGCCTTTGAGGGGGTTCTTTCCGGCGAATCGCATGTCGTGAAGCACCGTGATGGCGGTGGCCGGCGAAATGTTTGCGCCATACGTAGTGGTTTTCCCTGTCGGTTTTGCGCTTGACTTCGCCGTGTTTCATGT
>JAHELT010000032.1 GCA_024644045.1 Chromatiales bacterium | reverse complement strand
TGCGAGCGCGGACCTGGGGCTGATCGCCTACGAGTCCGAGGCGCGCGAAGGCATGATCGTCGATGAGGGGATCATTCTCGAGATCGTGCGCCCCGGCACCAGCGAACCGCTGCCCGACGGGGAAGTCGGCGAGGTCGTGGTCACGACGTTCTGCCGGGAGTACCCGCTGATCCGGTTCGGTACCGGCGACCTTTCCGCCGTGATGAACGGTGACAGCCCGTGCGGCCGCACCAACGTGCGCATAAAAGGCTGGATGGGACGCGCCGACCAGACGACCAAGGTGAAAGGCATGTTCGTGCACCCGGAGCAGGTCGCCGAGGTGCTGCGCCGCCATCCGGACGTGGTGAAAGGCCGCCTGGTGGTGGACCGCGATGCGGACAGCGACGTGATGACGCTGCATTGCGAGGTGGCCGCCAGCGACGCCGATCTCGCCGATGCGATCGTGGCGAGCATCCGTGAGATCTGCAAGCTGCGCGGCGAGGTGGTCCTCACGGCCCCCGGCAGTCTCGCCAACGACGGCAAAGTCATCGACGACGTGCGCAGCTACGAGTGACCCTCACCCCTCTCCCAGCGGGAGAGGGGAATAAAGAAAGCCCTTCTCCCGGGGGAGAAGGGTTGGATGAGGGGGCAATAAAAAACGGGCTCCAGAGGAGCCCGTTTGTCCGATCCGCGTCAACGGCTCAATTGACGGCTCTGTAGAACGTGGAACAGAAGCACGTCAGGGTGAGGGGACAGTCCCCGTGCGCTCAATACATGTGCATGCCGCCGTTGATGTCGATCGTCGATCCGGTGATGAACGTGGCATTGTCGTCGACCAGGAACAGCACGCCGCGCGCGATGTCCTCGGCGGTGCCGAGGCGGCCGACGGGGATGGTCTTGATGATCTTCCCCAGCACGTCCTCCGGCACCGCACGCACCATGTCGGTATCGACGTAACCGGGCGCGATCGCGTTCACGGTGATGCCCTTCGCGGCACCTTCCTTGGCCAGCGCCTTGGTGAAGCCGTGGATGCCGGACTTGGCGGCCGCGTAGTTGACCTGCCCGTACTGTCCCGCCTGGCCGTTTACCGAACCGATGTTCACGATGCGCCCGAAGCTGCGCCCGCGCATGCCTTCGATCACTGCGCGGCAGCAGCTGAAGCAGGACGAGAGGTTCGTCTGCAGAACCGCGTTCCAGTTGTCGAAATCCATGCGGTGCAGCGTGCCGTCCCGGGTAATACCGGCGTTGTTGACCAGCACCTCGACCGGCCCCACCTCGTCCTCGATCTTGGCGATCCCGGCCTGCACCGCATCGAAATCCGAAACGTCGAACTTGTAAGCGGGTATGCCGGTACGTTCGGTGAACGCCTTGGCGGCTTTGTCGTTGCCCGCGTAGTTCGCAGCGACATTGTAACCGGCGTCTTTCAGGGCCACGCTGATGGCTTCGCCGATTCCTCGCGTGCCGCCCGTGACCAGTGCTACTCGAGCCATATCCTGTCCTCCGCTGTCGTTGGTTTAGTGCATGCGCTCGAAGAGCGCGGCAATGCCCTGTCCGCCGCCGATACACATCGTCACCAGCCCGTACTGGCTGCCCACGCGCTGCATCTCGTGAAGCGCCTTGGTGGTCACGATACTGCCGGTTGCGCCGATCGGGTGACCCAGCGAGATGCCGCTGCCGTTAGGGTTGGTCTTGTCCATCGGCAGGCCGAGATCGCGGCAGACGGCCAGCGCCTGCGCGGCAAACGCCTCGTTGACCTCGAACACGTCGATATCCTCGAGCTTCACGCCCGTGCTTTCCAGCAGCTTGCGCACCGCAGGCACCGGGCCTATGCCCATGTACTTCGGATCCACGCCGGCGTGCGCATAGCCGACCAGTCGCGCCAGCGGCTTCAGGCCTTTCTTCTTGGCTACCTTGGCTTCCATCATCACGATCGCCGAGGCCGCGTCGTTGATGCCGGACGCGTTGCCGGCGGTGACCGAGCCGTCCTTCGCGAACACCGGGCGCAGTTTCGCCATGCCTTCCAGGGTCGCGTCGCGGCGCACGTGCTCGTCGGTGTCGAACACCTGGGTGCCCTTACGGGACTTGATCTCGACCGGCACGATCTGCTCTTTGAAGTAGCCCTTGTCGATGGCATTGGCGGCGCGCTTGTGGCTTTCGACCGCGAGGGCATCCTGGTCTTCGCGCGTGATCTGCCATTTCTCAGCGATGTTCTCGGCCGTCATGCCCATGTGGCAGTCGTCGAACGGGTCGGTGAGCGCGCCGACCATCGCATCGACCACCTGACCCGCGTTCATGCGCTGACCCCAGCGCATGCCCGGCAGCCAGTACTGGCCGCGGCTCATGTTCTCGGCGCCACCGGCCACCACCGCATCGGCGTCGCCCATTTTGATGACCTGGGCACCGGAGACGATGGCCTGCAGGCCGCTGCCGCACAACCGGTTCAGGGTGAACGCCGGGGTCTCGTTGGGCAGACCGCCCTGGATGGCGGCCACCCGGCTCAGGTACATATCGCGGGTGTCGGTGTGCACCACGTTGCCGAACACGCAGTGGCCGATGTCCTCGGAGTCCACGCCGGCGCGCTGCACCGACTCACGCACGACCAGGGCGGCCAGATCGACGGTGGCCTGGTCTTTCAGGGTGCCGCCGTAGGTGCCCACGGGGGTACGGACGGCGCTCAACACGACGACTTCACGTTCAGACATGATGGTTCCTCCAGCTTGCGTTGTTGCGACGCAACATCGATGGGTGCGAAATTATCAGATTTAGCCGCGTAGTTTATACGACCCTATGTTGCACTGCAACATAGGTGACCCGGGCTGTCGTCCTCGCCCGCCCTCCGGCAAGGTAACTGGATCACCTCCGGAAGCGCCATTGGTGCACTGCGCGCGATCACGCTTTGCGCCATGCTCTGACCCGGCGCACAACAGGAGAGCTGCCATGTCCAGAGGGCTGCGAAACGCGATCATGCTGGTAACCGCCTGCCTGGTCTACGTGGGCTTCACCACGGTTGCAAGCTCGGCCCTGGCCACCGCCCCGAGCGGGTACCAGCAGGTTTTACTCGAGAGCACCGACTGCCGCTGTTCTGCTGACGGTTGATGCGGCGCACGGCGAGCGGTCCCGGCCGGCGCGCGACGGCACCTACAGAAGGTGCAGCGACGCCTGGTAGAGCACCGGTCCGGTCGGGGCGCCCGTCGGCGAGCCGCCGGCAGGCTCCAGACTGACCGCGAGCCCGGCCGCCGCGAGCAGGCGTTGCGGATCATCGATGGGCAGGACCCCGGCGTCCGATTCGGGTAAGAGGCCGAGCGAAACGGGGGCCTGCGCGCCGCCGGGCAGCAGCCAGAGCTCGTGGACCTTGCCCGCGGGAAGCGCCGCGCGCCGCAGCACCTCCACTTCGAGCACCCGCTGCGCCGTATCGACACGCAGCAACCACAGGGGTTGCGCCTGCGCGTCGTTGATCACTGCCACGGCATCCAGGCCCGGTCCGGGCGGCGGCCGAAGCGCCGGCACGAGCAGCAGTACCGCCAGAATCGCGCTTGTCAGCGCCGCGCCTATGGCCATGCCGCGCCAGACGGCGAGCCGCTGCCAGAACCCCGGCACCGGAGCCCGCGCCGGTCCCGCCACCGCGGCGGCAATGCGCGGCCACACGTGCTCGCCCGGCGTCACCGGCGGCGTCGAGTCACTCAGCGGTAACAGCCGGTTCTCCCAGTCCGTCACCCGGTCCTGCAGTTCCAGATCGGTTTGCAGCAGTCGTTCGAAGCGCCGCCGCGCGGCGCCGCGCAGCGTTCCGAGCACGTACTCGCCGGCCAGCAGGTCGCGGAGCTGTGGGTTACGATAATTCATCGATACAGAGCTTCAGCCGCTGCAGGCTGCGGCGAATCCAGCTCTTGACCGTGCCGATCGGCGTCGCCAGGCGCCGGCTCAGTTCATCGTGCGTGTAACCTTCGCAAAACGCCAGGATCACGCACTGGCGTGCCGGCGCGCTCAACCGCTCCAAGCAGCGCTGCAGCGTATCACCGCGGGTCAGGCTGTCGAACACGGCGGCCGCGGATTCGCTCTCGCCCAGCGCCCGCTGCGCCTCAGCGGTCTCGAGCGGATCGCTGGGGCGTTGGCCGCGCCGGATGTCCAGCGCCCTGAAGCGCGCGATGCCGGTCAGCCAGGCCAGCGCCGCCCCGCGGTTCGAGCGGTACTCGGTGGCGTGACGCCAGACCTGAATGAATGTCTCCTGCAACGCTTCCTCGGCCAGCGCCGGCACGCCGAGGATGCGCAGCTGCACGCCGTACAGGCGCGGGGCCGTTTTCCGGTACAGGGTTTCGAAGGCCTTACGATCGCCTAGCGCGCACGCCTCGAGCAGCGACGCCAGCGTGCGGTCGCTGTCGTTCACGCGCTTTTCCATAGCTTGAACGGCTTTCCCATCTGCGTAAGCTTCCCGTCCGCCTGCGTCACCGGCGGTATCTTACTTATACGCCAGATTCGGCGATCCGGATGCAACCGAGCCTACATGCTGCGCCGGTACTGGCCCCCGACCTCGAACAGCGCATCGGTTATCTGACCGAGCGAGCAGTAGCGCACCGCATCGACCAGCGCCGCGAACACGTTACGGTTGTGCATGGCCGCCTCACGCACGCGCCGCAGTGCGTCGGATGCGTCGCTCTCGTGCTGGCGGTGAAACGCCTGCAGACGCTGCAGCTGGCTCTGCTTTTCCGTCTCGGTGGAGCGAGCCAGCTCGATCTCGCGCTGTTCCTCGCCGTGCGGGTTGAGAAACGTGTTCACCCCGATGATCGGAAGCCGGCCGTCGTGCTTCTGCTGCTCGTAGAGCAGCGACTCGTCCTGAATCTTGCCGCGCTGATAGCCGGTCTCCATCGCGCCGAGGACGCCGCCGCGTTCGGCCAGGCGTTCGAACTCGGCGAGCACCGCTTCCTCGACCAGCTCGGTGAGCTCGTCGATCACGAACGCGCCCTGGTTCGGGTTTTCGTTTTTCGCCAGCCCCCACTCGCGGTTGATGATGAGCTGGATCGCCATGGCGCGGCGCACCGATTCCTCGGTCGGCGTGGTGATCGCCTCGTCATAGGCGTTGGTGTGCAGACTGTTGCAGTTGTCGTACACCGCGATCAGCGCCTGCAGCGTGGTGCGGATGTCGTTGAAGCTGATCTCCTGCGCGTGCAGCGAACGACCCGATGTCTGGACGTGGTACTTGAGCTTCTGGCTGCGTTCGTTGGCGTCGTAGCGAAAGCGCATGGCGGTGGCCCAGATGCGCCTGGCGACGCGCCCCATCACGGTGTACTCCGGGTCCATTCCGTTGGAGAAGAAGAACGACAGGTTCGGCGCAAAGTCGTCGATGTGCATGCCGCGTGCGAGGTAGGCTTCCACGTAGGTGAAGCCGTTGGACAGCGTCAGCGCCAGTTGAGTGATCGGGTTGGCGCCGGCTTCGGCGATGTGGTAGCCGGAGATCGACACCGAGTAGAAGTTGCGCACTTTATGCTGCACGAAGTACTCCTGGATATCGCCCATCATCTTGAGCGAGAACTCGGTGGAGAAAATGCAGGTGTTCTGACCCTGATCCTCCTTGAGGATGTCCGCCTGCACTGTGCCCCGTACGTTCTCCAGCGCCCACGCGCGGATTTTCTCCATCTCCTCGTCGGTCGGCTGGCGCGCGTTGTCCTGCTCGAAGCGCGCGAGCTGCTGATCGATCGCGGTGTTCAGAAACATCGCGAGGATGGTCGGCGCCGGGCCGTTGATGGTCATCGACACCGAGGTCTTCGGGTCGCACAGGTCGAAACCATCGTACAGCGCTTTCAGGTCGTCCAGGGTGGCGATGGAAACGCCGGAGTTGCCGACCTTGCCGTAAATATCGGGACGCTCGTCCGGATCGAAGCCGTACAGCGTAACCGAGTCGAACGCCGTGGACAGACGCTTGGCCGGCGAATGCTCGGAGAGTTTCTTGAAACGGCGGTTGGTGCGAAAGGCGTCGCCTTCACCGGCGAACATGCGCGTCGGATCCTCGCCCTCGCGCTTGAACGCGAACACGCCCGCGGTGTAGGGAAAGCTGCCCGGCACGTTCTCCAGCAGCAGCCATTTCAGGATCTCACCCTCGTCCTCGAACGCGGGCAGCACCACCTTGGAAATCAGCGTGCCGCAGAGCGTTTTGTGCTTCAGCCGGGTGCGAATCTCGCGGTCGCGGATTTTCACTACGTACTCGTCGCCCGCGTAGCTCTCCTTCACGGACGGCCAGATGTCCAGGAGCTTGCGCGCGCGCGTGTCGAGCTGCGCCTCGCGCTCGGCGATCAAAGCATCCAGCGAGGCGCCGTCGCCCCCGCTTTGTTCCAGCATGCGCCGGCTGGCGCGCAACTGCTGGCGCTCACGCGCCACAGCCGCCTGTGCGCGCGCCGTGGCCTTGTATTCGCGCACGGTCTCGGCGATCTCGGCCAGGTAGCGGATGCGGTTTGCCGGGATGATGCTGGCACGCTCGCTGGAGCGGCGCGCGTTGACGCGCGGCAACGTACCTGGCGACGGCGGCAACCCGCGTTCGCACAACCGCGCGTTCAACGCCTGATACAGCGCCGTGACACCATCGTCGTTGAAGTGTGCGGCGATGGTGCCGAACACCGGCATCTCGTCCGCGCTCTGGGTGAACGCTTCGCGGTTGCGCTGCACCTGCTTGGCAACGTCGCGCAGTGCATCCTCGCCGCCTTTACGGTCGAACTTATTGATAGCCACCACGTCGGCGTAATCCAGCATGTCGATCTTCTCGAGCTGGCTCGCCGCGCCGAACTCCGGCGTCATGACGTACAGCGAGGTATCGACGTAGCCCACGATGCCGGCATCGCCCTGCCCGATACCCGGCGTCTCCACGACCACCAGGTCGAAACCGGCCAGCTTGCAGGCGGCCACGATCTGCGGCAGCGCCGCGGGCACCTCGCCGTCGGTGCCGCGGGTGGCCAGCGAGCGCATGTAGATCTGCGCATGATCGATCGCATTCATGCGGATGCGATCGCCGAGCAGCGCGCCGCCCGTCCTGCGCCGCGTCGGGTCGATCGCCAGGATGGCGATGCGCAGTCCGTCGGCGTAATCGAGCCTGAACCGTCTGATCAGCTCATCGGTCAGCGAGGATTTACCCGAGCCGCCGGTGCCGGTGATGCCCATCACCGGGACTGCGGACTGCCGCGCGGCCCGCGTCATGACGGACTGCGCCAGCGCGCTCTCGGCGCCGCTGTTTTCGAGCTGTGTGATCGCGCGTGCCAGCAAGCGGGGATCGCCGCCGGTGAGTGCTTCGGCATCGAGTTCGCGGCCCGCCGCCGGGTCGACGTCACACTGCTGCAGCATGTCGTCGATCATGCCCTGCAGGCCAAGGCGCTGGCCGTCGGCCGGCGAGTAGATGCGCGTGACGCCGTAGTTGTGCAGCGCCTCGATCTCCTGCGGGACGATCACGCCGCCACCCCCGCCGAACACCTTGATACCGGCACCGTCACGCTCGCGCAGCATGTCGACCATGTACTTGAAGTACTCGAGGTGGCCGCCCTGGTAGGAGCTGACCGCGATCCCCTGGACGTCTTCCTGCAGTGCGGCGGTCACGATCTCGCGAACCGAACGATTGTGGCCGAGGTGGATCACCTCCGCGCCGGACGCCTGCAGGATGCGCCGCATGATGTTGATGGACGCATCGTGACCATCGAACAGACTGGCCGCGGTGACCAGCCGGACATGGTGCTGCAGGGCGGTTCTGGGTTTGATCGCGGTGAGGGTGGCGGACATGCTGCGCTCCGGTTCCAGGATACAGGCGTGCCGGCGTCCACGTCTCGGTTTGCTCGCAGGCGTGGACAAAGGCCGCCCGACCCGGCTATTTTAAGCGACGATTATGCATTGACGTTTACGTAAACGTCAATTTGTCCGTCACCACCAGCGCAACCATCCGGGGAGCCGCCTCGTGTCCCACGCACCGTCCACGCCCGTGCCCTACACCTACACGCGACGCATTCAGTGGGGCGATGCCGACCCGGCCCTTATGGCCTACACCGCGCGCTTTCTGGACTTCGCGATGGACGCCGTGGACAGCTGGTTTCGCGACGTGGTCGGCGTAGACTGGTATCGCCTGAACACCGAGCACGGGTTCGGCTCGCCGGCCGTTCACGTCGACATGGATTTCAGCACGCCCCTGCGCCCCGGCGACACGCTGCAGCTGAGCCTGTACGTCGAGCGCGTTGGCAACGCGTCGTTGAGCCTGCGCTTCGAGGGCCGACTCGACAGCGGGGAACCGGTGTACGCCGGTAACCTGGTGCACGTTTTCGTCGATCGAAAGAGCCTGCGCAGCGTGCCGATGCCGGCGCTGGTCCGTGAACCGATCGAACGTTATGCTCGAGCCTGCCGGACGGAAGGGAGTTGAAATACCGATGAGTAAAGCGGCTTTTGCGGCGTTGATGAACGAAGTGGCCGAAACGGTCGGCACGCGCACCGTCGATGCGCAACTCGGCGACTATCTGAACGACGCCATGCCGCCGGACGGCGAGGCCTTCACGCGCATAGAGCGCGCCTGTCATGCAGCCATCGAGGCCGGCTGGATGTGTAAGCACGAAGCCGGTGGCATCCGCTATGGCCGCGTGCTGCGACCCGATGCGGTGCAGGGATTCAGCGTGGACGTAGTGCACATGAACGAGGTGCGCGGCCCTCGCCACAAGCACCCCAAGGGCGAGATCGACATGGTCATGCCCATCGACGCCGCGGCCCGCTTCGACGGGCACGGGCGCGGCTGGTGCGCGTACCCCGCGCACAGCGAGCACTATCCGACGGTGACCGGGGGCGCGGCGCTGGTGCTGTATCTGCTGCCCGACGGCGAAATCGAATTCACCTGACCCGCGGGAGGAAGCCATGCCGGCAACTGCAACCGTAAACTACGCCACGCATCCGCCGGTCATCGAGGTGCCGCGCAGCTACAACGCGGCGGCGGAGTTCATCGACGTGCACAGCGCCGCCGGGCGCGGGGCGAAAACCGCCTTCATCGACGAGCGCGGACCCTGTTCCTACGCGGAGCTGGCCGGGCGGGTGAACCGTGCCGGCAACGCGTTGCGTGAGCTCGGCGCGGAGCTGGAGACCCGTGTCATGCTGTGCCTGCTCGATACGGTCGAGTTTCCCGCGGTGTTCTGGGGTGCGATCAAGGCCGGCGCGGTGGCGATCCCGGTCAACACCCTGCTCACCACGCAGGATTACGAGTACATGCTGAACGACAGCCGCGCGCGGATACTGGTCGTCAGCGAGGCGCTGTTCGACAAGTTCGCCCCGGTGCTTTCCCGGGCACCGCTGCTTCGCGAGGTCGTCATCGCCGGTGGCCGGCGCGAGGGATACCGCTCGCTCGACGATCTGATGGCCGACGCCCCGGACACGCTGACCGCCGCCACCACCACGGCAGACGATGTGGCCTTCTGGCTGTATACGTCCGGATCCACCGGGATGCCCAAGGGCTCGATGCACCTGCACAGCGACCTGGTGTACACCGCCGTGTTGTACGGCCAGGGTGTACTCGGCATCCGCGAGGACGACGTGGTGTTTTCTGCGGCAAAGATGTTCTTCGCCTACGGCCTGGGTAACACGCTGACTTTTCCCCTGTACGTCGGCGCCACTGCGGCGGTCATCGCCGGGCGCCCGACCCCCGAAAGCGTGCTGTCGGCGCTGCAGGAGCACCAGCCGACGATATTCTGCGGCGTGCCGACCCTGTATGCGGCAATCCTTGCTGACGAGGCCAACGACCGCAGCCGCGCCTCGCAGCGGCTACGGCTGTGCGTGTCGGCCGGTGAGGCGCTGCCCCGCGACGTCGGCAAGCACTGGCAAGCGCGATTCGGCGCGGAGATTATCGACGGCCTGGGCAGCACCGAGATGCTGCACATCTTTCTCAGCAACGTGCCGGGCGACGTGCACTACGGGACCTCCGGTCGGGCGGTACCCGGTTACGCGCTGCGCGTAGTCGACGAAGAGGATCGGCCGGTCGCCCCCGGCGAGATCGGCGAGCTGCTCGTCGACGGTCGCTCGGCGGCCGTGGCCTACTGGAACCAGCGGGAGAAGAGCCTGCATACGTTCCTCGGGCCCTGGACGCGCACCGGCGACAAGTACACGGTGAGCGAGGACGGGCTGTATACCTACTGCGGGCGCACCGACGACATGCTCAAAGTCAGCGGCAACTGGGTCTCGCCGTTCGAGGTGGAGTCTGCGCTGATCGCGCACGACAAGGTGCTCGAGGTCGGCGTGGTGGGTGTCGAGGACGAGGCCGGGCTGATCAAGCCGAAAGCGTTCGTGGTGCTGCACCAGGCGGCGGACGCCGGCGATGAGACGGCGGCGGCGCTGCAGGCGTTCGTAAAGCAGCGCCTGGCGCCCTACAAGTACCCGCGCTGGATCGAGTTCGTGGATGCGTTGCCGAAAACGGCGACTGGCAAGGTTCAGCGATTCAAGCTGCGCGAGCGTTCGTCACAGCGATGACCGCACCGCTGGGCGAGCGGCCCACCAGCGGGCTTCTGCCAGCCGCCGGCCGGCGCCTGGAGTTCAGCTGGGCGCCGCCGCGCCGGCGCGGGCTGCCAACCCTGGTGCTGCTGCACGAGGGTCTTGGCTGCGTCGCGATGTGGCGCGAGTTCCCCGTGCTGCTCGCCGATCGCACCGGTGCCGGGGTGTTCGCTTACAGCCGTGCCGGCTACGGCGGATCCGAGGCCGCCACGCTGCCGCGCGGGGTGCGCTACATGCACGACGAAGCGCTCGAGGTGTTGCCGCAGCTGCTCGCCGCCGCCGGTATCCGCCGCAGCGTGCTCATTGGACACAGCGACGGCGCGTCGATTGCGCTGATCTACACGGGGGGAGTGGCGCGCAACGGGGTACAGGGGCTGGTGGCCATAGCACCCCACGTGTTCAACGAGCAGCTCAGCGTGGACAGCATAACGCTGGCGGCAAAGCTCTACCGAACGACCGATCTGCGTGAGCGCCTGGCGCGCTGCCACGGTGCGCAGGTGGACGAGGCGTTCTGGGGCTGGAACGATATCTGGCTGCACGCGGCGTTTCGGCAATGGAACATCGAGGAATACCTGCCGGCGATCGAGGCACCGGTGCTGGTGCTGCAGGGTGAGCAGGATCAGTACGGCACGAGCGCACAGCTGCAGGCAATCGCCGGTCAGGTTGGCGGCACCTGTCGGATCACCCTGCTGCCGCAGTGTGCCCACGCCCCGCACCGCGAGCAGCCGGCGGCGACGCTGCAGGCGGTCGCCGGATTTGTCGACGAGCTCGGTGCGTCAGACCGGCGCACCGGCGGCGAATAACGTTTACGTAAAGGTCAATGCTATACTGGCCGCCGTTTCGCCGGTTTGAGCAGCATGGATTCCCGGACCTACACGATCTCCGACCTTTCCAAGGAGTTCGGCATCACTACCCGGACGATTCGCTACTACGAGGATCAGGGTCTGATCACCCCCGCCCGCAACGGCCGCCAGCGGGTGTACTCCCGCCGCGACCGCACCCGGCTGAAACTGATCATGCGCGGCAAGCGCCTCGGATTGCCGTTGCGCGACATTGGCGAAATAATCGACATGTACAACGCGGAGCGCGGCGAGGCCGGGCAGCTGAAGCACCTGTGCGTCCGCATCGAGAAAGACCGCGCCATGCTGTTACGACAACGGGCCGAGATCGACACTATTCTGCGCGAAATGGACGTCATCGAAGCGCAGTGCCGAAGCACGCTTGCGCGGCTGGGTACTGCCTGAGGCGCGCCGGCGCTCAGCTCGAAGGTAGATGCCGATGCAAGGGGACTACGATGTCGTGTTTACGGGCCGCCTGAGGCCCGGTTCCAACCCGGACGCGGTGCTCGATTCTTTCTGCAAGCGATTCGGCATCGGGCCCGATACCGGACACGCGATGCTGCACGCCGAGAAGGAAATCGTGATCAGGTCGGGGGTTCAGTCCACCGAGGCCTACAAGCTCAAGGAGGTGCTCGAGTCGTTCGGCATGGAGGTGCGGCTGCAGGCACTGCACGCGGCAGCCGAAGGCAGTGAGCCCGACCTTGAGCTGGTGCCCAAGGGTAAGGGCGGCGAGCAGCAGACCGACAAAGCCGACCACGATGCGGCGGCGATGCACCTGAACCGTACCGGTGTCGAATGCCCGAAATGCGGCACCCGTCAGCCGCAGGCCAAGGCCTGCCGGAAATGCGGTCTGATCTTCGCCAAGTACTACCAGCATGCCGCCAAAGCGCCCGCCGGCACGCGCAACGTCAGCGGCGGCGCCAGGGTTTCGGCGGCCCGCGAAGCGGCGCGAAAAACCGCTACCCGCCGCCGTAACGCCAGCCTGGTGAACATCTTGCTGGGGGTCGCCCTGTTAGCCATCGTGGCCGGGCTGGGCTACGTGTACTACTCCGGTTACCAGTTCTAGCCGCGCGCCGGCACCATCGGAAAATCGCTGACCGCGTTTGATTGACGTTTACGTAAACGTAAACTAGGATCGTCACTCGCAGTCCGAACCGCCAACCCCGGCGGTGTTCAGGAGAACCGCGATGCTCGAACCGCGCAACCCGCGCTTTGCCGAGCGCGTGCAGGCCAGTTTCGACCGGCAGACCTTCATGCACACGCTCGGCGCCCGGCTGACCAGCGTCACGCCCGGCCGGGTCGAGGTCCGGCTCGCGTACGCGACAGCCCTGTGCCAGCAGCACGGTTACTTTCACGGCGGCGTCATCGGCACGCTGGCGGACAACGCCGCCGGGTACGCGGCTTTCAGCCTGATGGGCGAACACGACTCGGTGCTCACCGTGGAGTACAAAATCAACATCGTCGCGCCCGGGCGCGGCGACGCACTCGTCGCCCGCGGCCAGGTGCTGCGCCCGGGGCGCACGCTGAGCGTGTGCGAGTCGAAAGTCTATGCTCTGGCCGACGGCGTCGAACAGCTTTGCGCCACCGCGCTCTGCACTCTGATGACCCTGGCCGGGCGGTCCGACGCGCCCGCACCGCCGGGCACCGACCAGGCTCCGCGGTCCGGCTGATGCGCCATCGGGAGTCTGAGGTACACTTGAGCTTATGAGGAACCGCCATGCTTGCTAACGACCTGCCGGCGTTCGATTTCGCACTGGGCGAGTCCGCCGACATGCTGCGCGACACGGTGCGCAGCTTCGCCGCCGATGAGATCGCCCCGCGCGCCGCCGAGATCGACCGCGACAACGAGTTTCCGCAGGACCTCTGGCGCAAGTTCGGCGCCCTCGGCCTGCTCGGCGTGACCGTGGAGGAGGAGTACGGCGGCGCCGCGATGGGCTACACCGAGCATGTCGTTGCGGTCGAGGAAATCAGCCGGGCGTCGGCCTCGGTCGGTCTCTCGTACGGTGCGCATTCGAACCTTTGCGTCAACCAGATACGCCGCAACGGCGACACCGGGCAGAAGCAGCGGTACCTGCCGGGGCTGGTCAGCGGCGAGAAGGTCGGGGCGCTGGCGATGAGCGAGCCCGGCGCGGGATCGGACGTGGTCAGCATGCGCACGCGGGCCGATAGGAAGGGCGACCTTTACCTGCTCAACGGCACCAAGATGTGGATCACCAACGGCCCCGACGCGGACGTGCTGGTGGTCTACGCGAAGACCGACCCGCAGGCCGGCCCGAAGGGCATCACGGCGTTCCTGATCGAAAAGGACTTTCCCGGATTCTCCACCGCGCAGAAGCTCGACAAGCTCGGCATGCGCGGCTCCAATACCTGCGAGCTGGTGTTCCAGGACTGTGAGGTGCCGCAGGAGAACGTGCTCGGCGGCGTGGGCCGCGGCGTGAACGTGCTGATGAGCGGGCTCGATTACGAACGCCTGGTGCTCAGCGGCGGGCCGCTCGGTCTGATGCAGGCGTGCATGGACGTGGTCATTCCCTACGTGCACGAGCGCAAGCAGTTCGGCCAGCCGATCGGGGAGTTCGAGCTGATGCAGGGCAAGCTCGCCGACATGTATACCACCATGAACGCCTGCAAGGCCTACGTCTATGCGGTGGCGCGCGCCTGCGACAAGGGCGGCACCACGCGCAAGGATGCCGCCGGCGTGCTGCTGTACTCCGGCGAGAAGGCCACCTGGATGGCCCTGCAGGCGATCCAGGCGCTGGGCGGCAACGGCTACATCAACGACTACCCCACCGGGCGCCTGCTGCGCGATGCCAAGCTTTACGAGATCGGCGCCGGCACCTCGGAAATCCGGCGGATGCTGATCGGCCGGGAGTTGTTCAGAGAAACCGCCTGAGGGTCGCCCCGCTCGCGAAGCGGATCCATCGGTGCCGAACCAATTTGTCTGCGGAGGCTGAGAGATGTCACAGGACCCGATCGTAATCGTTGGTGCGGCCCGTACGCCGATGGGCGGCTTTCAGGGCGACCTGACAACGCTCAGCGCACCGCAGCTGGGGGCGGCAGCCATTCAGGCCGGCCTGGAGCGCGCCGCGCTGGCGCCGGGCGAAGTCGACGAGGTCATCATGGGCTGCGTGTTGCCGGCCGGTCAGGGTCAGGCGCCCGCACGCCAGGCGTCCCTGGGCGCGGGAGTACCGCTTGCCGTCGGCTGCACCACGGTCAACAAAATGTGCGGTTCGGGGATGAAGGCCGCCATGCTGGCTCACGATGCAATCGCCGCCGGCACCAGCGAGGTGGTGATCGCGGGCGGCATGGAAAGCATGAGCAACGCGCCCTACCTGATGCCCAAGGCACGCGGCGGCCTGCGCATGGGCCACGGTGAGATCAAGGACCACATGTTTCTCGACGGGCTGGAGGACGCTTACGAGAAGGGCCGTCTGATGGGCACCTTTGCCGAGGATACCGCGCAGCAGTTCGGGTTCACGCGCGAGCAGCAGGACGCCTTTGCGATCGAATCGCTGCGCCGGGCGCGGCGCGCGGTCGATGACGGCACTTTCGAGGCGGAAGTCGTGCCGGTCGCGGTGAAGACACGCACCGGTGAGAACGCGGTGACGCGCGACGAGCAGCCGCACAAAGCCAACCTGGACAAGATCCCGCAGCTGCGCCCGGCTTTTCGTGACGGCGGCACGGTCACGGCCGCCAACTCGAGCTCCATATCGGACGGCGGCGCGGCGCTTGCGCTGATGCGCCTCAGCGCGGCGGAACGCCGGGGGCTGACGCCGCTGGCCAAGATCGTCGGACACGCGACGTTCGCGCAGGAACCCGCCTGGTTCACGACGGCGCCAATCTACGCGACGCGCAACCTGCTCGAGAAAATCCGCTGGACGGCCGACGAGGTCGATCTGTTCGAGATAAACGAGGCGTTTGCGGTGGTGACCATGGCGGCGATGCGCGAGCTCGATCTGGCGCACGAAAAGGTCAACGTCCACGGCGGCGCCTGCGCGCTGGGTCACCCCATCGGCGCTTCCGGTGCGCGGATACTGGTCACGTTGTTGAACGCGCTGCGCAAGTACGAGGTGCAGCGCGGAGTCGCCACGCTGTGCATCGGTGGCGGCGAGGCGACCGCTATGGCGGTCGAGCGACTGCATTGAGCAGCGTTGCCGCGTGAGGATGCCGCTTTGCTGAGAATTACCGAAGAGCAGACGCTGATCCGGGACATGGTGCGTCAGTTCGCGAAGGAGCAACTGGCACCGAACGCGGCCGCGCTCGACGCCAACAGCGAGTTCCCGCGCCAGGCGCTCGGCCAGCTTGCGGCACTCGGACTGCTCGGCATGCTGGTGCCCGAGGAGTGGGGCGGCTCCGCGGCGGATCAGGTTTCCTACGCGCTGGCGATCGAGGAGATCGCGGCGGGCGACGGCGGCTGCTCGACGATCGTGGCGGTGCACAATTCGGTCGCCTGCATGCCGCTGGTTCAGTTCGGCAGCCGCGCGCAGAAGGAAGCCTACCTCCGCCGCCTGGCGTCGGGCGAGCTGCTCGGCGCGTTCGCCTTGACCGAGCCGCACACCGGATCCGACGCCAGCAACCTGCGCACGACCGCGCGGCGCGACGCGGACGGTTACGTGCTGAACGGCACCAAACAGTTCATTACCTCGGGCGCAAACGCCGACCTGGTCATCGTGTTTGCAGTGACCGATGCCGCGGCCGGTAAGCGCGGCATCAGCGCGTTCATCGTGCCGACCGGCACGCCCGGCTACCGGGTGGTGAGCGTTGAGAAAAAGTTCGGGCAGCGCTGCTCCGACACCGCGCAGATCGCGTTCGACGATCTGCGCCTGCCGCCCGATGCGCTGCTGGGCGAGGAGGGTCAGGGTTACCGGATCGCGCTGTCGAATCTGGAAGGCGGGCGCATCGGCGTGGGGGCGCAGGCCACTGGCATGGCCCGCGCGGCCTACGAGGCGGCGCTGGCGTATGCGCGCGAGCGCGAAACTTTCGGCCGGCCGATCATCGAGCACCAGGCGGTTGCCTTCCGCCTGGCCGACATGGCCACTCAGATCGATGCGGCGCGGCTGCTGGTGCTGCGCGCCGCGCAGTTGCGCGACGCCGGTGAGCCGTGCCTGAAAGAGGCGTCGATGGCCAAGCTGTTCGCCAGCGAAATGGCCGAGCGCGTGTGCTCGGACGCGATGCAGATTCACGGCGGCTACGGGTATGTGAGTGATTTCCCGGTCGAGCGCATCTACCGCGACGTGCGCGTGTGCCAGATCTACGAGGGCACCTCGGACGTTCAGCGCATGGTGATCAGCCGGGCGCTGAGCCCCGAGTAACGGTATGACCGCCGCGGTCGATGTAAAGCTGGTGGAGGTCGGTCCGCGCGACGGGCTGCAGAACGAGGCGCGCGCGCTGCCGGTGCCCGTGCGCGTTGCCCTGATCGACAAGCTGACCGCAGCGGGTCTGCCGGTTATCGAGGCCGGCAGCTTCGTGTCGCCGAAATGGGTGCCGAAAATGGCCGACACGGCCAGCGTGCTGCGCGGCATCACGCGCGCGCCGGGGGTCAGCTACCCGGTGCTTACGCCCAACCTGCGTGGGTTCGAGGATGCGGTGGCCGCCGGCGCGACCGAGGTGGCGATTTTCGGCGCCGCCTCGGAGACGTTTTCCCGCCGCAACATCAACTGCAGCATCGAGGAGAGCTTCGCGCGCTTCGCGCCCGTGTGCGAGGCGGCCGGCGCACAGGGCATCAAGGTGCGCGGCTACATCTCCTGCGCGCTGGGCTGTCCCTACGAGGGTGCCGTCGACGTGGGCGCGGTGGCAGAGGTCGCGGCGCGCCTGCTGCGCCTCGGCTGCTACGAGATCTCGCTCGGCGATACGATCGGCGTCGGCACGCCCAACAAAGCGCGGGCGATGCTCGACGCGGTCGCCTCGGTGATGCCGCTGGGCCGGCTCGCCGCGCACTTTCACGATACCTACGGCCAGGCGGTCGCCAACATCTTTGCAGTGCTGGAACGCGGTGTGACGGTGCTCGATACCTCGGTGGCCGGGCTGGGCGGATGCCCCTACGCGGCCGGCGCGGCGGGCAACGTCGCGACCGAGGATGTAGTCTACTTGCTGGAGGGCCTCGGTCTGCGCACCGGCGTGGAGATGCAGCGGCTGCTCGATGCCAGCGAGTACGTCATGAGCGAACTGGGCCGACGCACCGTGTCCAAGGCCTCACTCGCCCTGTCCCACAAACGTTCCGCCGCATGACCGGCATCGAGCCGGACGCGCCCGGCGACCCCGATCCGCCGTCACCGTGCGTGGATGTCTGTGTGCTCGATGAGAACGGCGAGTACTGCCTGGGCTGCGGGCGCAGCCTCGACGAGATCGCCGCCTGGGCGACTCTGACCCCGGACCAGAAACGCGCCGTGCTGCACCGGCTCGCCAAATAGGGGACTGTCCCCTTACTAGCGAAAAAGGCGGAAAAAGGGGTCAGGTTTATTTTCCGAAAAAGGGGTCACAGTTAGGGGACAGTTCCCGGAAGCAACGCGGGCAGCTCGCTGAGGGTACGGATCTCCGCCTGCGGTTGCGCGGGCAGTCGCTCGCGACCCTGCGCGAAGCGATTGACCCAGGCCACCTTGAAGCCGAACGCCGCCGCCCCGACCGCGTCCCAGGCGTTGGACGACTGAAAGCTGATCTGCCCGGCCGGGGTCTGCAGCCGGTCGACTGCGAGCTGATAAACCCGCGCGTCCGGTTTGTAGATGCCCACGTCCTCCACTGACAGCACCGCGTCGAGCAGCTCCTTGATCCCGGCGCTCGCCACCGCGGCGTCGAGCATGCTGGGCGCGCCGTTCGACAGAATCGCCAGCTTGAGACCCCGGTGCTTGAGCGCGTGCAGCGTGTCCTGCACTTCCGGGTAGGGTGTCAGCGTCAGGTAGGCGTCCATCAGCTTGTCGCGAAGTGCGGTATCGCCGATATCGAAGGCGTCGAGCGCGTAGTCGAGCGCATCGCCGGTCACCTGCCAGAAATCGGTGTGGCGCCCCATGAGGCTCCGCAGCCAGGTGTATTCGAGCTGCTTGGTTCGCCACAGCTGCGAGACGCGGTCACCGACGTTGCCCATCGAGTCGTTGTGCCGCGCGACCGCCGAGTGCACGTCGAACAGCGTGCCGTAAGCGTCGAACACGCAGGCGGTGATTCCGGTGAACTCGGGGTTGCTCATGCGCCGCTCCTGTCGGGTGGAATCGAGTAAGTGCTGGTTACATGCGCCACCGGCTCGTGGTCGCCATCGCGGTAGATCGTCACTTCGCCGACTGCCAGGCGTTTGCCGAGCTTGAGGATGCTCGCGTGGGCCAGCACGTCGCCGGGCGCGGGGCGGCGCAAAAAGTTGATGTTCAGGTTGGTGGTGACCGCCAGCTCCACCGGTCCGATCATGCTCAGCACCACGCCGTACATGGCGAGGTCGGCGAGTCCCATCATGACCGGTCCGGCAATCGTGCCGCCGGGGCGCAGAAAGTCGTCCTGAAACCGAATGCGCAGATGCACCGTTCCGTGATCCAGCCGGTCGACCTCGACCCCGAGCTGGCCGATGAAGGGAACGCGTTCGCGCGAGATCTGCTGGAACTCGGCTACGCTGATACGTGCTGTCTGCTCGGGCATGGTGGTGCTAAAACTTTACGTCGGACGGGTTTGCATCGCAAAATACCGGCCTACCGCGTGGGTTGCTGCGCCGGACCGCCTGGGAGTCGGAATCGATGAGTACTTTACCGCAACACGCAGCCGCGAACGACCTGCTTTTACGCGGCGATATGGCTGGGGTGACGACCCTGACGCTGAACCGCCCGGATCAGTTCAACGCGCTGTCCGAGGAGATGCTGAGCGCGCTGCAGGCCGAGCTCGACGCGATCGGCACCGACGAGTCGGTGCGCGCGGTGATCATCGCCGCCAACGGGCGCGCGTTCTGCGCCGGACACGATCTCAAGCAGATGCGCGCCAATCCCGACGAGGCCTACTACCGCAAGCTGTTTCGCCAGTGCAGCGAGATGATGAAGAGCATCGTGCGCCTGCCGCAGCCGGTGATCGCCCGGGTGCAGGGCGTCGCCACCGCGGCCGGCTGTCAGCTGGTCGGCACCTGCGACCTGGCGGTCGCCAGCGAGGGTGCGAGGTTTGCGGTGTCGGGCGTTAACCTGGGCTTGTTCTGCAGCACCCCGAGCGTCGCCCTGTCGCGCAACGTGCTGCGGAAACCCGCCTTCGAGATGCTGATCACCGGCAAGTTCATCGATGCGCCCACTGCGGAGCGCTACGGCCTCGTGAACCGCGTGGTTGCCGGCGACGATCTAGATGCGGCGATCCGTGAGTACACCGACAGCATCATCAGCAAGTCCGCGGTCGCGGTGCGCACCGGTAAGCGCATGTTCCAGACGCAGCTCGAAAAGAGTCTCGACGAAGCCTACGAGTATGCCGCCGAGGTCATGGCCTGCAACATGATGGCGCGCGATGCCGGCGAGGGTATAGATGCGTTCATGGACAAGCGCGAACCCACCTGGGAAGACCGCTGACGCCGCTGACGCCGCTGACGCCGCTGACGGCGGGGCACGGCGCGCGTGTAGCGCGTCTGTGAACCCGCCCATGCCCGAGCTGCCTGACGTCACCGTTTACGTGGAGCGGCTCAAGGCTTATCTGGACGACCAGCCGCTGCAGCGGGTACGCCTGCGCAGCCCCTTTGTGCTGCGCAGCGTCTCGCCGCCGCTCAGCGAGCTGCACGGGCGGCGTGTGCATGACGTGAGCCGCATCGGTAAGCGTATCGTGCTGCACTTCGAGGGCGAGCTCTACCTGGTCATTCATCTGATGATTGCGGGCCGGCTGCGCTGGCGCAAGCCGAACGCGGCAGTGCCCAGGGGCAACGGCCTGGCCGCGTTCGACTTTGCGCACGGGACGGTGCTGTTTACCGAGGCCGCGAAGAAAAAACGCGCATCGCTGCACGTGGTCAGCGGGGCGCAGGCGCTGGCCGCGTTCGAGCGTGGTGGACTCGACGTGCTGGGGGCCGGAGAGACGGCGTTCAGGAATGCGCTGTCGCAGCAGAACCATACGCTGAAACGGGCGCTGACCGATCCGCGCATCGTGAGCGGCATCGGCAACGCGTACTCCGATGAAATCCTGTTTGCTGCGCGACTCTCGCCATTCAAGCAGACGCAGCACCTGGACGATGCGGAATGGGCGCGCCTGCACGCGGCGACCTGCGACACGCTGAGCACCTGGATCGCGCGGCGGCGCAGCGAGGTCGGTGAGGGGTTCCCCGATAAGGTCACCGCGTTTCACCCCGAGATGGCCGTGCACGGGCGTTTCAAACAGCCCTGCCGGGTCTGCGGCAAGCCGGTGCAACGCATCGTGTACGCGGAGAACGAGTGCAACTACTGCGCGCACTGTCAGACGGCCGGGCGGTTGCTTGCGGACCGCGCGCTGTCCCGGCTGCTGAAAGCCAACTGGCCGAAAACGCTCGACGAGCTGGAGGCGCTGTGATGCAGGCGTTCCGGCGCGCGCGGCGAGTTGGATATACTGGTCGTTTGGTTCGATGGACGGGCAAACCGTTCGGCAACTCGTGCACAATGGGTCTGTGCGTCGGCGTGTTGCTGCTGGCGAGCATGTGCGTGCGGGCAGAGATCGTCGGTTTGAACGACGCGAGTCAGCGCAACCCGGGGAGTCTCATGCAGGGCGACATAGCGCACTGGAGCAGGAAACGCATCAACACGCCGCACGCATTGACGTTCGACGACAACGTGCATGGCGTGAGCGCCGCGCGTTTCGAGATACGCCCTGAGGACGCGAAGGTCTCAGAGGGCTATCGCGCCGAGCTGCGCGACCCCTACGTGGCTGCGCCGCACGAAGAAGTCTGGTACCGGTTTCGTACCCTGATACCGGCACCGTTGGCGGAGGGCCGGGACCTGTCGCTGGTGCTCGCGCAATGGCACGACAAGAAAACGGAGGGACGCCCCGCAGCGCGTCCCCCTCTGGCATTGCGTCTGCAGCGCGGGGCGCTGCGCGTGACCCTGTGGAACGATGCGGAACTTGCAGCGCAGGGAGTGGGCGGTAACGGTAAAATCATCTACGAGTCGCGCGAGTTTCCGATCGACACGTGGATCGACTTCGTGTTCGCCGTGCAGTGGTCACCGGATCGCCGCGGCTTTGCGCGGATGTGGGTGAACGGCGCGCTGGCAGCCGAGCACCGTGGTGCCATCGGCTACCGCGACGACGTGCACGGTCCCTACTTCAAGCTGGGTGTGTACACGGTGCACGAGTTCGACAGGCCGCTGTACGTTTACCACAGCGACTACCGGCGCGCTTCCAGCCGCGCGGGCCTGACAGAATAATCAGCGGGACGCCGACGGCGGCCCCCTAACGGTTGAGGTGCATCGCATGACGGTCAACAAGCCGATTCTGGTGTTTCAGCATATCGCCTGCGAGCATCCAGGCGTGTTCCGCGATTTTCTGAATCTGGACGGGATCGAGTGGCACGCGGTCGAGCTGGATGCCGGCGAACCGGTGCCGCCGCTGGCGGACTACGCGGCGCTGTGGGTGATGGGCGGCCCGATGGACGTCTGGCAGGAGGCCGAGCATCCCTGGCTGGGTGGCGAGAAACGCGCGATCCGAGAGGCGGTGGAGGACCGCAAAATGCCCTTTCTGGGCCTGTGCCTGGGCCACCAGCTGCTCGCCGAGGCGCTGGGCGGCGAAGTCGGTCCGGGCAAGCCGGAGATCGGCATCCTGCCCGTAGTGCGCACCGACGCCGCGCGCGATTCGGCGTTCCTGCAGGGATTCCCGGACTCACTGGACGTTCTGCAATGGCACGGCGCGGAGGTCAAGCGCGCTCCGTCCGCGGCCACGGTGCTTATGGAATCGCCGCTGTGCGGGGTGCAGGCGATGAGCGTCGGGGAGCGTGCGTTCAGCGTGCAGTTCCACGTCGAAATGACCCCCACCACGGTGAGCGAATGGAGCGAGGTGCCGGCTTACGCGGACGCGCTGCAGGAAACCCTGGGTGAGCACGCGCTGGAAACGTTCGACGCGCTCACGGCCGAGCGTATGCCGCAGTTCAATGCGGCGGCACGCCGCATCTACGACAACTGGAAAGCAGCCGCACTGACCGGCAAGGCGTGATACCGGTGACTTGCGGGCCTCAGCCGATGCGCTGCTTCACGTAGCTGCCGGGCGCGTCTTCCAGCACGCTCACGTCGCCGTCGCCGGGCTGTCTTGCGGCGACCTTCTTGGCGCGGCTGTGGCGCACGATCCATTTATTCCAATCGGTCCACCATGAGCCTTCATGGGCCTGCGCCCCGGTCAGCCACGCGTCGGGGTCCTCGGGCAGCTCGTCACCGGTCAGGTAGGCGTACTTCCTGGCCGCCGGCGGATTGATCACGCCGGCGATGTGCCCGGATCCGCCGAGCACGAAACGCACGTCACCGCTGTACAGCTGAGTGGCCGCGTAAGTGGATTTCCACGGTGCGATGTGGTCTTCCTTGGTGGACAGTATGTAGACGGGTGTCTTGATCTTCGTGAGGTCGACGGGCACGCCGCCGAGCGTGATGCCGCCGGGTTTGCACAGCACATTGTTCTGGTACATGTTGCGCAGATAGAAGCGGTGCATCTCGCGCGGCATGCGGGTCGAATCCGAGTTCCAGTACAGCAGGTCGAACGGGAAGGGGTCTTTGCCCAGCAGGTAGTTGTTGACCACGAACGACCAGATCAGGTCGTTGGCGCGCAGCAGGTTGAAGGCTTCCGCCATGGCGCTGCCTTCGAAGTAGCCCTTCTTTTCCATATCCTCTTCCATCGCCGAGAGCTGCTGCTCGTCGATGAACACACCGAGCTCGCCGGGCTCGGTGAAATCGACCATGGTGGTGAAGAACGTGGCCGACTTGATGCGCCGATCCTGCTTTTCGGCCATGTAGGCCAGCGTACCGGCCAGCAGTGTCCCGCCCAGGCAGTAGCCGATCGCGTTCACGTCGCGCTCGCCGGTCGCCTGCTCGATCACCTTCAGCGCCTGCAGCGGGCCTTCGAACATGTAGTCCTCGAACGTCTTGTCGGCGAGCGTGGCGTCGGGGTTGACCCATGACACCACGAACACGGTATGCCCCTGATCGACGGCCCATTTGATGAACGAGTTCTTGGGGCGCAGGTCCAGGATGTAGAATTTGTTGATCCATGGCGGCAGGATCAGCAGCGGCCGCTTGTGCACGGCCTCGGTGCTCGGCGCGTATTGCAGCAGCTGCATGAGGTCGTTCTGGAAAATGACCTTGCCCGGGGTCACCGCGACATTCTTGCCCAGCTCGAAGGCTTCGGTATCGGTCATGCGGATGCGCAGCTTGCCCTTGCCCGCTTCCAGGTCCTCGAGCATGTTGCTGAGTCCTTCGAGCAGGTTCTGGCCGCCGGTCTCGAGCGTTTCGCGGACCACCTTGGGGTTGGTGCTGGCGAAGTTGGTGGGCGCCATGGCATCGACGAACTGCCGCGTGTAGAAGTCGACCTGGCGGGCGGTCTTCTCATCCAGCCCCTCGACGTCGCGCACGTTCGCCTGAATGTGCTTGGCGGCGATCAGGTAGGACTGCTTGATGAAATCGAACAGCGGGTTGTCCTGCCAGGCGTCGTCCTTGAACCGCTTGTCGTCGGGCGCCGGGCTGGCCACGGGCTCGGGCTCGTCGCCCAGCGCGTGGCGCGCGGTGCGCGTGGTCAGGTCGAGCAGATCCTGCCACATGGCCATCTGGTGCTCGAACACCTTGCCCGGGTCGCGCCACATCTGCTGGGTAAGTTCAGTGAACGCCTTGCCGATGGTGTCCGGATCGAGCACCTGAAACGTGGAGGTATCGCTCTGCTGGCGCTCGAGGAACTCGTATACCAGCTTGTTACTCTGCTCGGCGATTTTCGCGATATTTGCGGACAGCGCTTCCGGGTCGGCCAGTTTGAGCTGCGGCGGTTCGGTTCCAGACATCGGGCCCTCCCGGGTCATTTATGCTGCACTGCAACATACGATACCGGGTCGCGGTCCGGTTGACAAGGGCGGTGCGCCTCAACGCTTACTCGACACGTACCTTCACGTAGCTGCCGGGCGCCTTCTCGAGGGGCTTCAACCCGCCGTCGCCGGGGCGGCGCTGAGCGACCCGCTCGCCGGCATACGGTGTGATCCAGGCGTGCCAGTCGGGCCACCACGACCCGCTGTGGCGCTGGCTGCCCCGCAGCCAGGCGTCCGCGTCCGCCAGCCCTGTCTCGGGGCCGGTGCGAAACCCGTACTTCTTCTTGCCCGGCGGGTTGATGACCCCGGCGATATGGCCGGAGTCGCCCAGCACGAAACGCACCGGGCCGGCCAGCAGCCCGGCGCCGTTGAAGGTCGCGCGCCAGGGAGCGATGTGGTCCTGCTCGGCGGACAGGAAGTAAGCGGGCACGGCGACGCGCGAGATGTCTATCGGCACGCCCGCCAGCTCGATGCCGCCCGGCTCGCGCAGGGCGTTGTTCAGGTACATGTTGCGCAGGTAGAAGCTGTGCATGTTGGCGGGCATGCGCGTGGCATCTGCGTTCCAGTACAGCAGGTCGAACGCTACCGGATCGCGCCCCAGCAGGTAGTTGTGAACGTAAAAGGACCAGACCAGGTCGTTGGCGCGCAGCATGTTGAAGGTCGCGGACATTGACTTGCCGTCAAGGTAGCCGTCGCGCTGCATCTGCTTTTCGAGGTTTTCGATCTGCTGCTCGTCGATGAATACGCCCAGCTCGCCCGGTTCGGCGAAATCGATCAGCGTGGTCAGGTAGGTGGCCGCGTTGACCCGCTGTTCGTCGCGCGCTTGCAGATAGGCCAGGGTGCTCGCCACCAGCGTGCCCCCGAGGCAATAGCCGATCGCGTTGCACTCGCGCTCGCCCGTGGCCTGCTCGATGGCGTCCAGTGCCGCGAGCGTACCGTCCAGCAGATAGTCTTCGAAACTCTTGTCGGCGTGGCCGGCACCGGGATTGACCCACGAAATCACGAACACCGTGTGGCCCTGCTCGACCAGCCACCTGACGAACGAGTTCTTCGGCTGCAGATCGAGGATGTAGTATTTGTTGATCCAGGGCGGCACGACCAGCACCGGGCGCTTGAACACCGTCTCGGTGGCGGGCTCGTACTGCAGCAGCTGCATCATCTCGTTCTGGTAGATCACGGCCCCGGGGGTAGTCGCGATATTCACGCCGACCTCGAAGGCCTCCGGATCGCTCATCATGATACGCAGCTTGCCTTCAGCTTCGCTGTCGCGGCACAGGTTCTGCAGACCGCGTACCAGGTTTTCACCCTTGCTCTCGAGCGTGGCGCGCAGCACTTCCGGATTGGTGGCGGCAAAGTTGGTCGGGGCCAGCGCATCGACAAACTGGCGGGTGAAGAACTCCACCTTCTGGCGGGTGTGCTCATCCAGGCCGTTGATGTCGTGGAAGGCGCGGACCACGCCCTGCGCGGCCAGCAGGTAGTTCTGCTTCAGCAGATCGAAGTACGGGTGCTCCTGCCAGGCCGGGTCGCGAAAGCGCACGTCGTCGTCTTCCGGGATCGCCACCGCGGCGTAGTCCAGACCCATCATGCGTTGAAGCCCCGCCATGTCTGCAGCTGGTCGCGGTACAGCTTCTGTGGATCCATCAGCATGCGGCCGGTTGCCTCGGCGAACGCCGGGACCAGATTGAGCGGGTCGAGCGCCGTGGGACTGGCATCGGCGGAGAGCCCGCCGCAGGTACAACCCGGCGAGTCGGCTCCCGGGCAGCCGTCGTCGTGCGGCGTGCCGATATTGCTGTTATCGAATGTCAAAACCTTCGCCCCCATGCATGCTGCATCGCAGCATATCATAACCAGCGCCAGGAATCGACGGGCCGTGGCCGCAGCGGCCGGCCCGTGCCGCGCAGCCGGGGAAGCGCACATTGCGCTGCGGAAAGCCGAGACCAGGCCCGGGGATCCCCCGCGCCCTGCACCGGCGGCCGGAACGCACGCGTTTTGCGCCAAACGATGGTTTGGTCCGGCGCCTTGCCGCGGAGGGCACGGGCTAGCGGATACCCTCGGCGGCGACCCGGCGAACGGGTCCATGCGCGTGCGCTTTCCCTTATGATTAACCCGCCTGTTGCACGAAGGATTCGCTCCTCAGGGGAAATCTGGCTGAGTAGATCGGACGCGGGCGCAGAGTAATAGCCGACCTGTTGCTCGAGGCCGATCGTTCGCCACTATCGATATCGGATGGCGACGCTAGATTTTTGTTGGAGCAGCGAATAGGTACCAACCGTCACCCGGTGATGTTGCGGAAAAGCACTCTCAAACGCTTGATGTCACCGTCGAACGTGTCCACCCGGTAGCCGCCTTGGTGCAATATGCGGGTTGAGTCGTAAGCGGCCGGCCGATGGATCTCATGCCGGCCACCGGAGCTGTTGGGAGAATCACCGATGCAGGGCGAAATCTTCGAAACCGATCTACCGAAAACCCCGGCTAACTACGCTGCCCTGAGCCCGCTTTCGTTCATCGCGCGGGCGGCGCTGGTCTACCCGCAGCACCCGGCCGTGGTGCACGGGGCGCTGCGCTATACCTGGGCGGAATGCTACGTCCGCTGCCGGCGGCTCGCCTCGGCCCTGGTCGCGCACGGCGTGCGGCCGGGTGACACGGTTGCCGTGATGGCGCCCAACATTCCGGCGATGTACGAGGCGCATTTCGCGGTGCCGATGACCGGCGCGGTGCTGAACACCCTGAACGTGCGCCTGGATGCGGCGAGCATCGGTTTCATCCTGCGCCACGGCGAGGCGAAGGTGCTGCTGACCGACCGTGAGTTCTCGCCGATCGTCAAGGACGCGCTGAAGACGCTCGAGTCGCGGCCGCTGGTGATCGACATCGACGATCCGCAGGCGCAGGGCGGTGAACGGCTTGGCGAGGTGGACTACGAGACGTTCCTCGCCGGCGGCGATGCGGACTTCGCCTGGTCGTTGCCCGAGGACGAGTGGACGGCGATTTCGCTGAACTACACCTCCGGCACCACGGGCGACCCGAAAGGCGTGGTCTATCACCACCGCGGCGCTTACCTGAACGCGTTGTCCAACGCGGTCGGCTGGAACATGGGCCACCACCCGGTATATCTGTGGACGCTGCCGATGTTTCACTGCAACGGCTGGTGTTTCCCGTGGACCCTGGCGGCACTGGGCGGCACCAGCGTGTGCGCGCGCCGGGTCGATGCCGGGGCCATTTTCGCGGCCATCGAGCGCTATGGCGTAACACACTTCTGCGGCGCACCCATCGTGCTGAACTTCATCATCAACGCGACCGAGGAGGAGCGGCGCCCGTTCTCCCACACGGTCGAGGTGATGACCGCCGCCGCCCCGCCGCCGGCGGCGGTGCTCAAGGCCATGGAGGACAACGGCTTTCACATGACCCATGTCTACGGGCTGACCGAGACCTACGGCCCGGCGGTGATGTGCGCCTGGAAGCCGGAGTGGGACGCGCTGCCCGCCGAGGAGCGCGCGCGCGTCAAATCCCGCCAGGGCGTGCCGTATCACGTGCTGCAGGATCTGCAGGTGATGAATCCTGAGACCCTGGAGCCGGTGCCGCCCGACGGCGAGACCATGGGCGAGGTCATGTTCCGCGGCAACATCGTCATGAAGGGCTACCTCAAGAATCCGCAGACCACAACAAAGTCCCTGGCGGGCGGCTGGTTCCACTCCGGCGATCTCGGCGTCATGCATGCCGACGGCTACCTCCAGCTGCGCGACCGCTCCAAGGACATCATCATCTCCGGCGGCGAGAACATCTCCTCGATCGAGGTCGAGGACGTGCTCTTCAGCCACCCCGCGATTCTGGAAGCGGCCGTGGTGGCGCGTGCGGACGAGAAGTGGGGCGAGACGCCGTGCGCGTTCGTGACCCTGAAAAAAGGTCAGCAGCTCAGCGAGCAGGCGGTAATCGATTTCTGCCGGGAGCGGCTCGCGCGCTTCAAGGCGCCCAAGACGGTGGTGTTCGGCGAGCTGCCGAAAACCTCCACCGGCAAGGTTCAGAAGTTCAAGCTGCGCGAACGGGCCGACAAGCTGCCTTGAGCGGGGCCCGCTTCGACGCAGCGGGCAGGGACACGATCCTGATTCCGCGTGTTGCGGAACGCCGCGGCATGTCTACGCCGTTCCGCCTACAGGCCGACTGCCGGTGATCACGCGACGCACAAATCGCCATGCTCGCAGTGCAGCGTGCGCCCGTTGAGTTTGTGCACGCAATTGTTCTGTGGAACCACTATCGTGTAGTCTCCGAGCCGCGCCCGGAAGAAACGCTCATGGGCGTGATTGGCGGTTTTGCGCGGCAGTGCCGCAATCGTCCACCCCGATCCCTTGTGGCTGCCCACCACACCCCATACGAACACGAGCTCTTCGCGCCTCGGATCGACGGTTCTGGCAAGGTGCTTCCAGGCGCTGCTGCGCACGGTAAGGAACAGGACATTCGGGTCGTCAGCCTGGATTCCGGGTGCCGGTGTCGCCATAACTCACTCCTTCGCTGTTTCCCGTGTCAGTCGAGTACCAGGGTGCCGCGCTGCACGCGCATTACCCGGCCGCTGAGATCGTGCACGTGGGGCTTCTGCGCAATCAGCACGGTCAGGTTGCCCAGCCGCGTGATGCAGCAGGACCCGACGGTCCTGGCAGGAAGCTGCGCGCGTTGCCGGTGGCTGACCTGCCAGCGCGGCTTGGCATCGGGTGAATACCGGTCGCGCACCAGCAGCAGCACCTCGTCGTCGGCCTTAACCGTTTCGCTCAGGTAGCGTTGCGCCGAGTCCTCGATGGTCACACAGACGTGCGGCGCGGACTCGATGACTTCCCATTTTCCCGTTGCATAGTGTTTCATACTTGTTCCCCGGCCATTCTGCGGGTTGGCTTTCGGTAAAAAAGTCTGCCGCCGTGCGCAGTCGTCGCTGGTCTGCGCACGGCGGCAGCGCCCCTCAGTTACGGCGTAACGCTGGTGGTGAACGTGATCACGGTTTGTGCCTGCAGGCACCCGTCGCTGCCTTCGATGCCGTAGGCGTCCATCTCCTGGCTGACCAGCAGGTCTGCAGCGCTGCCCGGACCGAAGCCCGCGCCGTCCGGCGATGTGCTGCTGACCGAGATCTCCGCGGCGGCGACGTTGACGCAACGGTCGGCCGTGGCGGTCGCCACGGTAACCATGCTGGTATCGACACTGGCGATCTGCCCGGACAGCTGCTGCTGCGGCTGAACCGTATCCGCCAGCGCCAGGATCAGCGTGGCCTGGAGCATGTTCCCGGCCGCGTTCGGCAGCCCGTCGATCTCCAGGCGCGCACCGCTGGTGACCGCCTGCAGGTCTGCCGGCGCGCCTACACCCGTGAAGATCTGCGTATCGGGGGTAGTCGTCACCGTTACGTCTGCCGTCGCGCCATCGGGCGCAAAGGTGAACGCGCCGTCAAGCGGATCGCTCGTGGCCGTGCCGCTCCGGGTGACGTAGATGAACTCCTGTCCGAAGCCGACGTTCAGGACGACCGCCTGGAACTGGCTCGGGTCCGCCGGATCGAAGGTCCCGATCGCCGTCCCCAGATTGTCCGATACCTGGAAATCCGCGGTCGCGATAGTGCCATCCCGGATGAACACCGGGGCGTTGGGGGCCATGGTGATATCGAACTGTTGGCCGCCCACGTTGGGTACCTGAACGCCGAAGGTGCCATTAACCACGTTGACGCGGTTCATGAAGCCCTGCACGCGGACGAACTTCGCGCCGGCGTTCGGATCGCCGCCCGGATCACCACCGGGATCACCACCGGGATCACCACCGGGATCACCACCGGGATCACCACCGGGATCACCACCGGGATCGCCGCCGGGATCGCCGCCCGGATCACCACCGGGATCACCCGGGGCGTTGCTGACAGTCACGAACACCACCGGGCGGAACCTGAACCCGTCCTCGTCGTCCCGCTTGATGCGAATCGACTTTTTCGCGTCAATGTCGATGGTCACCAGCAGTGTGGTGTCGGGCTCGACCACGAACGGGCGGCGCGAGCGCAGGTCCAGCTTGCCGTTGCCCGGCAGGTCCAGGTTGATCACCGCGCCCGTGTCACGCTTGACCAGTTCCAGATTCGTAAGGAACAGCCGCAGCTTGCGGTACTCGCCGGCCGGCACATCCGGGCTGATCGAGAACAGGTTGGAGAAGTTCTCCAGCTGCAGCAGGTCGAAGGTGGCGCTGCCGCTGAACAGCGTCACCGGCGATCGGTTGGTATCGCGGTCGTTGTCGTCATCGTTGTCGTTGTCGTTGTCGTTGTCGCGGTCGTCATCATCGTCATCGTCGTCGTCGTCGTCGCCGCGGCGCGCCAGCAACTCTATGCGGCTGACAGTGGCGTTGATCGCGGAAAAATCGTCCGTCGGCGCATCGGTGAACAGAACAGTTACCGTGCCCGTGGGCAGCGGCGGCGCACTGCCGCTTTCCGAGGCGCACCCCGCCAGCAGTGTCAGCAGTGTGCCCCCCAGGCATGCGAGAGCCGGTAGGTATCGTCGCAGGTTCATGGTTGCTTACTCCCTCCTGATCCAAAAAGTCCCGATGACCGGTGTTAGTAATTATTGGTAATTTATTCCCAATAATAGGGATTGAGAATTCACGGGTTGTGACCCGCTTCACAACGGGCGAAACTGGGTCTAAAGGTTTTGCAGGCCCTGCCGGGGGGTGCCTCCGCGGGCGCCGGCGGTCGGGCGTTGAGCGCGCTGCAGCGCGGTTTCCGGGGATTTCCGGCCAGCCGCCGCGGCGCCACCCGGGGGCTGTGCGGCCGTGTATTTGGCCGGCGATTTCGATTATGCTCAGCGGCCGCCGGAGTCCCGTTACATGCCCCAGGTCGACTGGTACTACGATTTCATCTCACCGTTCACGTACCTGGCGAGCCATCGCCTGGTGGAGGTGGCCGACCGCGCCACGCTGCGCTACTGCCCGGTGCTGTTTGCCGGGCTGCTCGGCCACTGGGAACACAAGGGCCCGGCGGAGATCGGCCCCAAGCGCGTGTTCTCCTACCGCCACGTGCAGTGGCTCGCAGACCGCAACGGCATCGCGTTCCGCATGCCGGGGGCGCATCCCTTCAATCCGCTTCCCTACCTGCGCCTGAGCATCGCCCTGGAGAACGAACCGGCAGCGGTGCAGGGGATTTTCGATTTCCTGTGGCAGCGCGGGCTCGACCCGGGCGCTGCGGAGACTTTCGCGCGCCTGTGCGAGTCGCTCGGCGTGAGCGATGGCGTCGAGCGCGTGGCGGACCCCGCCGTGAAGGCACGCCTGAAGCAGAACACGCAGCAGGCCATTGCCGACGGCGTCTTCGGCGTACCGACGTTTGCGGTGAACGGTGCGCTCTTCTGGGGTTTCGACGCCGTGGATTTTCTACTCGACTACCTCGACGATCCGGCGTTGCTGCAGAGCGAGGCGATGCAGCGCGCCAGCACGCTGCCCGTCGGGGTCAGCCGGATATCGTGATGTCGGCGTACCAGGACATCGTATTCCGGCTGGACGAGGGCGTCGCTCACATCACCATCAACCGGCCCGAGGTCTACAACGCCTTTCGTGCCGAAACCTGCGAGGAACTGCTGCACGCGCTGGCCGCCGCCGCGGCAGCGCCCGACGTGGGTGTGATCGTTTTGAGCGGCGCGGGCGAGAACGCGTTCTGCGCCGGTGGCGATCAGTCGTCCCACGAAGGCGGTTACGGCGGCCGCGGCACCATCGGTGTGCCGCTGGAGGAGCTGCATACGGCGATACGCGATGCACCGCAGCCGGTGATCGCACGCGTGCAGGGCTTCGCCATCGGCGGCGGCAACGTGCTGGCGACCCTGTGCGATTTCACGCTGGCGTCTGACCGGGCGGTATTCGGTCAGGTCGGTCCGAAAGTCGGTTCGGTGGATCCCGGCTTCGGCACCGCCTACCTCGCGCGCGTAGTCGGTGAAAAAAAGGCCCGCGAGATGTGGTACCTGTGCCGACGCTACAGCGCCGATGAAGCGCTCGCGATGGGGCTGGTGAACGCCGTCGTGCCGCACGACGAGCTGGATGCCGAGGTCGCACGCTGGTGTGAAGAGATACTCGCACGCAGCCCGACCGCGATCGCGATCGCCAAGCGCTCGTTCAACGCGGATACGGATCACATCCGTGGTATCGGCGCGCTGGGCCTGCAGGCGGTCAAGCTGTACATGCGCAGCGCCGAGGCGCGTGAAGGCGCGGCGGCGTTCAAGGAAAAACGCCGCCCCGATTTCGGCCGGTTCAGGAAGTAATGGACGATTCGCTCAACGTGTTCGAAGAGCCGCTGCACGCGTGCAGCGAACAGCCGCTCACCGGCTTTTTCCGCGACGGCTGCTGCAACACCGGCGATGACGACCAGGGTTCGCACACCGTGTGCGTGGAGGTTTCGCGCGAGTTCCTGGAGTTTTCCCGCTTTCGCGGTAACGATCTGTCAACGGCGCGGCCCGAGTTCGGTTTTCCGGGTCTGCGGGCCGGCGACCGCTGGTGCCTGTGCGCCGCCCGCTGGCTGGAAGCCTACCGCCAGGGCATGGCGCCGCGCGTGTTCCTGAGGCGCACCCACCGGCGCGCACTTGAAATCGTACCGCTCGAGCTGCTGCGCGAGTACGCCGCCGACCTCAACTGAAGCCGGCTGCCCGCGCCGCCCGCTGCCGCCGCCCGATCAGCCGATCTGGCGCAACTCGACGCCGGAGCAGCAGCGGGTCGTTCTGATGACTTCCTCGAGGCTCGTGTAGCCCGCCCAGTACTCGAGGCGGATCTGCCGCGTGGCATCCGTGACGAGGCGCGCCCGCGCCACGCTGCTGTGGCGATTCAAGGCGTCAAGTGCACGCTGCTGGGCGGTAGGGTTGTCGGTGTTGGCAACGAACAGCAGCACGCTGACCGGGTGTTGCCCGGCGGTGCTGGCGGCCGTTGCCGGACGCTGCGCTGAAAGTGCAAGGTCCGCGGTGGCTGCCATGACGTAGAGACTCCGTTAGGGGTGCAAACTGCCACCACTCTACCCGTTGTCTGTTTCCGGGCGATTTCCGCGCCGCCCTGCGAGTGTTTCAATTGTTTCAGCCGCCGTGGCAGCACTTGCCCCGGGCTCCGCCGCGGCCGCCCGGCGGCTAAAGTCTGCCTGCCTCAGCGCCGTTAACTTCGCCATATCCACAACGCTTGAAGCCTGCTGGCGGGGCGGCCCGAAAGGCAGGCGCAGAGGAAGGTTCCGGTGAACGAGTATCGCGTGATTTCGACTTCCCGGCGGGCGCGGCGCGCACTGCGCGGGATCGCTGCGCTGCTGCTGCTCGCGGCCCCCGCCGCGTATGCCGACGGCTTGTACCTGTCGCTCGGCGTTGGCGCGGTCGGCGAAAACGATCTGGTCGACCGCCTCAACCGCAGCGTGCACGAGACGCCGATCGGCCGCGCGCAGCTGAGCTATCAGGTCAACGTCAATCCCTACGTGTCGCTGGCCACCACGGTGCAGCATTTCTCCAGTCTGCAGGCCGACGACGGTGGTATGAACTGGGCCGGTCTGGAGCTGGGTATCAAGTTCTAGTACGGGACAGCACACTAGCTGACCGGCCGTTGCCGGCCGGCGGCGCGGCTCAGCGCGGCGCCATGCGAATGGCGCCGTCGAGCCTGATGACCTCGCCGTTGAGCATCTGGTTCTCACAGATGTGACGTACCAGCGCCGCGTACTCCTGCGGCTCGCCAAAACGCTTCGGAAACGGCACGCTGGCGGCCAGGCTGTCCTGCACCTCCTGCGGCATCCCCAGCAACATGGGGGTTCCAATCAGGCCCGGTGCGATGGTCATGACGCGCACCCCCATGCTGGCGAACTCGCGCGCGCACTGGATCGTCAGCGCGATGATGCCGCCCTTCGAGGCGCTGTACGCCGCCTGCCCGATCTGACCTTCGTAGCCCGCGACGGACGCGGTGTTCACGATAACCCCGCGCTCGCCGGTCGCATCGAGCGCCTCGAGCTCACGCAGACCGGCGGCGACCAGGCGCAGCAGGTTGAAGCTGCCGACCAGGTTCACGCCGATCACCCGTTCGAAATCGGCCAGCGGCATGGCCGATCCGTCCCGTGCGACGATACGCTGCGCCGGAGCGACACCGGCGCAGTTGACCAGCACGCGTGCCGCACCGTGCGCCTCGCGCGCCCGCGCCACGGCCGCCTCTGCGCTGGCCGCGCTGGCCACGTCGCAGCCGATCGCCAGCGCGCCGATGTCCTCGGCCACCGCCCGCAGCGCGCGCTCGTTCAAATCCAGCACCGCGACCTTCGCCCCGGCCGCGGCGAGCATGCGTGCCGTGGCTTCACCCATGCCGGAACCCGCCCCGGTCACGATCGCTGCATGGCCCTGAACGTTCATGTGGCGTCCGCCCTCGGGTAGAGAATCAGTTGCGTGCAGCGAAACGCCGCAATGCGCCTGTCACTCTCCACATGCGTGACGTCCGCATCCCACACCTGCGTGGAGCGGCCGCCGTGCATGAGCAGCGCGACCGCGCGCAGACTGCCGTCGCGGGCCGTGCCGAAAAAATTGGATTTGAGCTCCAGCGTGGCGAAGTTCTCGGCGCCGTCGGGCAGGCTCGCGATCGACCCGAAACCGCAGGCCGTATCGGCGATGCCGATCACGGCGGCGGCGTGCAGAAATCCGTTGGGCGCCAGCAACGCCGTGCGCACCGGCATCTCGCAAACGATGCGCTCGCGTCCGATTTCGGTGAAGCGCAATCCGAGCAGCTCGGGGAAGTACCCCTTGGCGCGCTGGTTGGCGGTCGCTGTTGATAGCTGCATGGTCGTTTCGAGGGTCATCGGGATCCAGGCACATAACTATACTATGCTTTGTTCGGCCCATATAATCGCGCGGTTTTTCAGCGACTTGCCAACTAAAGGGGGTTACCCGTGGAACGTGAATCCATGGAGTTCGACGTGCTGATCGTCGGCGGCGGCCCCGCCGGCCTGGCCGCCGCGTGCCGGCTGATGCAGCTGGCCGGGGAGCACGAGCAGGCGCTGGAGGTGGTGTTGCTGGAAAAAGGCTCCGAGGTGGGCGCACACATCATCTCCGGTGCGGTCATCGAGCCGCGTGCGCTGAACGAGCTGTTCCCCGACTGGCAGACGCTCGGTGCGCCGCTGCACACGCCGGTGACGCGCGATGAAGTGTACTTCTTCAACGGCCCCGGCAAGGCGGCCAGGGTGCCGAACTTCCTGGTTCCGAAGACCATGCACAACCAGGGCAATTACATCGTCAGTCTGGGTAACGTATGCCGCTGGCTCGGCGAGCAGGCGGAGGCGCTCGGCGTGCAGATATTTCCCGGGTTCGCCGGGTCGCAGGTGATTTTCGGCGACGACGGTGCGGTGCAGGGGGTCATCACCGGCGACATGGGTATAGACGCCGACGGCCGGCACAAGGACGGTTTCGAGCCGGGTATGGAACTGCGCGCCCGCTACACCGTGTTCGCCGAGGGTTGCCGCGGGCATCTCGGCAAGCAGCTGATCAGCAAGTTCGCGCTGGACGCCGACAGCGACGTGCAGCACTACGGTATCGGCCTGAAAGAGCTGTGGGAGATCGATCCCGCCCGGCACGAGCCCGGGCTGGTGGTGCACGGCGCAGGCTGGCCGCTGAGCGAGAGCGGCAGCTCCGGCGGCTTTTTCCTGTATCACCTGGAAAACAATCAGGCGGTGGTGGGCCTGATCATCGACCTGAACTACCGCAACCCGCACCTGAGCACGTTTGATGAGTTTCAGCGCCTCAAGCACCATCCGCAGATCGCCAGTCACCTGCAGGGCGGCAAACGTATCGCCTACGGCGCGCGCGCCATCACCAAGGGTGGTTACCACGCGTTGCCGAGGATGAGCATGCCCGGTGCGCTGCTGGTCGGGTGCGACGCGGGTACGCTTGATTTTTCCAAGATCAAGGGTACCCATACCGCCATGAAGTCCGGCATGGTGGCCGCCGAAACCTTGTTTCAGGCGCTGCGCGGTGAAGACCGGGGCGCCGCGGCGCTGTCCGGCTACGATGACGCCTTCAAGGCTTCGTGGGCGTACCAGGAGCTGCACCGCTCGCGCAATTTCGGCGCGGCGCTGCACAAATGGGGTCCCTACATCGGCGGGGCCTACAACTATGTCGATCAGAACTGGTTCGGCGGCAGGCTGCCGCTCACCCTGCGTGATCTGAAGCCCGACCACGAGTCGCTCGAGCCGGCGGCGACCAGCCCCAGGCTCGACTACCCGAAGGCCGACAACGTGCTGAGCTTTGACAAGCTGTCATCGGTGTTCCTTTCCAGCACCAACCACGAAGAAGATCAACCGGTGCATCTGACCTTGAAGGACCAGGACATCCCCGTGCGCCACAACCTGGCGAACTACGACGCGCCTGAGCAACGCTACTGCCCGGCGGGTGTCTACGAGATCCTGCGTGACGACGATGGCGGCAATCCGCGTCTGCAGATCAATGCGCAGAACTGCGTGCATTGCAAAACCTGCGATATCAAGGATCCCCTGCAGAACATCAACTGGGTCGCGCCGGAAGGCGGTGGGGGACCGAACTACCCGAATATGTAACCGCCCGAGCGAGGCTGTCGGCGCCGGATTCACAAAGAAAAAGGCCCGACGAATCGGGCCTGAAAACACACGCACTGGAATACGCAGCGCGTGAAGGCGTGCTCTTTACCGCGCGAAGCCGGTCACCTGGGCCGCGTCGCGTTGGTCGAAGGGGCGCAAAACACCCGCCTACGGTGCGGCCGGCTCGATCACCACGAGAACCGCTGTGATCGCCGTCGGCGTGGCCGCCGCATCCAGCATCAGAACGCCGTCTATCTCGGCCCGCGCCCCGTCCACGATGGCGGCCGCATCGGTTTCTCCCTGATCCCGGATGAACACCCGCGCGCCGGTTTGAAGCTGTACAGTCAGCACCGCACCCGGGGCGCCGCTGCTGTCGGCGTCTGCGGTAATCGTGATGGCCTGGGTGGCTGCGTCCACCGTGATGACGCCGCGCACGCTCGCGAACGTATCCGCCGGGCCCAGCTCGATGACGACTGCGTCGATTACAAGATCGTCCAGGCCGCGCGCCCCGCTGTCGCTATCTGAATCATCGTCCGCGCTGCCGTCCCCGTCCGAGTCGCTGGCCGTCCCTGCGGCAGCTTCGCTGTCACCGTCTTCATCGTCGTCCTGAACACGGATTTGTCCAACCACCGTAGCGGATGCGAATTCAGTATCCGGTATGCCCGCGTTGTCAAAAAAGATATCGGCGGCTACCGGGTTGCCCATAGCATCAAAGATGCCGGTATCGGAGAGCACACTCACCGCCACGCAGGCGCGATTGCGATCGGTGTCGTCGTTGGCGTCGTCGTCGTTGGCGTCGTCGTCGTTGGCGTCGTCGTCGTTGGCGTCGTCGTCGTTGGCGTCG
>JAHELT010000171.1 GCA_024644045.1 Chromatiales bacterium | reverse complement strand
GTGGTCGCTACGACGGCAACCTCGGGGTGCTCGCCGGCCTCGAGGTGATCGAGACCCTGAACGATCTCGACATCACCACGGAGCATCCGCTTGCGGTGGCGTTTTTCACTAACGAGGAGGGCGCTCGCTTTGCGCCCGACATGATGGGCAGCCTGGGCTACGTAGGCGGCATGGAACCCGGTGAGATTCTGGCGACGGTGGGTATCGACGGGACCACGGTCCAAGAGAACCTCGGGCGTATCGGTTACGCGGGGGACGCGCGGGTCGGGCCGGTCGAGGCGCGCGCCTTCGTGGAACTGCACGTCGAGCAGGGCCCGGTCCTCGAGCAGGAGGGCGTGACTATCGGTGCCGTCGACGGTGTCCAGGGCATCTCGTGGACCGAGTACGCGATCGCGGGTGTGTCCAATCACGCAGGCACGACCCCGATGCGCATGCGCCATGATGCGGGTTTCGTCGCCGCGGCGATAGCGACCGAAGCGCGGCGTATCGCCATCGACTTGGGCGGCGACCAGGTCGCGACGGTTGGCGTGCTCGAAGTCGAACCCAATCTGGTGAACGTCGTTCCGAATCGCGCCCTGATGACCGTCGATCTGCGCAACACCGACGAGTCGCGCCTGCAGGAGGCAGAGCAACGCATGACGGGCCGGATCGAGGGTTTGATAAAAGCCGAGGGAGTGGAGATCAATGCTCGTACCCTCGCGCGATTCGAGCCGGTGCGTTTCGATGAGGACATGGTAGAGCGCGTGCAACGGCATGCGGCCGCCCACGGCCATAGCGTGCGACGCATGCCGAGCGGTGCCGGTCATGATGCGCAGATGTTCGCGCGGGTGTGCCCGACGAGCATGGTCTTCGTACCCAGCGTCGGCGGCATCAGCCACAACGTGAAGGAGTACACCGGGCCCGAAGACATTGAGGCCGGCGCAAACGTGCTACTGACGGTGCTCGCGGAGTTGGCCGAAGCCTGAGGGCCCGGTCGTCGCGGGGGCGAGCGATGCGACAACTCATACGCGATGCGCTCATCGTCAACGGCGATGGCACGACGACGCCCCGCGCGGGCGACGTGCTGATCGAAAACGATCGCATCGCGGCGCTGGGCACCGTTACAGAGAGCGCCAGACGAAATCTCGATCGCGAAATCAATGCCTGTGGCCGCGCGCTGGCGCCCGGTTTCGTCGACACCCACAATCACGGCGCGCTCGGGGGAACGCGCCGCGGGGACGCCGGTCTTCCGCTGGCCTGCGAGCTGGCGCTTCGCGGCGGCGTGACGCGCCGGCTCTGCGGCGTCGACGGGTTGTCGCCGGCGCCCGTAGTCCCCGCGCAACGCGTCGACTATGCAGCCCAGCTCAAGCCGCTCGACGGTGCCATTGACGGTGACTGGACCTGGTCATCGGTCGCCGAGTTTCAAGCCTGGCACCGCGGACGCTCCGTCACCGACATGGGGCTCTATCTCGGCCACAGCGCGGTGCGCCGTGCCGTGATGGGTAATCAGGCACGCAGGGCGCAGGAATCCGAGCTGAACGCGATGTGCGAGCTCGTGCGTCGCGAGGCGCCGCTGACGCTCGGGCTTTCGACCGGACTCGTTTACAACCCCGCCGTCTATTCCGATCAACCGGAGATCGCCGCGCTGGTACGGGCGTTCAACGACGTGCGCCCGGGCGCGCTGTTCCCGCATCTGCGCTCGGAGAGCGATCGCATCGTGGAGGCGCTCACCGAGGTGGTTCAGGCCGCCATCGAAGGGGGCGGCGGGTACTGTAACGAGCACAGCAAGATCGCGGGGCGCGACAACTATAACAAGATGGGTGTGCTGGAAGACGTTTTGAGCGACGCATCCGCGAGCGTCCCGACGATGGAGAACATGTACCCCTACACCGCGGGCAGTACCACCGGCGACGCGATTTTCCCCCCAGATATCCGCGCTGGCACGCGGGCCGATTTCCTCGTCCGGCTGGCCGACCCGAAAGTGCGTGACGCGCTTTATGTGCGCCTGCGCGGCGACACCACGACCTGGGACAACTTCGTGCAGTTCTGCGGTGGACTCGAAGGCGTGCAGATCGCCGGCGTGCGCACGGGCGTAGGGGATGACTTTCTCGGCAAACGCCTCGGCGATGTTGCGCGCGCGGCCGGACACAAGGACCTCGAGTCACGCGGGGCCTACGAGGCCGTATTCGATTTTTACATCGCCAACGGCGGAGAGATCGGCATCATTACCCACTACGGTAACGAGCCCACCGTGGAGCGCTTCTTTCGCCGCCCGACCATGGCCGTGTGTACCGACGGGCTGATGCCGGGTCCCGGGCAAAAGCCGCACCCGCGCGCGATCGGTGCGTTTCCCAAAGCACTGCGGATGGCGCGCGAGATGGGTATCGCGCTAGAGGAGATCGTTTACCGCATGAGCGTTCTGCCGTGTCGCTTTCTCGGGCTGGACGATCCGGTGCTGGCCGCCGGCGCGGACGCCTCGCTGGTGCTGTTCGACTGGCAAACAGTGCGCGAGCGCAACGACTACCTCGACCCGCTGGTACCGCCGCATGGCATCGACGCGGTCTGGGTGCACGGCGAGCTGGTGCTCGACCAGGGGAAGCTGGTCGCGCCCGCCCGCTACCCGGGCCGCATCCTGCTGCCGGCGCTTGGTGAGCGTTGATCGAGTGTGCTTCAGTGAACGAACGTCTCGCCCCCGCTCGTTCGTCCCCGCCATGCCCGTGCGGTTGGTGATCGCCGGACAGAAATACTTGCTCTGCATCAAATCGAGCGTCCGGGAATGGCCTAGATTAGTGGCCGGGACCGCCCCTGCGGAGGGCGCAGATGGAGTTAATCTATAATATCTGTGCATGATCCTAAAAAACGATTAGACAACATGCTCGCCAATATCCACTGATCTTCTCGTGAAGGAAACACGGAGCTACAACCCGAACCGATCGGTAAGGTGGCGGCCATTCCCGTTTTTCTACGACAATTCGGAACAACTGAACATACCCGGGGAACCATCATGAACAAGACACTCTCGACCGTCAGTCTCGCAGCACTCCTTGCTGCGTCGTCGACGTTTTCCGGCATCGCCGCGGCGGAGCAAACGATATACCTGGGAGGGTATGGCGGCTCGTTTGAACGTTTGTTGAAAGAGAAGATCCTGCCGCCCTTCGAGAAGGAGAACGACGCCAAGATCGTTTACGTGCCAGGTAACTCGACCGACACACTTGCCAAGCTGCAGGCGCAGAAGAGCAAGCAGGAACTTGACGTCGTATTTCTTGATGACGGCCCGATGTTCCAGGCAATTGACTTCGGTTTCTGCGATACGGTAAAGGACGCCGCCATCTTCGATGACATCTACGACATCGCCAAGATGGGTACCGACAAGGCTGTGGGTACGGGATTCGTGGTGACGGGTCTCGCCTACAACAAGGATATGTTCGCAAAAAACGGGTGGTCCGCGCCTGCGTCCTGGCAGGACCTGACCGATTCCAAATACAAGGGTAAACTGGTGGTACCGCCGATCAACAATACCTACGGGCTGCATGCGCTGATCATGATGGCGCGTTTGAACGGTGGCGGAGAGAAGAATATCGAGCCCGGCTTCAAGTCGTTCGTGGATCAGGTGGGACCGAATGTGCTCGCCTACGAGCCGTCTTCCGGCAAGATGTCGGAGCTTTTTCAGAACGGTGAGATCGCGCTTTCGGTTTGGGGTTCCGGCCGACTCAAGTCACTGGCGGATACCGGATTCCCGGGTGGTTTCGTCTACCCGAAGGAGGGTGGTGTAGCGCTGATGGTGGCCACCTGCCCGGTCGTCGACAGTGACGTGCCGGAGCTTGCGCAGAGGCTCTTGCAGCACTTTCTGAAGCCGCAATATCAGACGTTGCTGGCGCAGACGGTCGGCTTCGGTCCAACCAACAAGAAGACGGTGCTTCCGCAGGACCTGGGCGAAAAGCTGCCCTACGGACCGGAACGCATCAACGCCCTCAACGCCGTCGATTGGACGCTCATCAACCCCAAACGCGGCGAGTGGACCAAGCTCTGGACGCGACGCGTCGAGCGATAAATAACAACCACCTTACTCGGACGCTACCGGGCGACATTGACACCCGGTAGCGTCCCGCCTCGATGCTGCGCTGGGATCTCACGGGTAGGTCGTCGCGAACCGAGATAGTCCGAAGGAGGTTTTCTTCATGAGTTTTCTTCGACTCGAAAGCCTGACCAAGCGATTCGATGATTTCACCGCAGTCCACGAACTCTCTCTCAGTGTCGAAAAGGGTGAGTTCGTGTCGTTGCTCGGGCCATCGGGCTGTGGCAAGACCACCACGCTTCAGATGATCGCCGGGCTGCACGAACCGACGGCGGGTCAGATCTTCCTGAACAGCGAGGACATTACGCGTAAGAAGCCAAGCCAGCGCGGGTTGGGGATAGTGTTCCAAAGCTATGCGCTGTTTCCGCACATGACTGTGTTCGATAATGTGAGTTTCGGGCTGGAGATGCGCGGGGTCGACAAGGCTGAGCGTAAGGACCGTGTGCTTACCGCCCTCAACCAGGTAAAGCTCGGAGCGTTTGCCCATCGCTACCCCAAAGAACTTTCCGGCGGTCAGCGCCAGCGCGTAGCGTTGGCCCGGGCGCTGGTGATCGAACCGCCCGTGCTTCTGCTGGACGAGCCGCTTTCGAACCTGGATGCCAAGTTGCGTGAGGACATGCAACTCGAACTCCGCCTGCTGCAGCAGAACCTCGGTGTGACCACCATCCTGGTTACCCACGATCAATCGGAGGCCTTGTCCATGAGCGACCGTATAGTGGTGATGAACGAAGGTCGCGCGGTGCAGATCGATACGCCGGTGGGCATGTACGAGACGCCGGCGGATGCTTTCGTCTCCGACTTCGTGGGCAAAACCAACCTGCTCGAAGGTGTCGTGGCGGATGCCGGCGAATCGACAGCGACCATCAGCATAGCAGATGTGAAGATAGAGGTTGCTGGCGATGACCTCGCTGCCGGTCAATCCGTGTTCGTGTCACTGCGTCCTGAAAAGCTGGCGCTGGATGCAGGCAAGGGCGCTGGCCGGATATCGGGAACGATGTCAGCGTGCATCTTCCACGGCGACCGTTGGCTGTACCAGGTGTCCACACCGGTCGGTGAACTCATTGTCACCGAGCCCAATGCAAGTCACGGCAACTACAGTCGCGGCGACGAGGTGTCCCTGAGTTGGACCGACGGAGCGGCGCGTATACTGGTCAAGGACAACCCCGATGGCTAGTGCCAGTCTGGCACGGCCCTTCGCGCTCTCGGCGCCCGGCCTTATCCTGTTCATCACCTTGCTGGGAACTCCGCTGATTCTCACGCTGATGCTCAGCTTCTACAAGTTCGATTTCACGACCGGGATTCATCCTGCCTTCTCATTCGGTAACTATCTCGAGGTGCTGAGCGACAGTTACTTCCACGAGATTTTCGGACGCACGTTTGGAGTGGCTCTGCTGGTAACCGTGATCTGTGTGCTGCTCGGTGCACCCGAAGCCTACATCCTTTCTCGCATGCGTAATCCATGGAAATCCTGGTTCCTGATCGCTATTCTCGGGCCGTTACTGATTTCAGTCATTGTGCGTACGCTCGGCTGGGCGTTGCTGATCGGCGGCAGAGGCATGATCAGTGAGGCCCTGCAAGCGCTACATCTCATCGACGCCCCGTTCAGCCTGATGTTCACGACCACTGGCATGGTCATTGCGCTAGTGCACGTGCTGGTGCCGTTCATGGTGATTTCGGTATGGGCATCGCTGCAGAAAGTCGACCCTCAGGTCGAAGATGCCGCGCTGACGCTGGGCGCCGACAAAATGACAGCTTTGCGGCGTGTCGTCATACCACAGATCATGCCGGGCATACTTTCGGGCAGCTTGATCGTTTTCGCTTTGACCGCGAGTGCGTTCGCCACGCCGGCGATCATCGGCGGGCGTCGGCTGAAGGTCGTGGCGACGACGGCCTACGATGAGTATCTGAACACGCTCAACTGGCCGCTGGGAGCGGCGATCGCCTTTCTGCTGTTGATCGCGAATGTGATCGTGATCATGAGCTACAACCGTTTCATCGAGCGGCGGTATGCCAAGGTCTTCGAGTAGTGATGGGATAAGCGATGAGAAAGAACGGTCCAATCGAACTTGTGTTCCATACATTGTTCATCATTTTTCTGCTGGCGCCGCTCGCGGCGGTGGTTGCTGTCTCTTTTACCGACAAGGGTTATCTGTCGTTACCGACCGATGGGTTGTCGGTGCGCTGGTTCATGGCGATCGCACAGTACCCGGGGTTCATCGATGCTTTTTGGATGAGTATCTATTTGGGGCTCGCCTCGGCAACGGTTGCGGTTGCCGTCGCAATCCCCGCCGCTATGGCGATCGGCAGGTACCGGTTTCCCGGTCGCGAATCGTTGACCGCGGTGTTCATGTCGCCGCTGATGATCCCGTCAGTGGTGCTGGGAGTTTCGTTCCTGCGTTTCTTCAGCGAGATAGGCCTCAGCGGTACTTTCGTCGGTATCGCCCTGGCTCATATAGTGCTGATCATGCCTTATGCGCTTCGCCTGGTACTCGCCTCGGTCACCGGCTTGCCACGCGACGCGGAGCAGGCCGCTGAAACCCTCGGTGCCTCGCGTTGGACGGTTTTCTGGCGAATCACACTGCCGCTTATAATCCCGGGCATTGCGGGGGGCTGGTTGTTGGCGTTCATTACCAGCTTCGATGAGGTCACCATGAGTGTGTTCGTGGCTTCGCCGGAAACCATGACCTTACCGGTGCGTATGTACCACCACATCGCGCAGACTATCGATCCGCTGATCGCATCCATCTCCACCGTGCTCATCGTCATTACGGGTGTGTTGATGCTGTTGCTCGATAAATTCTACGGACTCGACCGGGTCCTCGTCGGCAAAGGCTGAACGCTCATGCAGACAGAGTTCGCTGTCGTGGGCGGTGGCCTTGTAGGTATGGCAATCGCGCACGGATTGTTACGTCTAGGCCGGCAGGTAACCGTGTTCGACGAGGGTGATGCGGCCTTCAGAGCGTCGCGCGGTAATTTCGGCCTCGTCTGGGTACAGGGCAAGGGCGCCGACATGCCCGATTATGCAAGGTGGACCAGACGCTCGGCTGCGCTGTGGCCGGTTTTTGCGCAAACGCTGCGCGACCGGACAGGGATCGGGGTCGAATTGTCGCAAACTGGTGGAATCGACATATTTCTGAGCGAGGACGAAGCTGAACGCGGCGTGGCGCGGCTGAGCAAGTTGCGAAAAGCGTTGGGCGGCGATTATCCGTTCGAGTACCTCGGGCATAACGCGCTCAAGCAACTGGTGCCGGAGATCGGCTCCACCGTGACCGGGGCCACCCTATGCCCGGAAGACGGGCACGTGAACCCACTGTACCTGCTGCGCGCACTCTATGCCGCCGTGCTGGATAGTGGCGGCCAGGTGATCAACGGTGAGCCGGTGCGCAAGATCGAATATACCGGGGCAGGTTTTGTCGTAACAAACGGGGAAACGTGGCCGGCACAGAAAGTAGTGCTATGCGCCGGGCTGGGCAATGCCCATCTGGCGCCGATGGTTGGATTGTCTGCACCTGTCAAACCGGTCCGTGGTCAGGTCATGATCTGCGAGCGGGTCGTGCCATTCCTCAACTATCCCAGTGTCCAGATCCGCCAGGTCGGAGAAGGAGCCGTACAGATCGGTGACTCCAAAGAAGATGTGGGCCTTGACGATGGAACCACCAGCGAGGTGCTGGCTGGCATCGCGCGCAGGGCGGTTCGTACCTATCCGCTATTGCGCGACGTGCGTATGGTTCGCAGTTGGGGTTCGCTGCGGGTCATGAGCCCGGACGGCTATCCGGTGTACGACCGTTCGCGGTCTTGCCCCGGCGCCTCGCTGGTTACCTGCCACAGCGGCGTGACGCTGGCGGCAATTCATTCGATGGTGCTTGCGGGCTGGATCGCCGGTGACGCGCACCCTGAGTTGGTGGAGGGCTTCAGTGCCGAACGGTTTGAGTTTCAACCGGCTGTCTGAGCGGCCCGGCGGGACGGTGACCATCTGTTTCGAGGGCCAGCCGGTCACCGCCCAGGATGGGGACACGGTGGCGGCCGCACTCCTGGCGGCCGGATACGCGGTAACCCGTACCACGCCAGTGCACGGTGTCCCACGCGGGCCGTTCTGCATGATGGGGGTCTGCTTCGACTGCCTGCTGGAGATCGATGGGCGGGCCAATCGTCAGGGTTGCATGGTGCGTGTGACCGAAGGCCTGCAGGTCAGGCGGATGGCAGGGGCCAGATCAGCGTCCATAGGGGAGGCGGATGCCTGAGAGGACCGATCTGGTCGTGATTGGCGCAGGGCCCGCGGGCATGGCGGCGGCCGCCTGTGCTGCGCAACGCGATCTCCGGGTACTGCTTATCGACGAGCAGCCGGCTGCCGGCGGACAGATCTACCGCGGCCTGGATTATACCGATCGCGTCAAGCTTGAGGTGCTGGGACCCGACTACCCACGCGGCCGTGAGCTGCTGGACGGTCTCGCGCAGCCGGGTATCCGGTGTTTGCCGGAGTCCACGGTGTGGCAGGTGACGCGCGAGCGCGAAGTTTTCATCAGCCGCAATGGTGAAGCAGACGTCGTCGTGGCTGACCGAATCGTGCTGGCGACCGGTGCCATGGAACGTGCGATGCCTTTCCCGGGTTGGACCAGAGCTGGGGTTATGAACGCCGGTGCCGGACAAATCCTGCTCAAGGGTTCGGCTCTGATACCCGACGATAACGCTGTGCTCGCGGGCAGTGGGCCGCTGCTTTACCTGCTTGCCTGGCAATACCTGCAAGCCGGAGTGAAGGTGGGTGCCATCCTGGAAACCACGCCGCGTTCGAATCTCATACAGGCCATGGTCCACCTTCCTGGCGCGCTGCGAGCCAACGCTTACCTTCGCAAAGGCATCGGCCTGCTGCGCGCGATCCGTCGCAGCAGGGTCCCGCATTTTCGCGGCGTAACAGCGCTTCGTGCACTGGGTAGCGCGCAAGTCGAGAGCGTTGCATTCGAATCCGGCGGCAACGCCCACGCTCTACCCTGCTCGATTCTGCTGCTGCACCAGGGCGTCGTACCGAATGTCCAGATTACACGCTCTCTGGGGCTAGAGCACGACTGGGCGCCGCTGCCGCGTTGCTGGCACCCGCGCGTGAGCGCCTGGGGCGAGACAGCCATAGAGGGTATCTACGTCGCTGGCGACGGTGGCGGCATCGGAGGGGCAGAGGTGGCCGCACAACAGGGACGGCTCGCCGCCTTGCATGCGGCGCAACATCTGGGCGCCATCTCGGTTCAGGAGTGCGAATCGCAGGCCCGTCCGGTGCGTCGCCACCTTGCTTACCATCTCGCGGTACGCTCTTTTCTTGATACGCTCTATTCTCCGGCGCGTGAGTATCTCTGTCCCTCGAATGAGACCATTATCTGTCGCTGTGAAGAGGTGACGGCAGGTTCGGTGCGCGAATATGTACGGCTGGGGTGCTTGGGACCCAATCAGACCAAGGCCTTCGGGAGACCGGGCATGGGGCCGTGCCAGGGGCGACTTTGCGGTCTGACGGTCTCGGAGGTCATCGCCGGGGCGCGCGGGGTTTCGCCTGCCGAGGTCGGCTATTATCGCGTACGCCCGCCGATCAAACCCATCACGCTCGGCGAGCTCGCAACCCTGCCTTTGCCGGATGAGCAACAACTCGAGGCACAGGATATCGGCTGACGCCGTGATCATCGGTGCCGGACTGCACGGCTTGTCGGCCGGCCTGCATCTCGCGCGCGCCGGGTTCAAGCCGTTGATTCTGGAAAAAGACTATCCCGGTCGCCATGCCTCCGGTGTGAATGCCGGTGGCGTACACAGACCAGATCTGGCCCGAGTGTACAACCCTGCACGCAGAGCGCCGTCCTCGGCCTACCCGCTGTCGCCGGTATTATCATCGGCGGTTTCGTCATCGGCGCGGCGCTTGCAACCCACTTCCCGATCTTACGATTGCCGTTCATCGCGCGCGCCGAGATGATCGAGGAGGTCGATCGTCGCGCGCTTGAGACCTTCCAGCGGGGGCGGATTCGCGGTACGTCCGCCGGTAACGGGGTCTTGATCTACGTGTCGCTGTACGAACACCTGGTCAAGGTTATCGGCGACAACGCGGTCTCGGCGAAGTTGTCGCCCCGGCAGCTGGAAGATATCTGCACGCTGGTGGTCGAGGGGCTGAAGAATGGACGGCCCGCCGAAGGCCTCGAGAAAGCTGTGAAGAAGACCGGCGAGCTGCTCGCCCCGCATCTGCCGCCAATGGCCGGCGACGCCAATGAGTTGGCGAATCACCTGATCCTCGTCGATTGACGCTATCAAGACGAGTACTCTGCAATCGACCCGAA
>JAHELT010000031.1 GCA_024644045.1 Chromatiales bacterium | reverse complement strand
GCCGTTGCTCGTACTCGAATACAATTTCCTCGAGTCGGTGTCCGGCGGTCACCGCGAACGCACCCACGTAGTCGGCAACTCCACTGTCCTTCGGAGCGACAAAATCTGCCAGAGCAAGGTTTGCACGACCGCGGTCGCGGTACAGCTGCTGACGCAGTGTGTGAAAGGTGGCGATTGCCGAGGTCCTCGCCTCGTCAGCGTACAATTCGATGTCATCACCAACGCTGTTGGCAGGCCAGAAACCCACTACCGCCTCGGCGCATAAACGTCCCTCCGCCACCAGTCGCTCCAGCATTGCCAGCGCATCATCGTGCAGATCTCTTGCCGCCGTGCCAACCGTCGGGTCCGTCAAAATACCTGGATAGGTACCTGCAAGGTCCCAACTCTTGAAGAACGGCGTCCAGTCAATGCGTTCAACGAGTTCGCGCAGGTCATAGTTGCCGAATGCCTGCAAACCGGTAAATGTCGGCACCACGGGCTTGTAGCTTTTCCAGTCAACAGAGAAACGGTTGGTGCGCGCCTCGTGCAGTGTGACGCGTCTGGCATTGCGTTGTTGGCCCGCGCGCTGAGTGCGGATCGCCTCATACTCAGTCTTCGTGCGTGAAACAAACGCAGTTCTCTTCTCACCGAGCAGGGCGCTGACTACACCTACGGCGCGCGAGGCATCAGGTACGTACACTGTCGGTCCGCTGTAGTTCGGTTCGATCTTGACTGCGGAGTGCACGCGACTGGTGGTCGCACCGCCGATCAGCAGCGGCAAACTGAAGCTCTCGCGTTCCATTTCGCTCGCTACGTGACACATCTCGTCGAGGCTCGGCGTGATCAGCCCCGAGACGCCGATAATGTCCGCGTTGACTTCGCGTGCGGTGGCCAGAATGCGTGCACTGGGGACCATCACTCCCAGGTCGATCACCTCATAGTTGTTGCATCGTAAAACTACCCCGACGATGTTCTTACCGATATCGTGCACGTCGCCCTTGGCAGTCGCCAGTACGATTTTCCCTGCCGCCGCACGTCGCCCGGTGCCCGCGTCCTCCATGAAAGGCTCCAGGTGCGCTACCGCTTTTTTCATGACCCGGGCGCTTTTCACCACCTGCGGCAGAAACATCTTTCCCGCGCCGAACAGATCCCCTACCTCATTCATGCCGTCCATCAGAGGGCCTTCGATCACATCCAGCGCACGCCTGGCTCCCTGGCGGGCTTCCTCGGCATCTTCCACGACGAAAGTATCGATTCCGTGCACCAGCGCGTGCACCAGGCGCGTATCTACGTCGTTATCACGCCACGAAAGATCAGGACCCCTGGCTGCACTGTCGCCTTGGGCGGCTTGCGCATTCTCGAGCAAGCTTTCGGTCGCGCCCGCGTGTCGGTTGAACAGCACGTCCTCGATGCACGTCAGTAACACCTTGTCGATATCTTCATACACGGGCAGCCGGCCGGCGTTGACGATCGCCATATCCAGACCGGCTTTGATTGCGTGATACAGGAACACCGCATGCATCGCCTCGCGTACCACATTGTTACCGCGGAACGAAAAAGACAGATTCGAAACACCGCCGGATATCAGCGCGCCAGGCAACCGGCGCTTGAGTTCACGGCATGCCTCAATGAAAGCCGACGCGTAGTCGTTGTGCTGTTCAATCCCGGTAGCTACAGCAAAAATGTTCGGATCAAAGACGATATCTTCCGGCGAGAAGCCGATCTTCTCGGTGAGCAGCCGATAGGCTCGCTCGCACACGGCAACCTTGTGGTCGACCGTTTCGGCCTGCCCCTGCTCATCGAAAGCCATCACCACTACACCAGCACCGTAACGCCGGATGCTCCGGGCTTGCTCGAGGAATGCAGATTCGCCCTCTTTCAGGCTGATCGAGTTGACGAAAGCCTTGCCCTGCACGCACTTCAGTCCGGCTTCGAGCACTGACCATTTCGAAGAATCGATCATGATCGGTACTCGGGAGATGTCGGGTTCACCCGCGATTAGATTCAGAAAACGCTGCATCGCATTCACCGAATCGAGCATGCCTTCATCCATGTTGACATCGAGAATCTGCGCACCGTTTTCCACCTGGTCGCGCGCAATTGCGACGGCGGTCTCAAACTCGTCGGCCAGAATCATTTTTGCGAAACGAGCCGATCCGGTTACGTTGGTGCGTTCGCCGACATTGACGAAGAGCGTATCCGGCCCGATGTTGAACGCCTCCAATCCGGACAATCGTGTGCGAACGGGGAGATCGGGAACAACTCTAGGAGCGACGTCGCGAACCGCCTCGCAAACAGCGCGGATGTGTGCCGGTGTCGTGCCGCAGCAACCGCCGACCAGATTTACCAGACCTTCTCGAGCGAATTGGCCAAGCGTTCGGGCCGTTTGCTCCGGCGTCTCGTCGTAGCCGCCCAGTTCATTGGGTAGTCCGGCGTTGGGCCAGCAGCCCACCCGCGTGTCGGCGGCCCGGGCGAGATCGGCTATGTGGGGGCGCAACTCTCGGCCGCCCAGGGCGCAATTGAGGCTGATTGCCAGCGGGTTGGCATGGCGCACCGAGTTCCAGAAGGCTTCGACGGTTTGTCCCGACAAAGTGCGTCCGCTGAGATCGGTGATCGTTCCGGAGACGATCACGGGTAGACGTTCACCGCTGCGCGCGAAGTGCTCCTCGACAGCGTACAGTGCCGCCTTCGCGTTCAGCGTATCGAACACCGTCTCGACAAGCAGCATGTCGACACCGCCTGCCACCAGTCCGCGTACGGCAACGCCGTAGGCATCACGCAACTCATCAAAGGTTATGTTGCGGAACGCCGGATCATTGACGTCCGGCGAGATTGACGCAGTCCGGTTGGTCGGGCCCAATACACCGGCAACCCAGCGCGGTTCGATCGGGCCCGATGCCGCATCAGCCACTTCGCGCGCCAGTTGGGCAGCGGCAAAGTTCAGCTCTTCCGCATGTTCCTGCAGGCCGTAGTCGGATTGTGCAATCGACGTCGAATTGAACGTATTGGTTTCTAGAATATCCGCGCCGGCTTGCAGGTACGCCTCGTGAATCTCACGAATCGCCGCGGGTCTGGTCAACGTCAACAGGTCGTTGTTTCCGCGCAGATCGCGGTCATGGTCTCGAAAGCGTTGACCACGGTAGTCCCTTTCTGACAGCTCGAGCGCCTGAATCATCGTCCCCATTGCTCCGTCGAGGACGACAATGCGTCGGCGCAGCGCAGACTCCAGGGCAGCGAGCCGTTCGGCGCGGACGTCCATCAGTTTTCACCGCAGGCGGCAATACCCGCCGGCGTGGCACGTATTCCAAGAATGTGGCAGATAGCGAGTGTCAGCGAAGGACGATTGAGCGTGTAAAAATGAAACTCGGATACACCCTTGTCGCGCAGGCGTGTGCACTGCTCGGCAGCCAGTGTCGCCGCCACCAGCTGACGGATATCCGCGGCGTCGTCGAGCCCCTCGAACAGTACACCCATCCAATCGGGAATCCGTGCACCGCACATGGCGGCGAACGTCTCGACCCGTGCGTAATTGGTGACGGGCAGGACCCCGGGCACTATGGGAATCGTAATGCCCGCGGCCCTGGCGCGGTCGAGAAACCGAAAATAAACGTCATTGTCAAAAAAGAATTGCGTGATAGCGCGCGAGGCGCCGGCATCGATCTTCCGTTTCAGATTGTCCAGATCCTGCTGGGGAGAACGCGCCTCAGGATGCACTTCCGGGTAAGCCGCAACACTGATCTCGAAGTTGCCCAGGGCGCGGATGCCGGCCACCAGTCCGGCGGCATCGCGATAACCGGCGGGATGTGGGGTAAACGTTGTTGCCTTGTCGCCGGGGTCACCGCGTAAGGCCACTATGTGCTTCACGCCCGCGGCGGCGTAATCCTCGATGACCGCATTGACCTCCGACCGGCTCGCGTCCACGCAGGTCAGATGCGCCGCCGGGAGCAGCTGCGTCTGTTTCAAAATCTGCTTTACCGTGGCGTGGGTACGTTCTCTGGTGCTGCCGCCCGCGCCGTAGGTCACCGACACGAATCGTGGTTCCAGAGGGGCGAGTCGCTCAATGCATTGCCACAGTTTTCCAGCCGAGCCCTGATCGGCGGGCGGAAAAAACTCGAACGACACGTCGAACCCGTCGGCGATCGGTGAAGCCTGGGGTTTCGGCCGTCGCTGCAGACGTTCGGCGGTCTCCTGCGCGGAAGCGAAAAGACTCCGGGTACTGCTCATGCGACCTCCAGGCTGTAGTGGGCGGGGGCATCCGCGCGTTGCAGGCCACTCCAGATCGACACGGTCAACTGCCGCTCGTCTCGTTCCTCTCGGGGCACCAGGTGATCGATGTCCACCGCCGTCAGCCCGGCCTGTTCGCACCAGCCGATCACCTCTTCATCGGTGAACCCAAGACGGCGGTGCGCGTACTCCGTGCGCAGGAACTCGATGTCGTGCGCAGCGAAATCCACGATGATCAGTCGCCCGCGCGGTCGCAGCGCACGCACCGCTTCGGCAATTGCGGAGGCTGGATCGTCCAGGTAGTGCAGTACCTGGTGCACAGTGACCAGATCGGCACAGCCATCCGGCACGGCCAGGTTGTAGATATCACCAAGGCGCACGTGGCAGTTGCGCACATTGGCATCGTCGAGTTTGGTGCGCGCCACGGACAGCATGTCGCGACTCTGATCTATGCCTATACCCTGGCGCACCTTGTCGGCGAATATCTCGAGTATCCGCCCGGTGCCGGTGCCCAGATCGAGCAGATCGCCGTCGAGCCGGTCCTGGGCCAGATTCAGCATCGCCTGCTCGACCCGCGCCTCGTCGACGCGCAGCCCACGAATCCGATCCCAGCGTTCGGCGATGCGCTGAAAGTACGCGGCCGCTGCCCTGCGCCGCGCTCGCCGCACCGCGTCCAGGCGCCGGCGATCAGCCGAGGCGATCGGATCGGCCTCAGGAACCCAGGAAACCAGCTTCCCGGCGATCGCCGCCGGAAGGCCCTCCTCGGCTCCGCGATAAAACGCCCAGGAGCCTTCCTGGTAGCGGCGAACCAGCCCTGCATCGGTCAACAGTTTCAGATGCCGGCTCACGCGCGGCTGGCTTTGCCCGAGAATCTGGGCGATTTCCGTCACCGTGAGATCGCACACGGCCAGCAGGGTCAGAATCCGCATCCGCGTGGGTTCTCCGGCCGCGCGGAGCGCAGTAAGCAGCATCTCCATGGCTGAATTCTATAATTAAAGATATCTTTATATCAACATTCTTTCTCTCATATTGTCCGAGAAATCGTCTGGACCGTGCGCGGTGTCACGGGACCCTGTTGACGCGATCAGGTCAGCTCCGTCTCTGTGGGCCCGGCGCCGAGCCGTTTCCCGCGTACGCAAGCATCGATGGGAAGCTGTTCTGGCGACGGTCACAGGGCGATTGAATCGGGATTTCGACCCGCTGAGGGTTTCAGGGCATGGATCCCTGTCAGGATTCCTGCGGGCATGTCATCGGGTTCGGCTCAACGTGAGTCTCCAAAGAACGATCCGGCCGCAGGGTCGCCGGATCGCGTCGAGGAACAGGAGGAACGCTCGACGACAAGACCAGCTCACGGAGCGCCTGCGCTTGGGCGTCAGAACGACAGGTCCCGCGTTGCGGCCAGGTGCTGAACCGGCGCTTCAACAAGCTGACCCGATACGGCATGCTGACCAGGACGGCCTCTCCAACCGCATTCGACGACCGGTTCGTGCTCACCCTGGACCAGATCGCATGCCCGCAGGAAAACGTCGGCCGGGAGGCCGGTTGACGGCCGGGCGCCAGCGACCTGCACCGATCAATGACAGGGATCAAACGAGCCGCCACCGGGTCGCGTTAGCGTTCTGCCAAGCCAGGTGTTTCCTGGCATTTCAGGAGCAGGCTGTGCAAACCAACCTGTTGCCGAAGTACGACATGTCGGACAACCCGACCGGTTGCTGTCCGCGATTCCATCCACAGGGGTGGGACGGTCAGGCGCTGCACTTTCGGGACAAACTTTTCGTGAGAGCGAGAACCCGCAGCCTGGCGCACGTGCCGTTGAACATGGGCAGCGTGTTCGCGCGTACCTTCAAGGCCATTGAAGACGCGCATGCGTCCGACGATGGCGACTTCATCGTCATGAGCCGCGACGAATCAGCGTGGTCCGCCGAGCACCTGTTTGCCGTGACCCGCGAGGTACCGGGTTGCGAGCTGGTGCGCCTGAGCGGCGACTACCGGACGAAAGTATTCGAGGGACCCTACAGACAAGTGCCCAAATGGCGTAAAGCGCTGCTGCAGGCTCTGCACGACCAGGGCAAGGAGGTCACCCGGGTGTACTTTTTCTACACGACGTGCCCGAAGTGCGCGCGCGCTTACGGTGAGAACTACGTGGTTGCCGTTGCCCAGGTCACGCCGGAGCACGGATAAGATCGAGCCCGGCACGCTACCGGCTGGTGACGTCAGGCGTCACGCGGGAAAGCATCGAGCCGCACGGCAATCCCTTCGAGGCGTGCGTCCGGGGAATCGTACCGCGCCATGACCAGCGGATCGTGCCCGGGGACGATGAGGCGCGGGTCATCGGCCAGCTCGCGCATACGCTGCCAGCCATCGACCATCTGCGCCACGTTGTACACGATGGGAAACGGCCGGCCTTCCTGCATGTTCGCGCTGTAGTGACTGGCGTCGGACGCGAGCACCAGCCACCCGACGCGGGTCCACAGTCGGACCACCTGCAGCCCTTTGGTGTGCCCGCCCACATGATGCACGGATAACCCGGGCACGAGCTCGGCGTCACCTTCGTAGAAGGCCACGCGCCCCGCGTAGACGTTGCGAACCATTGCCACGATATTCTCGGACTCGTAGCTGTGCGCAAAAAACCGCTGCGCCATGTAGCGGCCGGTCGCAAACGCCATCTCCTCGTCCTGCAGATGGAAGCGTGCGTTGGGAAACAGATCGAAGTTGCCGATATGGTCGTAGTGCAGGTGCGTCACGATCACGTCCCGCACCTCTGATGCTTCGACACCGAGCAGATGCAATCCGTCGACGGGCGAGCGCAGAAACTCACGCCCGCGCTTCGCGGCCATGGCTTCGTTGAACCCCGTATCGACCACGAACGTGTGTGCGGGGCTGCGGGCCAGCCACACGAAGTAGTCCATGCGCGCCGCGGTCTCGTGCGGGTCGCCGCCGATGACGTTTTCAGCCGCCGTGCGCGACACTGTCGCGTAGCGGACGGCATAAACCTCGAAGGGTTCGGGCGCCGTCATGTCCGCTCCTCCAACAGAGACTCGAGATAGATCACGACTTCCGTGTGATCAGCGGCCGACCCCATCCGCGCCTCGGCCGCGTCCCAGACGCCGCTCAGTTCGCGCAACAGGGCAGACGGAGAACCGGTAGCGCCCGCCACCTCGACGGCCAGGCGCAGGTCCTTCGCCAGCAGGCCCATGGCAAACCCGGAGTCGAAGCGCCGCGGCAGCACGAAGGTCGGATACTTGTACTCGGTGCTGTTGCTGCGCCCGGTGGACACATTGAGAATATCGACCATGGTCCGGGCATCGAGGCCGAACCGGGTCCCGGCGAGGATCGCCTCCGCGGTAAGCGTCAGCGTGCCTGCCGACAGGTAGTTGTTGAGCGCCTTCATGGCATGGCCCGAGCCCGGTACGCCGGTCGGGAAGACCTTACCCATCACTTCGAGCAGGCGCCGCACGCGCTCGATCACCGCCGGATCACCACCCGCCATGATTGCCAGCGTCCCGTCGACGGCCCTGCGGACACCGCCTGACACCGGCGCATCGACCAGCTCGATATGCCGCCCGGCAAGATCGGTCGCCAGTTCGCGTGTGCCGACCGGCGAAGAAGAAGACATGTCGATCACCACCGCACCGGGCTGAAGCCCCGCGGCGACACCGCCGTCGCCCATCAACACCTCCCGGACCGCTTCGCCGCCGGGAAGCATCGTGATCACTGCCTGGCAGTGTTTCCCCAGCTCGCTCAGCGAGCCGGGCTGATCGCACGCCACCCTTTCCGCGAAACGGCTGACCGCGCCGGCGTCTGCATCGGCGACAACGAGGGCGTAACCGGCGTCGTGCAGCAGCGCGGCCATTGGCGCGCCCATGTTACCGAGCCCGATGAAGCCGATACGGCTGGGCGGCGTGAATTCGGAAAGCGGTTTGGCGGGTGCGGTCATGACTCCTTCGCAGTCGACGGTCAACGGTTGAAGTACGCGGCGAGGAACTGAGTATACTGTTTGTTCAACCTGTGGAGGATCTACGCGATGAAAACCATGACAGTCGTGTTCATGATGGTGTCCGGTGCACTGCTCGGTTCGCCAGGGGCTGTTGCGGAGGAACGGCCCATGGGCTTTTTCGTCACCAGCGCAGGACCGGGCAAGGGCGGCGATCTCGGTGGTCTGGAGGGCGCAGACGCCCATTGCCAGAAGCTTGCCGCGGCCGCCGGTGCGGGAAACCGGCAATGGCGCGCGTACCTGAGCACGGAGGAGCCCGACAAGCGAGGCGTATCGGCCCGGCAACGGATCGGCAACGGGCCGTGGTACAACGCCCATGGCGTGCTCATCGCAGCCAACCTGACCGATCTGCATCTCTACAACAGGACCATCACGCTGGAGACTGCACTCGACGAAAACGGACATCGCGTCAAAGGACGTTATGACAAACCCAACGAGCACGACATCCTCACCGGCACACAGGACGACGGCATGGCGTATTTCCCGGACGAGCAGGATCATACGTGCAGCAACTGGACCAGCAGCGGCGACGGCAGCGCACAGGTCGGCCATCACGACCGCCACGGCGGCGGCAACACGTCCTGGACCTCGGCACATCCGAGCCGGGGCTGCAGTCAGGAAGCGCTCACGAGGACCGGCGGCGCCGGATACTTTTATTGCTTCGCCGCGGATTGACGCTCGGCACCGCAATCGGATGCGCGGTTGCCCCCGGCACGCAGCCCACCACAAGACTCAACGAGCAGCGCCGCCGGGTGACGGCCGCTCGAAGCACTCTCGCGCGACGCGGAGTTGTCATAGCGGATAAGCGATAACGCGGGCCGGCCCCGGGCGTGTCCGCCGGCCGGCACTCGAAGCAGGCACGCACGAGGCCACGGCCCCCGGTGCCGGCATTCGCGTGGTCGGGCTCGATCAGGCGGTCGCTCGCAATAGCCATTCCACGGAAGCCCACTGGCACAGGCGGCTGTCACCGTGCAACTGCATGCTGACCAGTCCGTTGTCCAGCGGTCCCGGTACTGAAAACAAGGTTACAGGGGCCGCCGCCCGGGTGAGCGTGGGCGGTTGCCCGGTGCGCCTGCTTCGTACTAGGCTCGCGGCTCACACAAGGGCCATCGCACGTCGGTGGCTCACGGCTACTGGCACGCGCGGAGCAAGCACAATGAAGAGCATCGAAACCGCTGTCGAGACCTGGATTTTTCGCTGCCGCTGGCTGCTGGCGCCCTTTTTCGTGGGGCTCGTGGTGGCGATCGTGGTGCTGCTGGTCAAGTTCCTCAAGCAGTTGGGACTACTTGTTGTCGGTGCATTCACCGACAGCACCGACGACATCATCATCTCCATCCTCACGCTGGTGGACACTGCTCTGATCGCCAGTCTGCTCCTGATCATCGCGTTCAGCGGTTACGAGAACTTCGTCTCCAAGCTCAGCATCGGGGATCACGAGGACCGGCCGGCGTGGATGGGCAAGGTGAGCTTCTCGGATCTCAAGATCAAGCTGATCGGCGCCATCGTGGCCATATCCGCGGTGGAATTGCTCAAGGCGTTCATCAACTCAGCGCAGCTCGACAACACGCAGCTTGCCTGGAAAGTCGGCATTCACCTGACGTTCGTGACCTCGGGGGTGCTGTTCGCAGTGAGTGATCGCATCACCGAAGGCAAGGGTAGCGGGTGACGGGCCCCGGCAGGATTCAGAACGACCAGTCAAGGTCCAGGCTGGGATACAGGTAGATCACGCGGTTTTCCGCAAGCTCCGTGGCATTCCCCTCGCCGTCGACGAAGTCGCCGCTGACCGATTCGCGCAGCGAACCTTTTTCGGAAAGCCAGCCTGGACGCTGCGCGCAGCGCTAGACCGTGCCGCGGCTATTCTAATGCATGCGACGGTGGCGGGGAGAACGGACAGAGGGTTGGGCGGTGCCTCAGAAGCGGTACTTCATCCGCAGCACAAACTGGTCGTCGGACAACCTCAGATTGTAGCTCGAGTTGATGCGCGCCCGCGGCAGTGGCGCTTGATCGCCTCGTGCCCGCAGGTTGCGCCAGGCCTCTCGAGCCATCATGTGCGCGAACTTCTGCGTGATGTAGCTCAACGAATTGCTGCGTATCGACGCCTCTCCCGTCTGGCGTTCGTGCAGTCCCAGCTGCGGGCTCTCGGCGTACGCCAGAGCGCCGGCAAGCGCTACGAGTTCGGCGTTGGCGCTTGCCGTCGGAACTCGGTCAGCCCACGCAGTGGGCGCCGAAGCCGACAGCAACACTAGCAGCACGCCACGGCATCTGCGACGGGCCGGGGTCGGCAGCGGGGAGCGGGCGCAGTGCGGTCGATGGTTGTCACCAGCATGACTGGAACCTCGTTCCATGTTGAACATCCCCCGGGGCGCACCTGCAGCGCCACTACCTGCCAGAAGCGCAAGCAATTACCGTGCGACTGTGGATAACTCTATCGCTATCAGGGAGATGCGGATGCCTGCCCGGCCGGCCGGCCGGCGGCAGTGTAAACTCCTCCGACGCGCCGCACCCTGGCGCAGCCGCGCGATGGGACGCCGGTTTCCCCGCGTCCGTGTCGCGAACGCCCATCCACCGGGTGCCCGATTCGGAGCATTTATGGTGCACGCCCGCGGGCCGATGCTGCAAACCGGTGCAGCCGCGTCCGTGCCTCGAATCGGTTTCCTCGCCTTTTCAATCAGTTGCGCGGTGGCACGATTGTCGCGTAGACACGCCCAGCAAATCCCCAACGTGCAAGGAGCTGTCACCATGCAGTGTTACAACTACGAAGCGCTTTGCCGCACCCTCGTTGCCTGCGTCAAAGAGCGCTACCCCGGCATGGATTTCGCGATTGCCGACGCAGCGGACGCCATCGATGACTACGCGATCGAAAGCGTCACGCAGATTGCCGACCTGGTTTCCATCGCCCGCAACATCGGTTTCGGTATCCGACTCGCCGCCTGAGCACCACCGGGCGCAACGCCCGGCATTCCAATCGCGCACACTGAACACATTCGTCGTGCCGCGTTGCAGCAACGTGGCCGAATGACGGATGACCTGCTGCGCACAACTCGGGCCCGGAGGCGGGATGGAGGATCTGATTCAGCTGCGTGTTCCATCGCGCACGTTTCAGTGTAGCCGCACGCATAGCGGCGCAGTGCAAGACGCTCGGCGTCCCGCTGGTCGTGTCGGCACGCGTCGCAGAAACTCGTCCTGGTAACTGGCGTTCCCTGAGCGAGCACGCGCGGCGCGGCGTGAGCGATCAGGTCGAGTTGTTTACCCTTGCCTGAATCGTCCCGCCGCCCGTCGGCCGAACCACGATCAAAGCGACTGCAGGCGCCGCAAAGCGTCCAGCAGTGCGTCGTCGAGAGGCTGGCGTACGTCAGGTTCGATGTCGAGGGCGCACTGCAAGTCCTTCTCGAGGATACCGATCGTGTTGCCTCGGTCGTAGCCCTCGCAGCTCCAGTCGATCGCATCGAAGTTTTCCGCATACCAGTTATTGCCCGAGCTGGCACGCATCACCTGGCGCAGCAGGGCGGGATCCAGGTTCGCCCGTTGCGCCAGTGCCATGCTGCGCCGCGTAGCGGCTACGTTGCTCGCGGCAACGTAGTTGTTCAACACTTTGACGGTCATTCCGCTCCCCAGGGGCCCGATGTGGAACAGCGACTCGCCCATGGCCTCGAGCGCCGGGCGCAGCCGCACGATCGCATCCGGGTCGCCGCCGAGCATGAAGGTCAACGTGCCTTCGCGCGCGCCGTACGGCGCCCCGGACATCGGAGCGTCGACCAGTTCGACGGCTTCCGGCAGGCGTTCACGCAGCGCGCTGACGGTACGCGGCGACAAGGTCGAGCTTACCACCAGCAACCGCGGATAGGGCGGTGCCGCAAAGAGCGCCTGTTGATCAAAGCAAAGTGCCCGGGTCTCGGCCGCGTCGCGAACCACGGAAATGACGCATTCACACGCCTTCAGCGCCTCGGGCGATGCGTCCATGTGCTGCGCGAACGCGCCAAAGTCCGACAACGGGCGCACGTCGAAGCCGCTGACGTTGAACCCCGCAGCCAGCAGCCGCTGTGCCATCGGCAGGCCCATCGCGCCGCAGCCGGCGACGCCGATGTGTTTTATGGGCGACATCCTGAAGACTCCTCTGTGCAGGCCCCGGATGATCGCGGAGTTTCCGCTGCCCCGTAAAGGGGAACCGGACGTCTCCGGACCGCGCTCCGTAGTTCGCAGAGCCAGCCGCAGTCCCGGCCTGTCCACTTTGCAGTACACTCGCGTTGGGGGACGATCCTGCGCGGGAGTAACCATGCTCAGACGATTTCAACCTAAGGCGGTACCGGCGTCGGGGGCGCCGTTCACCCAGGTGGTCATGGATGACCGTTACGCGTTTCTGTCCGGCCTGGTTGCCGCCGACTTTCCCGAAGGCCGTGCGGCGCTGGGCACCGTGGCCGACGAGACGCGAGCCGTGCTCGGCGCCATCCGCGCCATGCTCGCCGAGATCGGGCTAAGCATGGATCGGATCGTGAGCGTGAGCGTGCACCTCGCTGATCTCGACGACTTCGAGGCGATGGACAATGCCTACCGCGAGTTCTTCGACGGTAACTATCCAGCCCGCACCACCACCGAATCCAGGCGTCTGTTCGGCGACAGCCGGGTGGAGATCACCTGTCAGGCGCTCCTGTGACTGGCGCACGATCATCACTGCCCTGCGGGTAACACAGTCCGTCAGGCGTGCGTGGCGAAGCTCCTTTGTCAGTCGTTCCGACCAACCTCCTGTTCATCTGCTCCGACGAGCACACCCGCGATCTGCTCGGCTGCTACGGCCACCCTGTCGTTCGCACCCCGAACCTGGACCGTCTCGCCGCAGGGGGCACGCGGTTCACCAGCGCCTACACGAATTCGCCCATCTGCGTGCCGGCCCGTGCCAGCCTGCAAACCGGGCGCTACGTACACCAGCTCGGCACCTGGAGCAGCGGCGAAGCGTACACCGGCAAACCCGAAGGATGGGGTCACCGGCTGCTGGACGCCGGCCACCGCTGCGTTGCCGTCGGCAAGCTCCACTTTCAAAGCGCAGAAAACCCCAACGGCTTCGACCCGGAGATCGTCCCGCTGCACGTTCACGCAGGCCGTGGCTGGGTGTCCGCGCTGCTCAGGGGCAACTGCCCACCGTCACCGGCAGTCGCGGACTACGCCCGGGACGTGGGCTACGGAGAAACGACATACACCGATTACGACCGGCGTATCTGCGATCGGGCCTGCGAGTGGCTGCGAGAACACGCAACGCGTGGCGGCAAACCCTGGACACTGTTCGTCTCGTTCGTCTGTCCCCATTTCCCGCTGATCGCACCGGAACGCTACCGTGGCCAGTATTCGCTGGAAACGGCGGGCATGCCGGTCGCCTACGCCGATTGCGCGCGCCCGCGGCATCCGGTGCCCGAGAGCGTGGCGCGCTGCCTCAACTACGACGACTTCTTCGAGACCGAAGCGCAGGTGCGGGCCGCCCGGGCGGCGTACTTCGCGCTGTGCACCTTCCTCGATGATCATGTCGGACGCCTGCTCGATTGCCTCGACGAAACCCGGCTGGCGGGGCGCACGCGGATCATCTACAGCACCGACCACGGCGACATGCTCGGCAGCCACGGCTACTGGGCCAAGTCCGTGATGTACGAGGACTCGGCAGCTATTCCGCTCATCCTGGCCGGCCCCGGTGTGCCGCGTGGCGCGACCGTTGACACCCCCGTGTCGCTGGTGGATTGCTATCCCACCGTTCTCGAATCCGCGGGCGTGCCGCTGACGGACGAAGACCGCGAATTGCCCGGTCACTCGCTGCTCGACATCGCCGCAGGAGAGACACCCGAGCGCACGGTGCTGTCCGAGTACCACGACGGCGGTGCCGTTACCGGCATGTTCATGATTCGCCACGCCAACTGGAAGTACATTCACTACCCTGGTTACGCGCCACAGCTGTTCGATCTCGGCGCGGACCCGCACGAGCTGGATGATCTCGGAACCTCGTGCGCGCACGCCGCCATTCGCGAGCGCTGCGAAGCCGCGCTGCGGTCGGTCCTCGACCCCGAGCGGGTCAATGCGCAGGCGTTAGCCGAACAGGCGGCGAAAGTGGCAGCCCTTGGCGGCGCGGAGGCCATTCTCGCCGCCGGTGACTTCGGCGACAGCAGCGGCTACACCCCGGCTCCGGTTGATTGAACCGGCCTGATTCGTATCGCGACCGCTACTCGATGCACAGATCCAGCAGGTACTGGAACGGTTCGATGTAGTATCGCGCCTCCATGTCGTTCTTGCGGTGCGACTTCTGAACATTCACGCCGTAGATGCCCTCGCTGTCTTCCGTGAATATCTTCAGGGGCGTCTTTGCGCCGCGCTTTTTCACTGCTTTGAGTATTCCCTTCTCCACCAGGCACTTGTTCATCTTCACGGCCGAAAGCGCCGCGCCGGACGCCTGCAGCGCCAGTGTCAAGGACAGCGGTTCGCTGCCGGTTGATGCCGGCTCCAGTCCGACATCATCGCCCGCCCAGAGCATGACCGTCTCCGACTGAAACAGGTTCAGGTACATCTTGCGGACGAAGTCATAGAGGTAAGTGGCCTTGAAGCGCTCCACCAACCGCTCCTGCTGTTCTTGGGTGACCGGCGATACCGTGCCGAAAATAATCGAGACACCGGTGTCGGTTAAGAGCGTCACGCCGTTCTCCCGGCCGGAATAATTGGACTCGCCCAGCTGTTCAGCGCCGATCACGGCGCCGACCGTTTCGTGAATCAGCTGCCTGATCCTCGAGCGCTGCTCCGGCGAGGCGCCGGACAACGGACGATGAATGACCTGCGCCGCCTGGGCTCCGGCGTGACCGTGAAGATAGCGGGCCAGGTCATCGAAACTCTCGACCTGCTTTTCTCCGTCGGCGCTCAGTGAGAAAAGGAACATCTCCATATCTTCATAGGGAATCCCGGCACATTCGTGCCAGTACTTGATGCACTCGACCCTCTGATGATTACTCAGCGCGCGGCCGTCATACTCATCCGAGGTGCCTTGCAGGGCGATGACGATCTCATGGGTAAACCTGGTCGTCTTGAGGGGTACCTCCTCGACTATCTCTGAGACCGGCCATTGCATCCGATCGAAAGCCTGCCCGGCGGCAGGCACCTGGGGATGCTCGGCGGTGAACGCCAGACCCCCGTGCCGGCAAAGCTCCGCGAGGGCTTCCGTTATCCCACGTGCGTTCTCGCCGAACTCGTCATCGACCTCCAGATAGGCAATCCACTGCTCGCCCGCTGCATAGACCGAGGCGAGAAAGCACAACTCGCGGATCTCTTCCAGGTCGAAACCCTGGGTGGCGAAATACCCGGTGAGATGCTCAACCTTCCCGCCGCGCGGAATGGCTCGGATCGATTTGTAGAAGGCGAACGCATCGTCCCGGCTCGTGAACTTTAACGCGATCCTCATCAATTCTCCTCACGCTGCCGCAAACCGGAACTTAAATCAGCAAAAATCCGACATACGCTGCATTTCGGAACGCCTGCCCGGTAAGTAGTGGATAAGTCCGGGGAAATTCGCCAACCCTGCAGCGGATGAGCAGCGCGGCGCCCCTGGATGCGTCAAGGCAGCGAACCGCCGAGTACCCGGGGCCACCGAAACCCAGGCGGTCATTGCTGCGTAGCACCATAAGGTCGACCTGTCACGAAAGCACCGGCCGGGAACCGCGGCGAAGCGGTCAGCGGCGCCGTCGCAGAGGGATCACTGGTGTGCGTAATCCGTGACTGCTGATATAGTTTCGGCGGTCTGACGGCGAATCCACACCCAGGGCAGCGCGCTTGGACAGCGCTACGGATGCGCAAGGTGAGAGAACATAATAAGGCAGCATCAGGAGGCGATAGGCGCTACCGGTTGTGCTGGCGCGGCGATAGTCGCACGCGTCACCGGGCAGCTGGCGTGATCCGGCCATGAGACAGTTCATCGAACGCCACACGTTCTGGGCGATTGTCATCCTGCTGGCCGCGGCCGTGTTCCTGTGGATGATCTTCGCCATCTGGCCGGAGTGGCTCATAACGGCGCTCGGGCGCAAAAAAACCTTCGTCAGCACTATCCTAAACGGGGTCACGCTCGGCGGACTGTACTTCCTGGTGGCAAGCGGGTTCACGCTCGTGTTCGGCCTGATGCGCAATGTCAATCTTGCACACGGCTCGATGTACCTGCTCGGAGCCTATGTGGGCTACGAGGTGGCCGAAGCGAGCGGCAGCTGGTTTCTCGGACTGACGGTCGCGTTCGTGGCAATCGCTTTGAGCGGCGTGCTGCTCCAGGTGCTGATCTTCCGGCGCATGGAGGGCGACGAGCTGCGCCAGACCCTGGTGACCATCGGTATATCCATTATCGCGGCGGATCTGATGCTCGCGATCTGGACCGGCACGACCTACCAGTTTTCCCCGCCGGAATGGTTGTTCGGCGCCGCCGAGCTGCCGGTCGTCTCGGTCATCAAGTCCTCCGGCGATCCGGTGTACATCAAGTACCCGGTCTACCGGCTCACCGTGCTGGGTGTCGCGGTGGTCGTCGGTATCGCACTGTGGATGTTTCTCAACCGGACCCGTATCGGCATGATGATCCGCGCCGGCGTCAACGACCGGGAGATGCTCGCCGCCAGCGGCGTGAATGTGCAGCTCGTGTTCGCGCTGGTGTTCGCGATCGGCGCGGGGCTGGCGGGCTTCGCCGGCGTGGTTGGCGGCACCGCCCTGTCCATTGCGCCGGGCGAGGACATCCGCTACCTGCTGGCCTCGCTCATCGTGGTGATCGTGGGCGGTCTCGGCTCGGTCACCGGTGCCGCCATCGGCGCGCTGCTGATCGGACTCGCCGAGCAGATCGGCCTCGCCTACTTCCCGACCTACGGCGTGGTGCTGACCTTCCTGATCATGGTGGTGACACTCGCATTGCGCCCGCAGGGCCTGATGGGAGGGCGTTGAGGCAATGGATGCACAGCGGTTTTTCTCCGGTCGCACCTCGTTTACGGACATCCACCCGGCAAAGCTCGTGGTGGTCATTTTTCTGCTGGCCTACCCGACCTTCACATCGGACTTCTTCACCTACCAGATCGGCGCCTATTCGCTGATCCTCGGCACCATCGCTCTGTCGCTCATGATGCTCGCGGGCTACGGCGGCATGGTCAGCCTCGCGCAGATGACCGTGGCCGGGCTCGCGGGCTATCTGGTCGCAATCCTGGGGGTCAACAGCGTCGGCGTCATGGGGCTCGGCTGGCCCTGGTGGGTGACGGTACCCGTCGCGATCCTGGCGGCAGCACTGTTCAGCGCGTTCGTGGGTGCGATCTCGGTGCGCACCGAGGGTATCTACACAATCATGATCACGCTGGCCATCGCCGTGGCCTTCTTCTACTTCGTACGCCAGAACTACGTGCTGTTCAACGGTTTCACCGGATACGCCGGGGTGGAGCCACCCACCCTTTTCGGTATCTACTGGCGCGATCCGGTGCCGTTCTACTACCTGTCCCTGGCGGTAGCCGCCGGCTTCTACGCCGCGGTGCTGTATACCTCGCGGGCAACGTTCGGCCTGAGCCTGCAGGCGATCCGGGATAATCCGCGCCGCATGAGCGCACTCGGCTACAACGTGACCCTGCACCGCATTGTCGCGTATCTGTTCGCGGGCGTGATCGCCGGCACCGCCGGCGTGCTGATGGTGTGGTTCAACGGCCGCATCTCGCCGGGCTCGGTCGGCGTCGCCGTGGTGATCGACATCCTGGTCATCGCGGTGGTGGGCGGCATGCGCCATCCGAGTGGCCCGTTCCTCGGCGCCATCGCCTTCGTACTGCTCGAGAATTTCGCGATCGACCTGATCGACCGCGAACGTTTCAATACCGTTATCGGCCTCGCGTTTCTGCTGGTCGTGCTGTTTTCGCCCGACGGTCTCTTGGGTCTCTGGGAGCGGATTCGACGCCGGATCCGGTTCCGGAGACCAACGCCGGCGCAGGCCGGTCACACGCAGCCGGCGGATCGGTACAATGCCGACCCGCTGGAACGAACCTGAACAGGAGGAGAAACCAAAATGTTTGGACTTGCCAAGAAGATACTGGTCGCGGCGGCGCTGCTGTCCGTCACCAACGTCGCGTTCAGCCAGGGCACCATCAAGATGGGCGCGCTGGCAACCCTGGAGGGCGCGTTTACCGTGCTCGGCGAGGACAGCATGCGTGGCGTGCGCATGGCGCTCGAGGAATTCAATTACCAGGCCGGCGGCAAGAAAATCGAGCTGATTACCGGCTCCTCGGACGCCTCGCCCGACAGTGCTATTCGTGCCACCCGCAAGCTGGTCGAGCAGGACGGCGTGCAGGTGCTGATCGGCCCGCTGTCCGGATCCGAGGGTCTGGCGGTGAAGGACTACGCCAAGACCCAGCCGAACGTCACCTTCCTGAACGGCACATCGGCGGCGCAGGACACTACGTTACGCAGTCCGGCGACCAATTTTTTCCGTTTCAGCACCGACGGGGCACAGTGGATGGCCGGTCTGGGCGAATACGTCTACAAGGAAAAGGGCTACCGCAAGGTGGCCGTGCTGGCGGAAGACTACTCCTTTCCCTACACCCAGGTGTTCGGTTTTCTGGAGCCGTTCTGCCGCATGGGTGGCAAGGCGCCCATCGAAGCGCGCTTCTGGGTGCCGATCGGTAACAAGGACTATTCTTCGGTCATCGCGGCATTGCCGGACGACGTCGATGCCATCTACGTCGCACTGGGCGGCGCCGATGCGGTCAACTTCCTGACCCAGTACGAGCAGGCGGGCGGCGAGCTGCCGTTGGTCGGCGGATCGATCACGGTCGACCAGACGGTGCTGGGCTCCAAGGGCCGGGCGCGCGATTTCGTCATCGGTACGCCCTCGGCCGGCCCGATCTCCGATACCTGGGACAATGCCGGCTGGAACGCATTCGTGGCCGCCTACAAGAAGCAGTTCCCCGACGGCTTCCCGTCGCCGTCGCTGTTTGCGCACGGCTACTACATCAACACCAAGGCCGCGCTGCTGGCGCTGGACAAGGTGGGCGGCGATCTGTCCGACGGCGGGAAGAAGCTGCGCGTGACGCTGGCGGCCCTGAGCTTCGACACCCCGACGGGCCAGGTATCGCTCGACGCGCGGCGTCAGGCGATCGCGGACATCTACCTGACGGAAGTGGTCGAAGGCCCGGGCGGCAATCTGCTGAACAAGACCATCAAGGTGATTCCGCAGGTGACCCAGACGCTGGGTGTGCCCTACGAGAAGTTTCTCGGCTACGGTCAGGTCGGCCGGGAGAACCCCCGGTGCGAGTGATCCGGGGTTAGCGTAAATGGCGATAACCGACGCCCTCTCGCGGCTGCAGAGCGCCGGGCGCTACGCGCTGGAGCTCGAAGCCGTCAATCGCCACTTCGGTGCGCTGGTGGCGCTGGCGGACATCAACCTGACCGTCAGGGCCGGGGAGCGGCGTGCGGTGCTGGGGTCGAACGGCGCCGGTAAAACCACGTTGTTCAACGCCATTACCGGCGATTTTCCACCCACCACCGGGCGCGTGCGCCTGTTCGGCGAGGACGTGACGGATCTGCCCATGCACGAGCGGATCCGTCGCGGCCTGCGCCGCACGTACCAGATCTCTCTGCTGTTTGTCGGGCTGAGCGTGTTAGACAACATCTACCTTGCCTGCTGTGGCGTCGGGCGCCGGCGCCTGTCGCTGCGCCGGCCGAAGCCGAACGACAACGCCATGCAGATGGCAGAGACGCTGCTGGGTGCGGTGCATCTGGAGGCGGTGCGCGACACGCTGGTCTCGGCGCTCGGCCACGGACAACGGCGCCAGCTGGAGATCGCGCTCGCCCTGGCGGGCGCGCCGCGCCTGGTCCTGTTCGACGAGCCGGCCGCAGGGCTGTCGCCGACGGAACGCTCGGAACTGGTCGAGATCCTGCAATCGCTGCCGGAACACATCGGCTTCGTGCTCATCGAGCACGACATGGACGTCGCGCTGCGTGTCGCCGAGAGCGTGACGATGATGCACAACGGGCGCATTTTCAAAGAAGGCACGCCGGCGGAAATCGAAGACGATGCCGAGGTGCAGGAACTCTACCTGGGGCAGGGCAATGGCTGAACGCAGCCGCACGCCGCAAGCGGCCCAGGCAGTGTTGCAGGTTCGTGATCTGCACGTCTACTACGGTCATTCGCACGCGCTTCAGGGAGTGGACCTGACGCTGCAACATGGGGTTCACGCGGTGGTCGGGCGCAACGGAATGGGCAAGACCACGTTATGCAATGCGATCATGGGGCTGCTGCCCGCGCGGCGCGGCTCGATCCGCTTCATGGGCGAGGAGCTGGCAGGGCAACCGGCCTACAAAGTCGCAGCGCGCGGCATAGGCTACACGCCCCAGGGACGCCGGCTCTGGCCGTCGCTGAATGTCGATGAGCATCTGCGCCTGACGGCCCGCTCCGGGGGTGCCTGGACCATTGAGCGTATTTACGACACCTTCCCCCGCCTGTACGAGCGCCGGCACAACAGCGGCGGCCAGTTGTCCGGCGGCGAGCAGCAGATGCTCGCGCTGTCGCGGGCCCTGCTGCAGGACCCGCGGCTGCTGATTCTCGATGAGCCGACCGAAGGGCTGGCGCCACTCATCGTTACCCAGGTGGAAGAGCTGCTGGCGACACTGGCCGCCGAGAGCGATGTCGCGATACTGCTCATCGAGCAGAACACCGCAGTAGCCACCTCGATCTCGCAGGACGTTGCGATCATGGTCAATGGCCGGATCAGCCGCGTCATGCCCGCGCAACAGCTCGCGGCCGATCGCGCCCTGCAGGAGCGCCTGCTGGGGGTCGGCCGCCACTCGCACGAGGACTCGGACCTCGAGACAGCCGTACCCGCGGCCGGGGCCGCACCGGCGCCCGAGCCGGTGGCGCCGGTGCCGGTCGAGGACGAGCGGTCCGAAGCGGCCGCACCGGAGCACCGGCCGTCCCTCGTGTACGTGCCACCGACGCGCTGGTCCAGCGCCGCCTGGCGCGAGGGCGAGCCGCAGGAGGCACCGCCGGTGTCCACCGGCACGGAGTCACCCGCCCGCCCCTTCGATGCCGATCCTCAGCCGCTGTACCGCGAGCCGTTGACGCCGCTCGACGCGCTCGCAGGCGACGAGGTTTACGTGGTGGGCACGTTCGACACCAAGGGTGAAGAGCTCGGCTTCATCCGCGAACGGATCGTCGATCGGGGATTGCGGGTCCGTACGGTGGATCTCTCCACCTCCGGCAAGCCATCGTCGGCCGACGTCCCACCGCACATGGTGGCCGCGTATCACCGGCGCGGGGCGGCCGGTGTGTTCACGGGCGAGCGAGGCAGCTCAGTGGCTGCGATGGCCGAGGCGTTCGCCGGCTGGATTCGCCGCCAGCGCGGGATCGGCGGCATCATCGCTGCCGCCGGCTCTGGCGGCACCGCGCTAGCCACGCCCGCCATGCGCAGCCTGCCGATTGGCGTGCCGAAGGTCATGATCTCGACCGTGGCCTCGGGCGACGTCGGGCAGTACGTCGGGCCTTCGGACATCATGATGATGTACTCGGTGACAGATGTGCAGGGTATCAACCGGATCTCGCGTCAGGTCCTGGCCAACGGCGCGCACGCGCTGGTGGGCATGGTCAAGCACGCGGCTGGCCTGCGCGGAGCACCGGGGGCCCGCGACAAGCCCGGCCTCGGACTGACCATGTTCGGCGTAACCACGACCGCGGTACAGCAGATCACTGCATTGCTGCGGGACCGTTACGACTGCCTGGTATTCCACGCGACGGGCGTGGGCGGCCGCTCGATGGAGAAGCTCGCCGACAGCGGGCTGCTCGCGGCCGTTATAGACCTGACCACGACCGAGGTCTGCGACATGCTGATGGGCGGCGTCTTCGCCGCCACCGAGGACCGGTTTGGCGCGTTCATCCGCACGCGCATCCCCTACGTCGGCTCGGTCGGCGCCCTGGACATGGTCAACTTCGGCGCGCGCGACACGGTACCGGCCCGGTACGCCGAGCGCACGTTCGTCGAGCACAACCCGCAGGTCACGCTCATGCGCACCACCGCGGACGAAAATGCGCGCATGGGCGACTGGATCGCGGGGCGCCTCAACGAGATGGCGGGTCCGGTGCGCTTTCTGCTGCCGGAAGGCGGCGTATCGGCCCTGGATGCTCCGGGCCAGCCCTTTCACGATCCGGCTGCCGACCACGCGCTGTTCGACGCGATCGCGGCGCGGTTTCAGGAAACCGCCAACCGCCGCCTGATACGCGTAACGCATCACATCAACGATGCCGCCTTCGCCCAGGCCGCCGTCGATGCGCTGCACGCGATAACCCCCACCACCGGATCAACAGAGAGAGCCTCGCGTCATGCCGTATTTTGAGCGTAAAGCCCTGCTGGAGAAGTTCCAGGCCATGAAGCGCCGGGGCGAGCCGATCATCGGCGGCGGCGCGGGCATCGGCCTGTCCGCGAAATGCGAGGAAGCGGGCGGCATCGACCTGATCGTCATCTACAACTCGGGCCGTTACCGGATGGCCGGGCGCGGCTCGCTCTCCGGGCTCATGGCGTACGGCAATGCCAACGACGTGGTGATGGAGATGGCCCGCGAGGTGCTGCCGGTGGTGTCCCGGACGCCGGTGCTGGCCGGTGTAAACGGCACCGATCCGTTCTGCCTGTTCGATCACTACCTGGATCAGGTGAAGGCGATCGGTTTCTCCGGCGTGCAGAATTTCCCGACCGTGGGCCTCATCGACGGCAGCTTCCGAGCCAACCTGGAAGAGACCGGGATGGCCTACGGGCAGGAAGTCGACATGATCCGCGCGGCTCACGAGAAGGATCTGCTCACCACGCCCTACATCTTCAACGAGGACGACGCGCAGGCGATGGCGCAAGCCGGCGCCGACATCGTGGTCTGCCACATGGGCCTGACGACCGGCGGCTCGATCGGCGCGGAGACGGCGTTGAAGCTGGAGGACTGCCCGGCAAGCGTCGACCGGTGGGCGCAGGCCGCACTGCGCGTAAACCCGGACATCATCGTGCTCGTGCACGGCGGCCCCGTGGCGATGCCCGAAGACGCGCGCTACGTGCTCGGTAACACGTCGAACTGCCACGGGTTCTATGGCGCCTCGTCCATGGAGCGATTGCCGACCGAAGTGGCGCTGACCGAACAAACGAAGGCCTTCAAGGCCCTGACTACGGGACGGAAGGAGGAATGAGACCATGACCACCGGCCTGATCGGATCCATCATTCTATGGCTCATCGTGGCGATCATCGCGATCGTGGTGATTGTCTACCTGCTCAACTGGCTGTATCACCGCTCGACCAAGCAAGTAGCCTTCGTGCGCACCGGGTTCGGCGGAGAAACCGTGGTGATCAACGGCGGTGCGCTGGTGTTGCCCATCGTGCACGAAGTAACGCCCGTCAATCTCAATGTGGTACGCATCGCGGTGGCGCGCGCGCAGGACAGCGCGGTGATAACCCGCGACCGCATGCGCGTCGATATCGAGGCGGAGTTCTTCGTGCGAGTGATCCAGGAACCGAAGGCAGTGGCCGCGGCGGCCTCGACCCTGGGGCAGCGCACCATGGATCCGGATCGCCTGGCGGATCTCCTGAACGGCAAGTTCATCGGCGCACTGCGCTCAGTGGCGGCCGAGATGACCCTGGACGAGATGCACGAGCGGCGCGGCGATTTCGTCGACCGGGTCGAGGAACGGGCGGCTGGCGCACTGGCGCGCAACGGTCTGGAGCTCGAGTCGGTGGCGATCACCGATCTGGATCAGACCAATCTCGAGTTCTTCAACCCGGCCAACCGGTTCGACGCCGAGGGCCTGACCCAGCTGATAGAGACCATCGAGGCACGCCGCAAGCTGCGTAACGACATCGAGCAATCCTCGATGGTCGCGATCCGCATGCGCAACCTCGAGGCAGAGAAGGAGACCCTGAAGCTGGAGCAGGAAAGCGAAAGCTCGCGCCTGGACCAGGAACGCGCACTGGAGGCACTGCGCGCGGATCAACGGGCGGAGATCGTGCACACGCGCGTCTCCCGCGAGGCAACGGCGGAGAAATCCCGCATTGCCAGCGAGCGCGAAACGCGTGAGTTCGAGCTCGAACGGCGCAAAGCGGTCGAGGAGATCGAGATCCGCGTACAGCAGGATATCGAGCGCGCGCGGATCGCCCAGGAAGAGGCGCTGGAGCAGGCGCGCATCGAGCGTGAGAAGCTGATCCGCACCGAGCAGATCAAGCAGCGCCACGAGGTCGAGTCGGCGGAGATCGCGGCGGGCGAAGACATCGAGCTGGCGCGCATCGTATCCGAGCGCCAGCTGCGCGAAGCGCGGATCGCGGCGGAGGAAGAAACCGAGGCGCGCGAGATCGCGCGTGGCCAGCAGCTCGAAACGGCGCGCATTTCGGCGAACAAGGTCGTCGAGGGTGCACGTATCTCGCAGGAACAGACGCTCGATAAGGCGCGCATCGAACGCGACCGCCAGCTGCGCGCGCAGCAGATCGCGCAGCGCCAGGCGATCGAGGAGACCGAGATTTCCGCCCAGGAGGAAGTCGAACGGGCCCGCATCGCCTCCAACCGCGGCCTCGAGGAGGCGCGCATTCTCCAGCAGCGCGACCTGCAGAGCCTCGAGGTCGAACGCGCCAAAGCGCTCGAGCTCGCCGAGATCGAGCGCCAGATCGCGCTGCTGCAGAAGCAGTCCGAGGAAGCCGGGGTACGGGTTGAAACCGAGAGCGCGCGCGCCGCTGCGGTCGCCGCCGAGGAGAAGGTGGCCACCGCCCGCGAGACGGAAATGGCCGAACGGATCGCCGCCGTCGACCGCCTGCTGGCACAGAAGGACGCGGACACGGCCAAGATCGCGGCCGCCGCCGAGAAGGTGACCGCGAGCGTCGCCGCCGAGGCGCAGCGTCTGCGCAACGAGGCCGAAAACCTGCTCAGCAAGGACGCCCGCGCCGCCGCGCTGCGCGCGAAGATGATCGACCGGCTGGAGGGCATCGTGCGCGAGAGCGTGCGCCCGATGGAGAAGATCGAAGGCATCAAGATCCTGCACGTGGACGGACTGACTGGCAGCGGCGACGGCGGCTCGCGCTCGCCCACCGATGAGGTCATCGAGAGCGTGCTGCGCTACCGCGCCCAGGCACCGCTGATCGATGAGATGATGAAAGAAATCGGGGTCGAGAACCCGAACGTCGCACGCATGGGTGACCTGTTCCGCTCGGCGCGTGACGCGCAGAGCCTGGTGAGCGAGGCCGACAGCCGCAAGAAAAAGGACGACTAGGCGTGGCCGAGGTTTACACATCGTCCGTGATCGGCGCGCCGGCCGAGCGGGTGTGGGAAACCGTGCGCGATTTCAACGGTTTGCCCGGCTGGCATCCGGTGATCTCCGAGAGCCGCATCGAGGGCAGTGCACCCCCGGATCAGGTCGGGTGCGTGCGCGCGTTCCGGCTCAGCGACGGCGGTTTTGTGCGCGAGCGGCTGCTGGCGTTGTCGGACTACGAGTTCAGCTGCACCTATTCCATCCTGGAAAGCCCCATGGGCGTGGACAACTACGTGGCCACGTTGAAGCTGACGCCCGTGACCGACGGCAGTCGCACCTTTGCGGAATGGTCGGCCACGTTCGACTGCGCGAGCGAGCGTGAAGCGGAACTGGTCGCGTTGATCGGCAACGACGTTTTTCAGCGCGGCTTTGAGGCCTTGAAAACGCGCTTCGGCACCTGAGCCATGATCCGCGTGCAGCGCAGCACCATCATCGATGCACCGATCGCGGCGGTGTGGGAGATCGTGCGTGATTTCAACGGCCACGATCGCTGGCATCCGGCCGTCGCGCACAGCGACCTCGAGGCAGGCCGGCGCACCGATCAGATCGGCGCGGTCCGCAGCTTCACGCTGACCGGCGGAGAGCGCGTGCGCGAACGCCTGCTCACGCTGTCGGACAAGGACCACCGCCTGCGTTACTCGATCGTGGACAGCGATGTGCCGCTCGGCAAGTACGTGGCCGAGATGGCACTGAAACCGGTGACCGACGGCGACCGTACCTTCTGGTCATGGAGCTCGCGTTTCGAGGCGCCCCCCGGACGCGAGCACGAGCTGACGGAACTGGTCGCAGAGGGGGTCTACGAAGCGGGATTCGCGGCCGTCCGCGCCCGCGTCGAGCACTCCCCGATCGGGCGTCCGACGCCCGGGCTTTCAGCGCCCTCTGCGAAGCCGGATACAGCGCTGAACGGCTCAGGCATCGGCATCGCGCGTTACGGTGGACCCGAGCAGCTGCAGCCGGTCACGGTACGCGCAACGGCACCCGGCCCCGGCGAGGTACGCCTGCGCCAGACCGCCATCGGCGTCAACTTCATCGATATCTACTGCCGCACCGGCTACCTGAAGCTCATGCAGCCACCCGGCCTGCTCGGCATGGAGGCCAGCGGCGTGGTCGTGGACGTCGGCCCCGGCGTGCGGGATCTGCAGCCCGGGCAGCGGGTTGCCTATGCCTGTCCGCCCGTCGGCGCCTATTGCAGCGTGCGTACCATCGCGGCCGCGCTGGTGGTGCGGCTGCCGGATTTCATCGACGACGCAACCGCGGCCGCAGGGCTGCTCAAGGGAATGAGCGCGGAGTTCCTGCTGCACCGCGTGCACCCGGTTCAACGCGGACAGACGCTGCTGGTGTACGCGCCGGCGGGGGGCGTGGGGCGGTTGTTGTGTCAATGGGCCAACCACCTCGGGGCCACGGTGATCGGCGCGACGTCGACCGAGCAGAAGGCGCGCATCGCAAGGGCCGCGGGCGCTCACCATGTCATACTTCCTGGTGAGGAGAGTCTCGAAGACCAGGTGCTGGCCCTGACCGGCGGGCGCGGCGCGGACGTCATCTACGACGCGGTGGGCAAGGACAGCTTCGCGCATTCAGTCGCGGCGCTCGCTCCCGCCGGCCACCTCATCAGCTTCGGCCAGGCCTCGGGCGATATCGGTTCCTGGGACATAGGTTCACTGGCGGCGAAGTCCGTCACGCTCTCACGACCCAACTTCGAGCACTATACCGACACACCGGCGAAGGTCGCGGCCATCACGGAGCGGTTGTTCGACGCGATCGGACGGCGCATCCTCACTGTCGAGATCGGCCGTCGATACCGGCTCAGCGAAGCGCAGCAGGCACATCGTGCACTGGAGTCACGCGAGACCACGGGTTCGACCATCCTGATTCCCGACGCACAAGGAACGGACACATGAAACTCGCGGTGTTTGACTGGCAGGACGGGCGCCATATCGGCCGCGTTGCGGACGAAGGGGAATCTGTCACGCGGCTCGATCTGCCATCCGGCGCTGCAGATACGGACGGTGTCGCGTGTCTGACCGGCGGCGCGCTGCCGCGCGAGGCCGAAACACTGGCAATGGCCGACGTGATACTGCAGGCGCCGGTGCCGCGGCCGCGCCGGAACATCTTCTGCGTGGGCAAGAACTATCACGATCACGCACGTGAGTTCGCCGCTTCCGGGTTCGACAGCTCCGCGGCCAGCGGCGTGGTGCCGGAAGCACCCATCGTGTTTTCCAAAGTGCCCGAAGCGGTCATTGCGCACGGCGCGCCGATTGCGGTGGACGCGTCCGTCTCCGCCGCGATCGACTACGAAGCGGAGCTGGCCGTGATCATCGGCACCGGCGGTCGCAACATCGGCGCCGGGGACGCGCTGAACCACGTCTGGGGCTACACGATCATCAACGACGTGACCGCGCGTGATCTGCAGGGCAAGCACAGCCAGTGGCTGATCGGCAAATCCCAGGACACATTCTGCCCGATGGGTCCCTGGGCGGTGACCGCGGATGCGCTGGACCTGTCCGATACCACGGTTCGCTGCTGGGTGAACGACGAGCTGCGCCAGGACACCAATACCCGGCACCTGATCTTCGACGTGCCCGCGATCATCGCGGCGCTCTCCAACGGCATCACGCTCCGGCCGGGCGACGTCATCGCGACCGGCACGCCGGCCGGCGTCGGCATCGGTTTCGACCCGCCCAGATATCTGACCCCCGGCGATCGCGTGCGCATCGAGATCGGCGGGATCGGTACGCTCGAGAATCCGGTCCAGGCACGCTGATCGATGGTGGATATCCGCATCGGCAGTAACGTGATCGAAGCGGCGGGCGACGGCCCCGCGGTGGTGATGATCCACGGCCTGGGCGGAAGCTCCAACACCTTCCAGCTGCTGATGGACGCGCTCGACGGCTATCGCGTGCTGAGACTCGACCTGCCGGGCGCCGGGCGCTCGGCGCTGCGACCGGGTTTGAACGGGTTGCCCGGACTGATGACGCCCGTTCGGGAAGCGATGCTTGCGGCCGGGGTGACACGAGCGCACCTCGTGGGCCACTCCATGGGCACGCTGATCTGCCAGTACCTGGCCGCCGAGCATCCCGAAGCGGTGCTAAGCTTGACCCTGTATGGCGCGCTCCTGGAGCCGCCGCCGGCGGCGCGTGACGGCCTCAGGGAGCGGGCGCAGACGGCGCGGCGCAGCGGCATGGCGGGCATCGCGGACAGTGTGTCGGCGGCCAGCGTGTCCAAACGCTCGCGCAGCGGAAACCCGCTGACTGCCGCCTTCGTGCGCGAAAGCCTGATGCGCCAGGACCCGGCGGGCTACGCTGCGCATTGCGAAGCGTTGAGCAGCGCAACGGCCGCCAAGCATGCCGCCATCCGATGCCCGACCCTGCTGGTCGCGGGCGAGGACGACCCGGTGGCACCGGTGGCGATGGCCCGCGCCCTGCAGGAAAGGATCGACGGCGCGCGTCTGGAGACCCTGCCGGGGGTGGGGCACTGGATGCCCATCGAAGCCCCGGAGCGCGCCGCAGCGTTGCTGCGCGAACATTTACAGACGGCCGCCGGTTGACGGCGCGGCCGGTATTGCGGAGGTAGTCATGGCAGAGAACAGTTTCGGCGGCTGGGGCGGCAACGGCGGTGGCAGCGACCACGCACAGGACGTCGTGTTCAGCAACGTACGCATCCTCGACGGCACCGGTGAGGCACCCTTTTCGGGGGACGTCACCGTGTCCGGCAACCGGATCAAGACCGTGACCCGCGCCGGCGGCGGCTATGGCGGCGGCTTCGGCGGCAGCCTGAGCTGGAGCAGCAACGGGGCACAACGCATCGACGGCCGCGGTATGACGCTGATGCCAGGACTGATCGACGCCCATCTGCACCTCAGCTGGAACAACGCGCCCGGGATCAACCCGATTCAGCTGATGCCCGTCGAAGAGCACGTGGTGAACTGCATCAGCATGGCGAAGGTGCTGATCGACTCGGGCTTCACTGCCGGCTACGGCGCCGCGGCGGCCAAGCCGCGCCTGGATGTAGTGATCCGCGATGCGATCCGCGAGGGAAAAGTGCCGGGGCCACGCTACACCGCTGCGGGACCGGAGCTGACCTCGGTCGGCGGTCTCGGCGACGCATCGCTTCCGCACATCCCCCACGAAGGGCTGAATCTGGGTATCGTCGTGTCGGGCGTGGAGGACATGCGCCGCAAAGTGCGTGAGCTCATGAAGTGGGGCGTCGACACCATCAAGATCAACCTGTCCGGCGAGGAGATCACCGGCATGGGCGCTGAAGAAAACCAGTTCACCGACGAGGAGGTGGCGGTGGCCGTCGCCGAGGCGCGCGGACGCCATCGCCGCCTGGCCGCCCACGCACGGTCCAAGGAGTCCATTCAGCGCTGCGTGAAATTCGGCATCGAGATCATCTACCACGCCTCGTTCTCCGATGAGGAAACGCTGGACCTGCTCGAAGCGCACAAAGACAAGCACTTCGTCGCGCCCGGTCTCGCCTGGCTGATCAACACTGCGCGCAACGCCGCTGACTACGGGATCAAGCCCGGCACGCCCATCACCGAGGCCTACGAGCGTGAGCTCGAGAACGCCGTCGAGACCATGCGCCAGATGCACAAGCGCGGCATCCGGGTGCTGATCGGCGGTGACTACGGTTTCGCCTGGACACCGCACGGCACCAACGCGAAGGATCTGGAGTATTTCGTCGACATGGTCGGCATGAGCCCGATGGAAGCCATCCAGGCCGGCACCCGGTACGGCGGTGAGATCATGGGCATGGGCCACGAGCTCGGCCTGGTGAAGGAAGGCTACCTCGCCGACATGTTGCTGGTCGACGGCGATCCGCTGGCCGACGTGCGCGTGCTGCAGGACCATCAGCGCATCGTCGCCATCATGCAGGACGGCAGGTTCCACAAGCTGCCAGACATGCATCTGGCCGGGATGCGGCGCAGCGCTTAACGGTCCGGATCAACGCACGGTAACCGATCGAATCGACTTCGCGGTTCAATCGCATTCGAGGGCAGCCGTCGCTTACCGCACCGGCTGCCCTCCGGGCGCATCCCCCAGTTCCGGAATGGGGCCTTCGAGGTACGGAATCGTGTCCCGGCGGGGCGTCCACTGACCGCAATCCATCAGTGTCTGGATGTGCGTGGCGATCTGCTCGAGCGTTGCAAACCAGACGCCGCCTTTGCGTTGCATATGCTCGATCAGTGATCGGATCTCGCGCGCCCTCGCCAGGCGGCCGGCCAGAAACGGATGCCACACGGCTACCCACAGACCGCCGTACTCCCAAGCCGCGTCGAACTCCTCGCGGAACACGGCCATCCCTTCCGACGGCGCCTTGATGGGCATCGTGCACTGGAACTCCCGGGCAAACTGGTACTGCGGCCAGTCGTCCAGCCCGTAGTGGCTCGGCAGCTCGATCAGCTGACCGCGCGGGTTGCCGATCAGGTACGGCACGTCATCGCCGAACAAAGAGGCGTCATAGCGAATGCCGTTGTCCAGCAGAATATCCAGCGTGTTGCGGGAAAACCGGCACGGTAGCCACGCGGTGCCTGCCCGGTCGCCCGCTTGATCACCTCGACACTGCGTTCGAACCAGCGGCGTTCCAGCTCCGGGGGCAGCTCGTTCGCATGCTCGTGAAGATAGTTGTGGTGTGCGATCTCGTGGCCGTCTGCCAGGATGGTTTCCACCGCCGTCGGGTAATGCTCGATGCACCAGGCGGGCAGAAAGAACGTCTGGCGCATACCGAACTCGCGATACAGGTTCACGATGCGCGGCACGGCCACTTCGGGACCGTAACGCAGCGCCGACATCGCCGCGACCCGCGTGTCGGCGGTACCGTGGTGCGCGAGATGCAGGATGCTGTCGGCATCCATGTCGAACGTGAACGCCACTGCGCAGCGGGCGTCCTCCGGCCAGGGGGGTGAATTGAGAATCATCGCGGGCCTCTGCGTTGTGGTGACGGCGGCGGCGGCCGACTGTCACGATCAGTCGCAACCGCGCGGGCCGCCGGTGTCCGAACCGGCATCCCGCAATTTACCAGCAAACGCACGGGTACGCCCGACGGCAGCGCGCCGGCGCACGTTGCAGACACATAGCGGCACCGGACTGTGCAAATGCGTACAGACCGGTGTCGAATCGGGAATCAGGGGCGTATCAGCGCAGCGCCGAAGCGTTCACCTGCACCTGCCGCCTCGATGCACGTCGAGTGCGCGATGTTCCTGGTTAACGTGGTTTGAAACAAAACTAGCGGCGGAGATCGCGCAGCACGCGCCGCGCACAGTTGTGGCCTGGCGCACCGCTGACGGCGCCGCCCGGATGTGCGCCGGAGCCGCACAGGTAGAGGCCCGTCAGCGGCGTGCGGTACTGCGCACTGGACGGGTGCGGCCGCAGGCTGAAGATCTGATCCAGATCGTGCCGCCCGTGAAAGATATCGCCCTGCGTGAGACCGAACACCCGTTCGAGATCGACCGGTGACAGAACCTGCCTGCCGACGACGAGCTCGGGTAAGTTCGGAAAGTACCGGGCCACATGAGCGACGATGTCGTCGGCCACCTGCTCGCGAATGTCGTCCCACTGCCTGGCGCCAGCGAGTTCAAACGGGTAGTACTTGCACAGCAGGCTCATGACGTGGTGTCCGGGCGGCGCGAGGCTGTCGTCGCGGCTCGAGGGGATCAGTATGTCGAGCCGCGGTTTGTCGGGCAGCAACCCGGCACGCGCATCGTGATAGTTCCGCTCCATATCGGCCATGCTCGGAAACAGGTAAATCTTGTGGCGCTGATACTCGCGTCCCGGGTAAGCGTCGGCGAACCTGAAGTCCGGCAGCCCTGTGAGCGCGAGATTCATGCGCAACGAGGCATGACCCATGCGGATCGCGGCAATATCGTCGGCGAACGCCTCGTCCAGGTGCTCACGGCCGACCAGCTTCAGAAACGTGCGTTTCGGATCGGTGTTGGCGAGCACCACGCGCGCCCGGATCTCCTCCCCGTCTTCCAGGCGCACGCCGGTCGCCGTTTGCCGCTCGACCAGGATACGATCGACGGGGGCGCCGGTGCGGATCTCGGCGCCGAACTCGCGCGCGCTGGCCGCCATCGCCTGGGTGATTGCACCCATGCCACCGCGCGCCGTGCCCCATTTACCGCGCACACCCTCGAACTCACCGAGGTCGTGGTGGAAGAACGGAATCGCCGAGCCGGGCTGATAGAAACTGGCGAAGTTTCCGGACACGCAATCGGAGGCGTACATGGAGCGCACCATATCGCTCTCGAAATGCCGCTCGATGATGTCGCCGGCGCTGCTGGTGAAGAGCTTGACCAGCTGGCTGCGCAACTGCGGGCTAAGGCGTCGGACATTGCGTCCGAGTCTGATCGCCGCCAGCAGATCGTAGAACCCGCCGCCGATGTCCGGCGGTTCGCGCAGATACTGGTCGCGCACCACGTCGCCTATCGCAGTCAGCGTTTCGTGGAAGCGCTGTATCGCATCGAAGTCACGGTTGGAAAAGCGTGCGATCTCGGCGCGATCGTGGGCCTCCTCGCCGCTCATCAGCACGTGCTGATCGCCGCACAGGTGCAGGTACCCGTCGAACGCGATGAACTCGAGCCCGTGGCGCTTCAGCCGGAGATCCCGGATGACCTCGCTCCGGAGCAGGCTCACCACGTACGAGGCTACCGAGTTGCGGTAACCCGGATGGAACTCCTCGGTCACTGCCGCGCCACCCACCACGTGACGGCGCTCGAGCACGAGCGTTTTCACACCGCCCCTGGCGAGGTAGCCTGCGGCAGTCAACCCGTTGTGCCCGCCGCCGATAACGATGGCATCGTAGCTGCTGGTCACCTGCCTGCCCCTGCGGTTAACGGCACCACTGTCCCGCCCGACGTCCAACGTTCTCGGAATAACGCAGGATATCACCCGCCGTGTAACAATTGTGTCTCTTCATGAAAGGAGTGCCTGCGCTTGGCCTGGTTCCGTTCGTTGCGACATCGCCAACGGCAATCCGTTCGGAAAGACAGGCGCGTCTTCCGCTGGCCGCGCTATGTGTTCTATGTGCTCGCACTGCTGCTGGTGGTCGACGCGGGCTACATCCTCGGCCTGCTGCCGGACTGGGAGCACTACCAGGACGGGCCGATCCAGAAGTCCAACTTCATCAAGCACTACGAGCTCCGGCGCGCGACCGACGGCGCGCTGCCCCCGCTGCAATGGCACCCGGTTCCGCTCTCGCGGATCTCCAGGCATCTGGCGCGTGCCGTCATCGTGGCCGAGGACGCGCGTTTCTACGAGCACGCAGGCATCGACGCTGAGGCGTTGAAGCAGGCCATGGAATACAACATCACCAATCTCGAGTGGGCCTACGGCGGCAGCACCCTCTCGCAGCAGATGATCAAGAACATGCTGCTCTCGCCCTCGCGTAATCCGTTGCGTAAGTGGCACGAGCTGTGGCTGACCATCGACCTCGAACGTCACGTGAGCAAGCGGCGCATTCTCGAGATCTACATGAACGTGGCGGAGTTCGGTCAAGGCCTCTACGGCGCCGAAGCGGGAGCGCAGCACTACTGGGGAAAACCCGCCGCCGACCTGAGTCTGGACGAGGCGGTCGGGCTGGCCGCCTCGCTCAGCAACCCGGTGCGCGACAACCCGGCCACGCGCACCCGTTACTTTCAGCGCCAGGTACGCAAGATCCGCGGTAACCTGCGCTGGTCGAAGTAGTATCGCCCCGCACTGCAGCCTCCAGGCGGGCAGTGAACCCTGTGCTCACTGAACCGTTGGCGGCGGGCAATCACCCGGGTTCGCTTTCGGCGCCGCCGGGTGTCTCCAGCTCTTTCTCCAGCAGCTGGGCCAGGTCCTTGAGCAACTGCTTCTCCCGCTCATCGAGCTGCCTCGGTAAGTAGTCGATCAGGCAGAGTGTGCCTATGCGATGGCGCCCTTGCACTGTCAGCGGCGTGCCGGCGTAGAAGCGTACATGGGGTGGGCCGCTGACCAGCGGATTGTCGGCGAAATCCGGATGTACGCGGGCGTCCGTCACCTCGAACACCTCGCTATCGAGGATGGCATGCGCGCAAAACGCCTGGTCGCGCGGTTGTTCTCGAACATCGAGCCCATGAGCGGACTTGAACCATTGCCGGTCGCTGTCCACCAGTGAAAGGAGCGCCGCAGGCACCCGAAACAGGGCGGCCGCAAGCCGCGTGAAACGATCGAAACGTTCCTCGGCAGGCTTGTCCAGAATGTCGAGCTTGTGAAGCGCGGACAGGCGTTCCTGCTCGTCGGGCGGAACGGAGGCGCGGCGCCAGCGGCAGGCGGTACGCAGCAGGGACGCGCGCAACCGCGTGCGCGCATACTGCTCGGTGACGGGAATCTCGATCCACTCGACGCCCGGCGCGGTACACAACGACGCGGTGCCGGGGTCGCCCGGGCCGACGAGACCGATCAGGACCGGCGGCACCGCATCGACCGCAGTCGCCTCGCGGACGGCCTCGACGCTGGCGGCGCAGTCGGGTCCGAATACGGATTGCTCGAAGATGACGACGGAGGGCGCATCTTCATGCACCCGCTTGACGGCGCCCTCGAGTCCCGACGTCTCGAGCAAAAGCGTCAGCTTGTCCTCTTCGGCGGCCCGCTGGAACACCTCGATATTCCCGGGCTCGCGGGCGCACAGGACGAGTTGCTGCGCCTCGACCCGGCCATCCGGTGTCTGCCGGGCTGAGGCGCGCTCACGGCGCACCGGCGACCGCCGGGCGCGCGGTTCCAGTTCCAGCGACATGCCCTCGGCGGCACCCAGGACGTCGGGACCGTCCTTGCCGGACTCGCTCCGCGCCGTGGCGATACCGACCAGCCGGTCGACGCCCGCGTCATCGCGCATTGGATCATGATGGAACAGCGCGAGACGCCCGATACCCTTGTCGCGCGTCCGGTCCACGACATACTCCACCGTGCTGTGACCCCATCCGACATGCTCGGGGTACTCCTTGGCAGTGTACTGCGCGTCATGGATGACGAGGTCAGCGCCCTCCAGAAAGGCCGCGTGCGCATCGTCGTCAGCGGTGGACACCGACGGCGTTTCGCCAACGGCGAGCTGGCGCGAGTGAGGCTCGTGATCGGTCGCATACACGACCACCACGCCATCGGCTTCCAGACGGTATCCGAGGGTCACCGCCGGATGGTTCAAATATCGCGCCTCGACGCGGACATCGCCCAGCTCGAAGGTGCCTTCGACCAGTTCGTGGTAGCGCATGCGCGCGTCGAGTCCTTCGAGCTCGAGCGGGAAGTAGGTGTAGTTCATCTGACCGGCGAGCGTCTCGCGCAGCGAAGAGCCCAGGCCGCGCGGACCGTACACGTCCCATTCGTGCGACGGTATCCGCAGCGGTGCAAAGAACGGGAATCCCTGTATGTGATCCCAGTGCGTGTGCGTAATCAGCAGGTGACCGCGCCCGGCCGTCTGTTCCGCGACCAGGGCTTTGCCAAGCGCGTGAGCGCCCGTACCGCAGTCGAGCACTATCACGGTGCCGTCCGCAGCACTGATCTCCACGCAGGAGGTGTTGCCGCCATAGCGCAACGTGCGATGACCGGGCTTTGCGATCGATCCTCGGGTGCCCCAGAAGCGGACGCGCATTTTCAGTCTCCGGTCAAAGCCTGAAGGAGACCACGGCCGGCTGTCGCTTGCCGCGCGGTTTCCAACGTTGGCCATGTCATCTGTAATGATACCCCCACTTCACAGCGGGGTCAGGTCTTGCCATCGTCGGCACACACCTGAGAGCGAACACGTGCTGCAGCGCAGCAGATCAAGTTGCAATCGACCGATTGTCCGCCTGTGCGTCGAGCCTGGAAGCAGGTAACCCGGTGCAGCTTGCATGCGTCGACGGCTTGAAGCACCGGCGTGCATGCAAGTGACCGTCGGGTTACAGCAACCACGACGGCACTGTCGTGGATCGCCGGGAGTTAGCAGTCGAGATGTGATTGATCGGCTCTTCACCCTCGCACGGTAGTTATTGTCGCCCGGTGAGAACTGTGATAAACGTGAAGTCGGCACGGAAACCATAATCCGACCAACACCCCCGACCCACTATTTGGAGGACCTCATGAATCTGTTCAGGCAATTGATCGCCGTACTCCTTGCGGCGGCGTTATCTTTAACCGCTCTCGCTGCGCACGCTGACAAGCTGGATGACGTCATTGGAGCAGGTAAGGTCCGCTGTGGCGTAGTTCTGGACTTTCCTCCGATCGGCTACCGCGATGCCAAGAACGAACCGGCGGGTTTTGATGTGGAGTACTGCAAAGACCTGGCGAAGGCGATGGATGTCGACTACGAGATCATTCCCGTAACCTGGGCGGAGCGTCTGCCGGTGATTGTCAATAACCGCGCCGACGTGGTTTTCGGAGGTACCTCGGACACGCTCGAGCGCGCCAAGACCGTCGGCTTCTCCATACCCTATGCCATTTACTACGCGCAGGCCGTGATCGGCAAGGATTCCGGGATAAAGACCTTCGAGGACATGAAGGGCAAACGCGTAGCCGCTGCCGTCGGCACGGTTCCCGAAATCGAGTTTCTCAAGTACGCCAAACAATGGGGTACGGAGAATCTGTATCAGGGCTATCAGAGCGAGAACGAAGTGTTCCTCGCTGTCGCCCAGGGTAAAGCCGATGCGGGTATCACCACGAATACGGCCGTGAAGCCGATCGCGGAGAAGTACGACAACATCATTGCCGGCCCGCGTATGCCGTGGACCACGGATTTCACCTCCGTCGTGGGGCCGCGTAAGGACTTCGGCTGGCTGAACTACCTCAATCTGTTCGTCACCCATCAGGTTCGTTCCGGCCGCTATCAGGAACTGTGGAGCAAGTTCGTGGGAGGTGAGGCACCCGAGCTCCGAATCCCTAACGTGTTTTACTGACGCGCAGGGCGCCCCCGCTGTTCCGGCGGGGGCGTAGTCTTCCGGCAGCGCAGGAGCTTACAGGTTGGAATACACATTCCATTGGCGGCCTGTTTTTCGCAAGCTTCCCGATCTTCTGGAGGCCGGGCTGGTGACAATGGAAGTCGCCGTGCTGGCGATGCTCATTGGCACCCTGCTCGGTCTGGCGCTGGCCATCGTGCGCATGTCCGGGATCCGCTCGGTCAGCTGGATAGCCGTCGGCTGGATCGAGCTGGCGCGCAACACCCCGGCGCTTCTCCAGCTCTTCTTTTTTGGATTTGGACTGGGCGCCTTCGGCGTG
>JAHELT010000030.1:22297-37696 GCA_024644045.1 Chromatiales bacterium | reverse complement strand
CCTGGGTATCGGCCTGGATGGTCTTGACCAGCGCCTCGACGCGCTTGGTCGCGGCGCTGGCACGTTCGGCGAGCCGTTGCACCTCGTCGGCGACCACCGCGAATCCACGTCCTGCCTCACCGGCGGTGGACGCCTGAATGGCTGCGTTCAGCGCCAGGATGTTGGTCTGATCGGCGATGTCGTTGATCAGCTCGATGATGTTGCCGATTTCCTGCGAGCTCTCGCCCAGGCGCTTGATCCGCTTGGAGGTCTGCTGAATCTGTTCGCGGATAGTATCCATGCCTTCGATGCTCAGGCGCACGGTGTCGGCACCTTTCGCGGCAATATCAACCGATTTCATGGCCACGTCTGCGGAACCGGCCGCGTTTTTCGATACCCGCTCCATCGTATCCGCCATATCGTTGACGGAACTGGTCGCCGAGGCGATCTCGCGCGCCTGGGCGCTGCTCGCGTCCGCCAGGCGCTCGGCGTTGCCGCGCGAGGAGTCGGCGGCCACGTTCACTTCGTCGGTCGTGCGGTTGATGGATGTGACCAGTGAGCGCAGCGCATCGATTGCGTAGTTGACCGAGTCGGCGATCGCGCCGGTGATGTCCTCGCTGACGGTGGCGTGGGTGGTGAGATCGCCGTCCGCGAGGTTGGTCAGCTCGTCGAGCAGGCGCAGGATGGCGCGCTGATTGCGGCGTCCCTGCTCGGTCTGTTCTTCGAGGCGGTGCCTGGCGTTGCGCACCAGGAGGAAGCCCACCGTGCCCAGACTGAGCATCATCACCCCGCCAGCCGCCAGGGCCACCATGAAAAACCAGTCCTGACGCGAGGACAGCGCTTCGAACGAGCTTTCCAGACCCACAGTCGCGTCCAGGATCGCGGAGGTCTCCTGATCGATTCGGCGCGCCGACTCGAGCACCGAGAACAACTGCGGTGAACTCTCGAGGATCGCACCGATGTTGGCGCTGATGTCGGAAAAAATCCCGTTGACGTCGTTCAACGCGCTGATGATGTCGGGATCCTTGACCGCCCTTACGTTCAGCGAAGACGAACCGTTGAGCAACGCGTTCAGCACCTTGCCGAACAGCGCAGCATCGCGGCCGAACCGGTCAGCGGCGGTCGCCGCCCCTTCGCCACCGGCGGACATGTTATGCAGGCTCGCGCCTATGCGCTGCGCCAGCATCAGCTGCCGCGAGGCCAGGTAAATCAGTTCCGGGCGCAGGCGTTTCTCCACCATCAGCGACACCGCCTCGTCTGCGATGGCGATCAACTGCGGAATCAGCTCGCCGACCTGTTCCACCATGCCGCGGTTCAGCTCGACCGACTGCTCGCCCTCGATGATCGTATCGATCGTCTGGCGGGCGATCTGCCAGCCGCCCTGCACCAGGCTCAGCTGCGGACGGAACTCCTCGTCCACGGGCGGCAGCCCGGTTACCGGGTTGCCGTTGTCCAGGGTGTTCAATGCGCGATCGAAGCGATCTCTGAACTGCTGCAGGCGAGCGAGCGCACCGGCTTTACCCGATGCCGCTTCCAGCGCACTGGTGGCGATACGCTGCGAGAGCAGCTGTTGCTCGCTGGCCAGGGCCTGATACTCCGCCGCGTGCCGGTCCTGGATCAGCGCGTAGGCCAGCGCCGCAATCATGGTTATAAAAAACACCACCGCCAGGCTCGACAGGATCAGTACCGGAACCCCGGACTCGTTCCTGACGACGGCGCTGATTCTGGTAACCGCCATTACGTATCTCCTGATACTAGGACGTTACCGCATCCGATGCGGGGCCAGCCGTCTTGCCGATCTGCAAGAACGCGCGACTCTCAGAGAACATCGCTAAACTGAAAACCGGCCATACCTGATCTCCCTGGCGGAATGTGCGTTCAATATACGGTTGCAACGATTCGTGAACCTCGGTCGGTTCGTTGCCACTCTCGTCGATGGGAAACTGCCTCAGCCCCAGCACGTCGTCCACGCGGATACCCGCCCGCGCCCCTTCCTTGAGATAAACGAGCAGGCGCGCATTACGCGCGTTCGAAGCGCGCCCGCTGTGCGCGAACCCGTGCAGGTCGGTCACCGGCAGCAGGCTGCCGCGCACGTTGGCGATGCCCATGAACCAGGACCGCGTTCCGGGTACCCGGGTGCACTGCGGCGGGTCCAGGATCTCGGCGACCTGCTCCATCGGCGCGAGCATCAGATCCTCGCCCAGTCGGAACACGATGCCGGACCAGCGGCTGCCGACCTCCGCATCGCGCGGGAGCGAGGGCGTGCGCTCGAGTACGCGACGTTCGTAGTCATGCAGTAACTCCAGCGGCGACATACTGCGGTCTCAGTCGCCCAGTATCGCGCTGACGTGCTGGAGCAGAACGTTCTCCTTCACGGGCTTCACGATGTAATCCTTGGCGCCCTGGCGCAACCCCCAGACTTTGTCCGTTTCCTGATCCTTGGTCGTGATGATGATGATCGGGATTGCGGCGGTGACGTCGTTGCGGCTCAGCTCACGCGTCGCCTGAAACCCGTTCATGCCGGGCATCACTACGTCCATGAGAATCAGATCGGGGCGCAGAGACTGGGCCTTGGCTATCCCTTCCTCGCCGTTCTCGGCAACCTCCACGCTGTAGCCGTGCTTCTTCAGTATGCTCTGATAAACGTGTACCTCAGTGGGTGAATCGTCCACGATCAATACCGTTGCCATGATTGGACTCCGCTGCGATCTGTTGCGACGCTGGACTAGGCTTCGTCCTGCACGACATGCTCTTTGATTGCGCTCAGCAGGTCTTCTTTGGTGAACGGTTTGGTCAGGTATTGCTCGGATCCGACGATCCGCCCGCGGGCGCGATCAAATATACTGTCCTTGCTCGAGAGCATGATGACCGGCGTACTCTTGAACATGCTGTTGTGCTTGATCAGCGCGCAGGTCTGATAACCATCCAGCCGCGGCATCATGATGTCCACGAAGATGATGTTGGGCTTATGCTCCGCGATTTTCGCCAGCGCCTCGAAGCCGTCGCTCGCCGTCACGACCTCACAACCCTCCTTGTTGAGCAGGGTCTCGGCTGAACGGCGAATGGTCTTGCTGTCGTCAATGACCATCACTTTCAGCCCTTGCAGGGCACTGGCCCCCGGGTCGGCAGCTTCTTGTCGAGCGTCTGTCACGATTTAGCTCGCTGAGGGAATCGGCGTGGTCCACGCAATGTAGCGTATGTATACCGTATAATCAATGACCATCCAGCAAATAAACAGCTTATAATCAACACCTTGCGGGATATTTGAAGAAACTGTGGCAAATACCCTGAAAGCCCTTCGGCGTAAACGCTGCATCATGGAAAACGCGCAACTGCCCGGATTTGGATGGCAAGTTCCGGGCCATTCCAAGGGGAGGCTCTGAAATTGGCACTGCGACTCGGCATCGTGATGGACCCTATCGAGAGCATCAGCGTCAAGAAGGACAGCAGCCTGGCCATGCTGCTGGCCGCGCAGCGCCGCGCCTGGTCGCTGCATTACATGACACCGGGCGATCTCTATCTCGAGCATGCCACGGCGCGCGCGCGCAGCAGGCCGCTGCAGGTGTGGGACGACCCAGGGCGCTGGTTCGAGCTGGGCGACGCCGAGGACCTGGCCCTGCACGAGCTGGACGTGGTGCTGATGCGCAAGGACCCGCCGTTCGACATGAATTACGTGTACACCACCTATCTGCTGGAGCTGGCCGAGGCACGCGGCACGCTGGTGGTAAACCGCCCCGACGCGTTGCGCGACGCCAACGAAAAGCTGTTCACGGCGTGGTTTCCGGAGGTTACCCCGGCCAGCCTGGTGACCAGCGAGCAACGCCGCCTGCGTGGTTTTCTTGACGCTCACGGCGATATCGTGGTCAAGCCCCTGGACGGCATGGGCGGGGCCTCGGTGTTTCGCGTGCAGCGCGGCGACCCCAACGTCGGCGTGATCTTGGAGACCATCACGGAGAATCAGCACCGGCTGGCCATGGCGCAGGTGTTCATTCCGCAGATCAGCGAAGGCGACAAGCGCATTTTACTTATCGACGGCGAGCCTATACCGTACGCGCTCGCGCGCATCCCGGCGCCCGGCGAGACGCGCGGCAACCTGGCGAGCGGCGGGCGGGGCGAATCACACCCCTTGAGCGATCACGATCGCGCAATCTGCAGCCATGTGGCGCCAAAACTTGTCGAAAAAGGGCTTATTTTCGTAGGTCTGGACGTAATCGGCGACTACCTGACCGAGATCAACGTCACCAGTCCTACCTGCATTCGTGAACTCGAGCGCGATACCGGCATCGATATTGCCGGAAAATTGATGGACAGCATCGAACAGCACAGTACCGCATGAGCGTCTTGGTAGTCGAGCAGCAGCAACCCCCGATCGGACCCAATGACCGACTTGGCCTGACCCTGTTCCTGGCAGCCGCGATTCACGGCGTGGTGATCCTTGGCGTCAGTTTTCAGGCGGAGCTGGAAACCCTCCGCTCGCCGCCCTCGCTGGACGTGATCCTGGTGCAGACGCGCACCGAGGAGCTGCCCGATGAGGTCGACTACCTCGCGCAGGTCAGCCAGGACGGCGGCGGCTCTGCTGAGGATCGGGTGCGCCCGACGACGCCGTTCTCGGCGCCGGAGCGCAACGACGCTTTCGGGGTGGCACCGCTGCGCGTGGAGCCCGCCTCACCCGAGCGGCAGGCTCGCAAGGTACAGGACGTGCTGACGGCGCGTTACTCCGATCACGACATCCAGCGCGCCGACGAAGTGACCACCGAAAGCGAAGTGCAGCGAAACCGCAGCCCCGAGAACCTCGAACGCGCGCTGGAGATTGCCCGGCTGACCGCCGAGATCGACCGCGACGTGGAAGCCTACGCCAAGCGCCCGCGCAAGAAATTCGTGCACGCGCGCACCCGCGAGGCGGCGGCGGCGGCATACATGCACGAGTGGGTGCGGGACGTGGAACGCGTGGGCAATCTCAACTACCCCGGCCAGGCGACTCGGCGCAAGTTGAACGGCTCACTGGTACTGGTCGTCGGGATTCACGCCAACGGCGCGCTGGCCGATGTGATAATGCGCAACTCTTCCGGCCATCAGGTGCTGGACGATGCGGCCAAACGCATCGTCAGGCTGGCCAGCCCGTTCCGGCCATTTCCGGCAAACCTCAAGAAAGACACCGACATCCTGTACATCACGCGCACCTGGCAGTTCCTCAGCGACGCCAACCGGCTGGTCTCCCGCTGACGCGGTCCACTGGCCGGTAGGCGCGTTCACCAGCGCCTCAAACCGCGCGCATGCGCGCACCCCCGGGATCGTACAGCGGCTCGGGCACCAGGCTCGCGGCAACGCGCTCGCCGAGCAACTCCACGCTGAACGCGTTGGCGGGGTCCGCCAGCTCTTCCGGCACATAGCCGAGCGCCAGACTCTTGCCGACGTAGTGAGCGTAGCCGCCCGAGGTCAGGTAGCCGACGCATTCGCCGTTGCAGAAAACGGGCTCGTCGTGCGCCGCGTCGACGCCCGTGTCTTCCAGCTGCAGCACGACCAGCTTATGGCGCGGGCCCGACTCTCGCTCCGCGAGCGCCGCCTCGCGACCGATGAACGCCGGTTTGTCGAAGCACACGAAAGCGTCCAGGCCGGACTCGGCGGCCGTGAAATCCGGCCGGTAATCGAGCGTCCACACCCCCCAGCTTTTCTCCAGGCGCAGCGACATCAGCGCACGTGCACCGAACAGCCGCAGGTCCAGGTCAGCGCCGGCGCTCTGCAGCGTTTCGAACAGCGCACGCTGATACTCGGGTGCGCAGTAGATCTCGTAGCCGAGCTCGCCGGTAAAGGAGACGCGCGCCACCAGACACGGTGCCAGGCCGACGGTCAGGGCACGGAAATCGCGAAAGCGGAAGGCCGAAACGCTGACGTCCTCATGTGTCACGCGGCCCAGCAGCTCGCTGGCCCGCGGACCCGCAATCGCGATCCCGTGCAGCGCATCGGATGCGTTGCGGTATTGCACGCCGGTGGCCGGCAGGTGCAGCTCGAACCAGCGCCGGTGCATCTCCTGCGCTGCGCCCGAACCCAGCACGTAAAACAGGTCGTCGCGCAGCCGGGCGATGCTCAGATCACCGTAGAGCCTGCCTTTCGGGGTCAGCAGCGGTGTGAGCGACAGACGACCGGGCTGCGGCAAACGCCCGGCGATCAACCGATCCAGGTAAGCGGCGGCACCCGGGCCGCTTATCTCATGCTTGGCGAAGTTCGCGATTTCCAGCAGGCCCAGGTTCTCGCGGACTGCGCGCACCTCCTCGGCCACGTGGGCAAAGGCGTTCGAGCGCCGGAACGTCGGGCTCTCGCGGGGCTCGACGCCGGGCGGTGCGAACCACAGCGCATGCTCCAGCCCGAACGCCGCGCCGAACACCGCACCCCGCTGCTTGAAGACATCGTACAGCGCGGTGGTCCTCTGCGGCCGGGCGGCCGGCAGCTCCTCGTTCGGGTAGGTGATGATGAAGCGCCGCGCATAGTTCTCGGCCGACTTGACGCGGCCGTAGTCGCGGGTCGCATAAGCGCCGAAACGCGCCACATCCATACCCCACACGTCGATGTGCGGCTCGCCGTTCATCAGCCACTCCGCCATGCACAGACCCACGCCGCCGCCCTGGCAGAACCCCGCCATCACGCCGACCGCGACCCAGTAGTTGCGCAACCCCGGCAGCGGCCCGATCAGCGGGTTGCCGTCCGGGCCGAAGGTGAACGGGCCGTTGACCACCGACTTGATCCCGGCGCGCGCCAGCGCCGGCATGCGCGTGAACGCGATCTCCAGTCGATCGCCGATGCGTTCCAGATCCGGCTGCAACAGCTCGTGGCCGAAGTCAGCCGGCGTGCCCTCGACCGCCCACGGCCGGCATGCCGGCTCGTAGGTGCCGAGCAGCAGTCCGTCGTGCTCCTGCCGCGTATAGGCGTTGCCTTCGTAGTCGACCGTTACCGCAACCTCCTTACCGTGCGCCGCCACTTCGGGGATGGTCTCGGTAATCAGGTAGTGATGCTCCATCGGCTGCACCGGCAGCTCGACCCCGGCCAGCCGGCCAACCTCGCGCGCCCACAGGCCGGCCGCATTGACCAGGTACTCGGCGTGCAGCGTGCCTTTTCCGGTGACCACGTCCCAGCCGCCGTCGGCACGCGGGTTGGTCGCGAGCACCGGCGTTTGCTGGTACACCTCGGCCCCGTAGTGGCGAGCGGCTTTCGCGTACGCGTGGGTCACGCCCGACGGATCAACGTGACCGTCCACCGGCTCGAACAGCGCGCCGAGGTACGCCTTCGGATTGATCAGCGGGTTGAGCTCCGCCGCTTCGTCGAGCGAGATGAACTCCGTGTCCAGACCCATGTATCGGGCCTTGGCGCGCTCCTGCTTCAGATAATCAAGGCGCTCGGGCGTCGCGGCGAGATAGATGCCCCCGGGACGGTGCACGCCGCAGCTGTGTCCGGAAATCCGCTCGATCTCGGTATACAGGTTGATCGTGTACTCCTGCAGCCGCGCGATGTTCGGATCCGAGTTGATGGTGTGAATCACACCGGCGGCATGCCACGAGGAGCCGGAGGTCAAGGCAGCGCGTTCGATCAGCACCACGTCCGTCCAGCCGGCTCGGGCCAGGTGGAACAGAATGCTGCAGCCGACCACGCCGCCGCCGATGACGGCGACCCGTGCATGTGTCTGCATGTCGCTCACGTTCGATACTCCACGGACCTCCAGTCTGTCTTACTGCGCGCCAAAGAAATCGGTCAACCGGCCCGCCGCTCAGTACCACGCGTCGGGCATGACCGATTTCCGGCCTTTCATGAATGCCAGCAGCGCTTCGTCGACGGCCGGATCCAGGTCGGGCGCGGTGTACTCGTCGAGCTGCTGTTTCCAGATACGGAGCGCCCGTCGTTCCGCATCGTTGCTCCCCTCGAGCTCCCACTGCTCGAACGAGTTGCTGTCGGCAACGCGTGATTCATAGTAAACGGTGTCGTAGTTGGCTAGCGTATGGCGGGTACCCAGAAAATGCTCGCCATGTCCGATCTCGCGGTAGGCGTCCAGCGCAAACGCATTGTCGTCCAGCGCCAGCCCGCCGAGCATCTTTGTCATCATGCCGAGGTGGTCCGCATCCAGGATCAGCTTCTCGTAGCCCATCGTCAGACCGCCCTCCAGCCAGCCGGCTGCGTGCAGCACGAAGTTGGTGCCGGAGAGCAGCGCCGGCAGCAGTGAGTCCGCGCTCTCCTGGGCCGCCTGCGCATCGCAGATCTTCGCGGACGTGAACGAGCCGCCGCAGCGCAGCGGCACGCCCACTGCGCGCGCCAGCTGCCCCACTGCCATGTAGGCCAGTGCCGCTTCCGGCTGACCGAACGTGGGCGCCCCCGAACGCAGCGACATGGTGCTGAGGAAGTTGCCGTATATCGCCGGCGTTCCCGGTTTGACCAGCTGGGTGAGGGCCACGCCCACCATCGCCTCGGCGTGCGCCTGGGCGATGCTCGCCGTCGGCGTCACCGGCCCCATGGCGCCGCCGAGAATGAACGGACAGATCACAACGCCCTGGCCGGCTTCGGCGTAGGTGCGGATCACCTGCGAAACAATGCCGTCGTAGACCAGCGGTGAATTCACGTTGACGTTGCCCAGCATCACGCAGTTCTCTGCGACGGTCCGCTCACCGAACAGGATGCGACACATCTCGATGCAGTCGCGCGCGCGCTCGACGTTGATAATGCCGCCGAGGAACGGCTTGTCGGAGTAGCGCATGTGGCTGTAAACCATGTCCAGATGCCGCTTGTTGACCGGGATGTCCACCGGTTCGCACACCGTGCCGCCGGAGTAATGCAGATAGGGACTGGCGTAGGCGAGCTTTACGAAATTGACGAAATCGTCCAGCGACGCGTAACGGCGGCCCTTCTCGAGATCGCGCACGAACGGCGGTCCGTAGGCCGGCGCGAAGGCAGCGTGCTGGCCGCCGATGGTCACCGAGCGTTGCGGGTTGCGCGCCCTGTGTACGAACTCGCGCGGCGCGCTGCGCTGCACGATGTGCTTCACCAGACCCGGCTCGAAGCGCACGCGTTCGCCGCGCACGTCGGCGCCCGCTTCCCCGAACAGGCGCAGCGCTTCGGCGTCGCCACGGAACTCGATGCCGAACTCCTGCAGAATCCGGTCGGCATGCCGCTCGATGCTGCCGATACCTTCGTCGTTGAGCAGATCGTACAACGGAATCGCACGGCGGATGCCGGGCATGGCCGCCGGCGCTGCGGCGCGGCGCCGGCGCGCGCCCTTACGGCCACTCGAGCGGCGTTGCCGGCCGTCAGCCGGGCACACGGCGAGGCCTGTCAACCGGCACGGCGATGCCGTGCAAGCGATTGCCTGCACGGGCTGCTCGCGAAGGCGTTTTGGAACGGTCCACGGGTTGGTCCGCAACGTCTATCTGATACGATGCCGAGCATACACGAACAATTCATTGTAATGCCTGAAAAAGTCTCGTGCGCTGCACGCCGGCGCCATCCCCGCGCCCGCGCTGCGTCTTGCATCGCCCGATGTGGGAGCGGATACTTAACCCCACACCACGGGACGGAAATCGGTTTGAGCTAATGTTGCCTGGTAGAACACTGCACCGGTCCACTGTCAGGGAAACACCTGAGAAGCGGCGCGGGCCTGCGGCAAACGGACCGGCGCTATGACGGGTGGCGGCAAGCACGAGTACGTCAATCTGACCAATCAGTTCCTGGTCGCGATGCCGACGCTGATGGATCCGAATTTTCATCGCACCGTAACCTACATCTGTGAGCACAGCGCCGAAGGTGCGATGGGCATAGTGGTCAACCGGCCACTGGATATAGAGCTGGGTGAAATCATGGCCCAGATGGATATAGAGGCCGGACCCGCGCTGGGCGGCGTGCACGCCTACTACGGCGGCCCGGTCGACATGGCCCGCGGTTTCGTGCTGCACACGCCGATCGGTGAATGGGAGGCGACCCTGAGGATCGCCGAGGGCATCGGGGTTACCAGCTCGCGTGATATTCTGATGGCCATGGCACGCGGCGCGGGGCCCGATAAAGCGATCGTCGCGCTGGGCTACTCCGGCTGGGGCGCCGGACAGCTGGAAAGCGAGCTCGCGCAGAACGCCTGGCTCACCTGCCCGGCCAACGTCGACATCATGTTCGATACCGACTGCGAGCGTAAGCTCGAAGCCGCCGCCGCCCATCTCGGCGTGGACCTCAACAGCCTCACCACTTCCGCCGGACACGCTTGAACGCAACCGCCGGCAAGCCGGTCCGCGCGACATACCTCGGTTTCGATTTCGGTCAACGGCGCATCGGCGTCGCAGTCGGCGAACGCGAGCCGCCGGCCAGCTTTCCGCTGACCACGATCAGCGCCCGGCAGGGCCAGCCCGACTGGAGCGGCATTGCCGACATCGTCAGCACCTGGCAACCGCAGGCGCTGATCGTCGGCATACCGGTGCATATGGACGGCAGCGGACACGCGCTGACCCGGGCGGCGCGACGCTTCAAGCAGCAGCTGAAGCAGCGGTTTGACTTGCCCGTGCACGAAGCCGACGAGCGGCTCAGCTCGCGCAATGCGCGCGAGGTTCATCGGGCGCAGCGCCGGGCGGGTAAGCGCATGAGTAAATGCGCGGGCGATGAGGATAAAATAGCTGCCAGCCTGATTCTGCACGACTGGCTGAACCAGCAGGGCGACGGGAACACTCGAGGTGATTGACGCGGCGACGGTAGACAAGTGGCTTACCCGCATGAGCGACGAGCTGCGTGCGGACCTCGGTCCCGGTGCGATACCGGAACTGGGCATGGTCGGCATCTATACCGGCGGCGTGCGGATCGCCGAGCAGCTGCACGCCCGGCTGCAGCTGCAGCTTCCCCTGGGCACGCTGGACATCTCGTTCTACCGCGACGACTTCAGCCGCATCGGTCTGCATCCACAGGTGAAGACCTCAAGCATACCGTTCGACGTCGAGGGGCGCACCATCGCGCTGGTCGATGACGTACTGTACAGTGGCCGCACGACGCGCGCAGCACTGAACACACTGTTCGACTATGGGCGTCCCGCGCGCGTCATCCTGTGCGTACTGGTGGAGCGCGAGGGCCACGAGCTGCCGATTCGCGCGGACATCAAAGGCCAGACCCTGGCATTGTCCGTCGATCAACGCGTCAAGCTGAACGCCGATGATCTCGGCTTGACGATCCGCGAAACGGAGCCGCGCGTTTGAACCGAGTCGCCGGCGAGCTCTCTGATCTGCAAGTCGACGCGCAAGGCAATCTACGCCACCTGCTCACCATTGAAGGCCTGTCGCGCGAACACGTGGTGCGCATCCTCGACGTCGCCGAGTCGTTTCTCGGCGTAAACGACAAGTCCATCAAGAAAGTGCCGCTGCTGCGCGGCAAAACGGTGGTCAATCTGTTCTTCGAACCGAGCACGCGCACACGCACCACCTTCGAGCTCGCCGCTAAGCGCCTGTCGGCAGACGTGCTCAACGTCAACATCAGCGCATCGGCAACCACAAAGGGTGAATCGCTGCTCGATACACTGCGCAATCTGCAGGCCATGCAATGCGACATGTTCATCGTGCGGCACAGCGACTCGGGTGCACCGCATTTCATTGCCCGGCACGTAGAGGCGGACGTGGCGGTGGTCAACGCGGGTGACGGATGGCATGCGCACCCGACCCAGGCGCTGCTCGATGTATTCACCATTCGGCGCCACTGCGCGGACTTCACGCAGCTGCGCGTTGCGATCGTCGGCGATGTGCAACACTCGCGCGTGGCCCGCTCGCAGATCCACGCCCTGAATGTGCTCGGTGCGGCCGAAATCCGGGTTATCGCCCCACGCACCCTGTTGCCGGACTCGATCGAGGACATGGGGGTGCGCGTGTACGAGGACATCCACACCGGCCTGAAGGACGTCGATGTCATCATCATGCTGCGCTTGCAGCACGAGCGCATGCTGGGCGCGCTGCTGCCGAGTGAAGCGGAGTACTTCAGCACCTTCGGACTGACGCCCGAGCGCCTGGCGAAGGCCAAGCCGGACGCCCTGGTCATGCACCCGGGACCGACCAACCGCGGCGTGGAGATCGAGTCGAGCGTCGCCGACGGGCCCCGCTCGCTGATTCTCGAGCAGGTCACCAACGGGATCGCGGTACGAATGGCGGTGATGTCGCTGATCGCCGGGCCGGCGCGGCCGCCCGAGCCGGCATGAATCTGCACATCCGCAACGCTCGCGTGATCGACCCGCGCACGCGACGGGACACGCCCGGCTCGATTTTCGTCAGCGACGGAAAAATCGCCGCGCTGGACACGCCGCCGCCCGGCTTCGTCAGCGAGCGCGAGTTCGACGCCAGCGGCCTGGTCGCCTGCCCGGGGCTGATAGACGTATGCGCGCGCCTGCGTGAGCCGGGCAGTGAGCACAAAGCGACGATTGCGAGCGAAACGCGTGCCGCGGCGCGGGGGGGCATCACCACCCTGTGTTGCCCGCCCGACACCGATCCGGTCATTGACGAGCCGGCCAGCGTGGAGTTGATCTATCGGCGCGTGGAAGACGCCGGCTACGCCACGGTCTGCCCGCTGGGCGCGCTCACCCAGGGCCTGCGCGGCGAAATGCTGGCCGAGATGGGGGCGCTCAAGGCGGCGGGCTGCGTGGGGGTGAGCAACGCCTGGGAGCCTGTGAGCGACACGCGCGTAATGCGCCGCGCATTCGAGTACGCCGCCACCCACGATCTGGCCGTGTTCATTCAGGCGTATGACGAATGGTTGGGGAAAAACGGCTGCGCCAACGAGGGGCCGGTTGCGACACGCCTGGGGCTGCCCGGCGTGCCGATCGTGGCCGAAACCGTCGCGCTGGCCCAGATGCTCGAGCTGGTGGCCGCCACCGGCGCACGGGTGCACTTCTCGCAACTGTCCGCGGCGCGCTCGCTCGAGCTGGTGCGTGCGGCGCGGGACGCCGGTTTGAACGTGAGCGCGGACGTCTCCATGAACCATCTGCACCTGAGCGAGAACGACCTGCTAGGGTTCAACAGCCTGTGCCACGTGCGCCCGCCGCTGCGCAGCGAACGCGACCGCGACGCGCTGCGCGCGGGCTTGCGCGACGGTACGCTGAGCGCGGTCTGCTCCGACCATCAGCCGCACGAGCCGGACGCCAAGCTGGCCCCCTTTCCATCCACCGAGCCGGGCATCTCCGGACTGGATACGCTGCTGAGCCTTGCGCTCAAACTGGTCGCGGAAAACGCGCTGCCGCTGCTGCGCGCGCTGGAGGCACTGACCAGTGGACCGGCCGACATTCTCGGTATCCCCCGCGGCTCGCTGGCGGCCGGGACGCGCGCGGACATCTGCCTGTTCGATGCCGATGCGCAATGGGAGGTCAGCGAGACTTCGCTGTGCAGCGCCGGACACAACACGCCGTTCGCCGGCTGGCCATTGCCGGGGCGCGTGCGCGCCGTAGCCATCGCGGGTCAGTTGCACGAGTTCCCGGACTGAACGCTGCCGGGGCAGACCTTCAGCAGACGGGCGATTTCGATCTTTTTTTCGTCCGCTTTACGCCGGGCGTGGTCGGCTGCCACCTGATTTCGATCAGGCGATAGTTTCGAAAGCCGCTACTTGTTGATGGACAGCTCTTCGAAATCGGCGCCGGGCGCAGCGATCTGATCGCTTTGCGCGCGGTTGATTTCGCCTACACCGCCGCCGAAGTTGATCTTCCATTCCAGGTCGCTGCGCGAATCGGCGAAATCCAGCGCCGTGTTCAGCTCGACCTTGTTGGACTTGAACAGCTCGAACAGGGATTGGTCGAACGTCTGCATGCCTTCCTTGCTGCCGCGGGCCATGGCGTCCTTGATCTTGTGGATCTCCCCATCGCGAATCAGCTCGGAAATGTAGCCGCCGCCGAGCATGATCTCCACGGCCGGCACGCGCAGCCCCTTCTTGCCGGGCACCAGGCGCTGGGAGATGATGCCGCGCAGGTTCAGCGACAGATCCATCAGGATCTGGTTCTTGGCATCCGGCGGGAACATGTTGATGATGCGGTCAAGGGCCTGATAGGCGTTAACCGCATGCAGGGTGCTGAGGCACAGGTGCCCGGTATCCGCGTAGGCGATCGCCGCTTCCATGGTGCGCCGATCGCGCACCTCGCCGATCATGATCACATCCGGTGCTTCGCGCATCGCCTCGCGCAGCGCGTTCTCGTAAGACAGGGTATCGAGCCCTACCTCGCGCTGGCCGATGATTGAGCGCTTGTGCTCGAACACGTATTCGATCGGGTCTTCGATGGTCAGAATATGCCCGGTCCTGCTGGCATTGCGGTGATCCAGCATCGACGCCAGCGAGGTCGACTTGCCCGAGCCGGTGGAGCCCACCACCAGGATCAGGCCTTTCTTCTCGCCGATCATATCGCCGAGCACGTTTGGCAGGTTCAGCGTCTTGATGTCTGGAACGTTGGCTTTGATGTAGCGTATTACCATCGCCACCTCGCCCCGCTGGCGGTAAATGTTGACGCGGTAGCGGCCCACGCCCTCCACCGTCAGGCCCAGGTTCATCTCCAGCCGTTCTTCGAAGTCGCGCTGCTGGTTCTCGTCCATGATCTCGTAGGCGATCGCCTTGACGGTACCCGGTTCCAGGCGCTTCTTGCTGATCGGATGGGTCTCGCCTTCGACTTTGATGCTCGGCGGCGCACCCGTGGTGAAGTACAGGTCGGACGCGTTCTTGTCCGCCATGTGCTTGAGATAGGTATCTAAGGAACTCATTTGCGCGTCACCTCTGTCAGCCCAACATCCCGGACTTGGCCGGGTCCTCTTCCATGGAAAGTTCCACGCCGTCGTTCAGATCGATACCGGCACGCTTGCTCTCCAGCTTCAGGCGCAGGCGCAGATCGTTGACACTGTCCGCGTTACGCAAACCCTCTTCAACCGTGATAGCACCCTCCTCGATGAGATCGAACAGCGCCTGGTCGAACGTCTGCATGCCGGCTTCGCGGGATTTTGCGATCAACGGCTTCATATCCGGCACTTCGCCCTTGAGAATCAGGTCTGCCATCAGCGGTGTGTTGATCAGCACTTCCGCGGCGGCGCGGCGGCCTTCGCCGTCGGGGCGGCGCAGCAGGCGCTGTGATATGACCGCGCGCAGATTCAACGACAGGTCCATCAGCAGCTGCTGGCGGCGGTCCTCCGGGAAGAAGTTGATGATGCGGTCCATAGCCTGGTTGGTGTTGTTCGCGTGCAGCGTGGCCAGGCACAGGTGCCCGGTCTCGGCAAACGCGATGGCGTACTCCATGGTTTCGCGCTCACGTATCTCGCCGATCAGAATCACGTCCGGCGCCTGGCGCAGCGAGTTCTTCAAGGCTACCTCGAAGGACGCGGTATCGGTACCCACTTCGCGCTGGCTGACCACACAGCCACGGTGCGAGTGCACGTACTCCACGGGATCCTCGATGGTGATGATGTGCCC
>JAHELT010000030.1:0-22287 GCA_024644045.1 Chromatiales bacterium | reverse complement strand
TCTCGTTGCGGTAATCGATCATCGCCGCCAGCGAAGTCGACTTACCGGAGCCGGTGGCGCCGACGAAGATCACCATGCCGCGCTTGCTCATGGCAATCTCTTTCAACACCGGAGGCAGATGCAGATCCTCGAACGCGGGAATCTCCGCCGTTATCGCACGCACCACCATGGCCACGCTGCTGCGCTGCACGTAGGAGCTGATGCGGTAGCGCGATACGCCGGGCAGGCTGATCGCGAAGTTGCACTCATTGCTGGCGTCGAACTCGGCGGCCTGCTTGTCGTTCATGATCGAGCGCGCAAGCACCTGGGTGTGCGCCGGCGAGAGCTTCTGGCCGGATACCTGCTCCAGACGACCGTGGATTTTCATGCTGGGCGCGGCGCCGGCCGCGATGTAGAGATCCGATGCATCCTTGGCCTTCATCAGGCGCAGGAGATCGTGCATGTACTTGATTGCCTTTTCGCGATCCATATTCCTTCGCTCCCCCGCTGGGCGGTGCCGCTACTGCCTCAGATCATGTCCGGGCTGACGGCGCGTCTCTTTGCTTCTTCACGGTTCACTACGCCGCGTTGCACAAGCTCTTTCAGGTTCTGATCCAGGGTCTGCATACCCTGTCCCTGACCGGTCTGAATCGCCGAGTACATCTGCGCGATCTTGTCCTCGCGGATCAGGTTCCGGATCGCCGGTGTACCGATCATAATCTCATGTGCGGCCACGCGGCCGCCACCGTTCTTCTTCAGCAGCGTCTGCGCGATCACCGCCCGCAGCGATTCCGACAGCATGGAACGCACCATGGCTTTCTCGGCCGCCGGAAACACGTCGATGATGCGGTCGATGGTCTTCGCCGCGGAGCTGGTGTGCAGCGTGCCGAACACCAGATGTCCGGTCTCGGCGGCGGTCAATGCCAGGCGGATGGTTTCGAGGTCACGCATCTCGCCCACCAGAATCACGTCGGGATCCTCGCGCAGCGCCGAACGCAGCGCTTCGTTGAAGCCCAGCGTGTCGCGATGCACCTCGCGCTGGTTGATCAGGCACTTCTTGCTCTCGTGGACGAACTCGATGGGGTCCTCCACGGTCAGGATGTGGCCGTACTCGGCATCGTTCTTGAAATCGACCATCGCCGCGAGGGTCGTGGACTTACCCGAGCCGGTCGGTCCGGTTACCAGGACGATGCCGCGCGGGTAGCTGGCGATGTCCTCGAAAATCTTCGGCGCCTGCAGCTGCTCCAGCGTAAGTATCTCCGACGGAATGGTCCGGAACACCGCGCCCGCACCGCGATTGTGGTTGAAGGCGTTCACCCGAAACCGCGCCAGACCCGGAATCTCGAACGAAAAATCGGTTTCCAGAAACTCCTCGTAGGTTTTCCGCTGCTTGTCGTTCATGATGTCATACACCATGCCGTGAACCTGCTTGTGGTCCATCGCCGGCAGGTTGACGCGGCGGACGTCACCGTCGACCCGGATCATCGGCGGCAACCCGGAGGACAGGTGAAGGTCCGAAGCGCCGTTCTTGACCCCGAACGCGAGCAGCTGCGAAATATCCATAAAACACCCCTAGAGGAAACCGCTATTTACGCTTCATGTGACCTGCAGGTCCAGCCTTTTATTGCAAGCAATTTCGATTCCATCCGCCGCCTTTTCGCTGCGGAAATATTCGCGCGGTGGCCGCGTCACCGGCAGGCCGCCTCGAGGCCCTCGGGCAGGCTTCCTGCCGGTACCTGGGCAGCGTCAGAGCGGACGTCTGCACAGCCTCGCAGAATATAAGCTAAGTGGTTTAAATACAACGACATAGCTCAAATGAATGAAACGACTGCAAGTGTGAACGAGGCGCTCCCGCGGGTCCTGCAGCGGATCCGCGATGCGGAACGGCGCTATGAGCGCCCACTGAACTCGGTGCAGCTGCTGGCGGTGAGCAAGCAGCAGCCGGTCAGCGCGATTCGCGCCGCCTACGCCCTGGGGCAGCGGCGGTTCGGCGAAAACTACGTGCAGGAGGCGCTGGACAAGCTGACCCGGCTCGCCGACCTCGACTGCGAATGGCATTTCATCGGTCCCCTGCAGAGCAACAAATCGCGCCAGGTCGCGCAGCATTTCGCCTGGCTGCACACGCTGGACCGGCTGAAACTCGCGCAACGGCTGAGCGATCAACGCGGCGACCAGCCGCCGCTGAACGTCTGCCTGCAGGTGAACATCTCGGCGGAGAGCACCAAGGCCGGGGTCGCCCCGGAGGCATTGCCGGAGCTGGCGCATGCGGTGCACGGATTGCCGAACCTGCGGCTGCGCGGGCTGATGGCGTTGCCCGCGCCGGCCGCGCAGATGCAGGCACAGCGCAAGCCGTTCGCCGCGCTGCGCGCGCTGCTGCTCGACCTGCAACAGGCCGGCCTGCCCTGCGATACGCTTTCGATGGGCATGACTGCCGATCTGGAGGCCGCCATTGCGGAGGGCGCCACGATCGTGCGCGTCGGGACCGCGGTGTTCGGCGCACGGGCGCCGAAAGGCTGATCCGCAACTTGCGAACGTGCCGTATGCGGTTATGCTAGTCTGCTGGCAGGCTGCGCTTCGGCGCGCGGAGCAACGATAAAAAGGAAACTCGGTGGCCGTAACGACGCCAACCGACGGACGCATGACCAAGACCACAATAGCATTTATCGGCGCCGGCAACATGGCCCGCAGCCTCATCGGGGGCTTGCTCGAAGAAGGTGACCGCTACCGGGTGAGTGCAGCGGATCCCGACGCCGGGCAGCGCGCGCGCGCCGCCGAGGCGTTTCAGATTCCACTCGGTGCCGATAACCGCCAGGCCGTCGGCGGTGCCGACGTGGTCGTCCTTGCGGTAAAGCCGCATGTCGTGAAGCAGGTGTGCGTCGATCTGCGCGCGCCGATCGCAACCCGGCGTCCGCTGGTGGTTTCGATCGCGGCCGGTGTGCGCGAGACCGATATCTCACGCTGGCTCGAGCATGCGCCGGCCGTGGTCCGCTGCATGCCCAACACACCTGCGCTGGTACGCAGCGGGGCAAGCGCGCTCTACGCCAACCAGCACGTCACCGCAGCGCAACGCGATTGCGCAGAATCGCTCATGCGGGCGGTCGGGACCATCGTCTGGGTGGAGGACGAGAGCGCCCTCGACGCCGTGACCGCGCTGTCCGGGAGCGGGCCGGCTTACTTCTTCGCCATGATGGAAGCCATGGAGGCCGCGGCGATAGGGTTGGGGCTGAGCGCGGATCAGGCACGCCTGCTCACGCTGGAGACCGCACTGGGTGCGGCGAAAATGGCTCTCGAAGCCGGCGAGGCGCCGGCTCAGCTGCGCGCCAACGTCACCTCTGAGGGGGGCACCACGCAGGCGGCGCTGCGGGTCTTTGCCGAGCACGAATTCACCGCGCTGGTTGCGCGGGCAATGACCGCGGCGCGCGACAGGGCGCGCGAGATAGGCACGCAGTTAGGAGCGGATTCGTGAGTGGCTACGGTACCAACGCAGTGCAGTTTCTGGTCGAGGCGATTTTCGATCTGTACGCGATGGTGGTGGTCCTGCGTTTCCTGATGCAGTCGGTGCGCGCCGACTACTACAACCCGGTTTCTCAGTTCGTGGTCAAGGTCACCAACCCGGTACTGGTGCCCCTGCGCCGCCTCATTCCGAGCGTGGGCGGCCAGGATATCGCCTCCCTGGTGTTCGCCTTCGGCGTGCTGTTCCTGAAGCTGCTGTTGCTGTATGCGATAGGCGCACAGGGCGTCGGTCTTGCCGGCAGCGTCGTGTACCTGCAGAACGCAGGTCTGGTCGCGCTGCTCATGCTGGCCGCCATCGAGCTCGTGGCCCTGGTGATCAACATTTTCTTCTTCGTCATCATCGTGCAAGTGGTGCTGAGCTGGGTTTCGCCAGGCGGCCACAATCCGGTCGCCTCGCTGCTGTTCAGCCTGACGCAACCGGTTCTGAAACCCATCCAACGCTTCGTGCCGCCGATCGGCGGGCTGGATCTCTCCCCGGTGGTCGCCATCATCGGCCTGCAGCTGCTGAAGCTGCTGATTCTGCCGCCGCTGCTCGCGCTTCTGTGAGGCGCTGCGCGGATCGCCGAGCGGTGACTAAGGCGGCTCTGCGGCGGACCGCTGTTTCGTATGGCAGGGCGAGCACCTGCGCCTGCACACCCGCGTGATTCCGCGCAGCTCCAGGTCGTGTTTCGGTGCGGTCGCCGACGGGCGACTGCGCATACACCTGCACGCGCCGCCCAGCGACGGGCGCGCGAACGAGGCGCTGATCCGGCTGATGGCCAGGGCCTTCGGCGTGCCGCGGTCAGCGGTAACCATTACCAGCGGCGCGCGCGCTCGTGACAAGACCGTGCGTATCGACAGACCAGGGCTGCCGCCGGGCTTGCGTTGAGCGCACCCGGGACGGTACAACCCACTCAAAGCTGAATTAACCCGTGAAACCGACGATAACCCCGTACCCGCTTGCTCGATTGAGCTCCGATATATGCACGCCCGGTCCGGCCACGGGAATTTTGCCGGCACAAACGGGTCATATCCGGGTAGTCGGCGGAAACATTCGCCATCATCGAAGCGCCTAACGTGAAAAACCACCTTCCGCGGCTGCTTGCAGCACTGGCGATGACATTCCTGGCTGGAGGCAGTGCGCAGGCCGAGCGAACCCGCGATCTCGGCGCCTTCGTGGTCCATTACACAGCGATGCCAACCGACGCACTGAATGCCCGGGTAGCCAAGGCCCACGCCATTGAGCGCGCGGCGGACCTCGGCATGCTGAATATCGCGGTGGTAAAAAAACAGTCGGGCGACACGGTGATTCCGGTCACCGCCGCGATCACCGCGGACGTCACCGACCATCTCGGCAACATCAACATGCTGTCGATCCGGGAGATACGCGACGGACAGGCGGTGTACTACATCGGGGAGTTCCAGATCCGCTCGCGTGAACCGCTGCAGTTCCAGATCACGGTGAGCCCGGAGGGCACCGGCCCCCCCTACATGCTGCAGTTCGAGAAGGAATTCATTCTTCCGTAAGCGCTTCCTGGACCTGCAGCTTGGTTCGAATGAAATCGCGGTGTGAGACGTGCAGCAGCTTGGCAATACGCCGCAGCATGTGCTCCTCGTATCTGTCGACGCTGCCGTCGGCGAAAGCGACCCGCCACAGGCATTCGAACAGGCGAATCTTCTCCTGCGCATCGAAACGGTCGTGTACCACGCTGGTGAATGGATGGAGCCCCACCGCCTCGCGGCTGTGTTCGTGAGCCAGCTCGATCAGGGATTCGACCTCCTCCGCCCCCAGTCCCAGCGTCTGTCTCAGCAACCTGCCGATCGCCTCCTCCTCGTCGCCGTCCACGTGGTAGTCGGCGCGTGCTACTTCCACCAGCAACGCCGCCGCCGCCAGCTCCGGTGACGGTTTCCCGGCAGTTTCGACCTCGCTGCTGCTGAAAATCTGGCGGATAGCGGTGAGCAAAGACGGATTCCCGAGTCGGTACCTGGCAATGACGCTACCTGCTCGGCGGATTCAGATCAACGCCGGCAGCACCGGTTGCGGGTTAATTTCGCGTAAGGTTGCGCCGATAGCTCCCATTCTCGAAAGCCTCGAAGTAGTATTCGAGGTGCGGATGCTGCACCTGCTGTGCGCTCCCATCCCGCTCCAGGTTGCGCTCGGCCACGTAGGTTTCGTGCGATTGACCGTGTACCAGAACCCGGTACCAGGGTGCGTCCTTCGGCGGTTTCGAGCGGGCCATGACGGTGTACCACTCGTCGCTGCCCTGGAACACGGGATCGACGTCGTAGATGACGCCGCGGTACCCGAACAAACGATGCTTGACCAGCATACCTACGGCGAAGCGCGCCGTCTTGGGTGAGTTCATTGCCGAGTTCCCCGAAACGGTTCGCCGCGGACCTTGCCCGGGTCGGGTTGACTGAAATTGATGCGCCGGGCGAAGCTGCGAAACTGGCTAAGAAATTGCTACCAACCAGTAATCTTGCCGTATCCGTAACCCTGTTACCATTACCATTGCCGATATTGCGGACACCAGAGGCGCACCAATCGCTGAATCCGGATGCACGACGCTCAGCTCACTCCTCTGACCAGAGTCCTCAGCGGCACGCGCGTGCCGGCACTGCTCAATCTCATCCTTATCGCCGCCATTGCATGGCTGCTGGCCGGACTCACGTGGCAACTGGTGCCTTCACCGCAGGCAGGCAGCGCACCGGCGAAGAACCGGGCCGCCGTGGGCCGCAAAGCGCAGCCGCGCCGCGACTACGCGGCCGAGATCGTGAAGCACAACCTGTTCGGCGCAGCCACCGCCAGCGCAACCCCGGTTGCCCAAACGGTCAGCGAGGCCCCGGACACCAAACTCAACCTCGAACTGCACGGCGTACTGGCCTACGACCCGGAAGCCGACGCGCTCGCGATTATCAGCGAAGGGCGGGGCGAGGAGCGGGTGTATGCAATCGGCGACGAGCTGCCGGGCTCGGCGACCCTGGAAGAGGTGCTGGCAGACCATGTCATTCTGAAGCGCAACGGCCGGCTCGAGAAACTCCGTCTACCCGAGCAGTCCACGCCGGTCGCCCTCTCCGCCAGAGCCGGCAGCGCCACGGAGATCACAGATCTGTCACCCCGTCAGCTGCGTGACAGCATCGTCAAGGATCCGATGCAGTTTGCGCGCAAAGTGCGCACCATTCCGCACAAGGAAGACGGCAAGCTGATAGGCTACAAGCTCAGCGCGCGCGACTATGAGGACGTGCTTGCGCAGTACGGGCTGCAGCCCGACGACATCGTGACCGAAGTGAACGGCACGGCACTGAACGACCCGAAGACCAGTCTGCGCGCGCTGCGCAGCCTCGCCACGGCCACCGAGATCAACGCAACGATCGTACGTGACGGCGTCGAAATGCCGATTTTCGTGTCGCTCGAATGAGCGGCCCGCGGCGTTTCAAAACGACAAAAGCATCATCAACCGGGCAACGTAGGTCGTGAAACCCATGCAAACCGCTCGCGCAATCCCGCTGAGCACGCGGCTGTTCACCCTGCTGGCGGTACTCAGCAGCAGCGTCGCTGCGGCCGAAACGTTCACACTGAATCTCAAGAATACCGATATCCACTCACTGATCGAAACCGTCTCCAAGCAGAGCGGCAAGAACTTCGTGGTGGACCCGCGGGTCAAGGCGAAGGTCACGGTGATTTCATCGCATTCCGTGGACGGCCCTGAGCTGTACCAGATCTTTCTTTCCGTGTTGCAGGTGCACGGATACTCGGCAGTCCCCAGCGGCGACATCGTCAAGATCGTGCCCGACGTGAACGCCAAGCAGGGCGCAGTGCCGATGCTCACGCGCCGCAACGACGATACCGACCAGCTGGTTACGCATGTGATTCAGGTGCAGAACGTGCCCGCCGCGCAGCTGGTGCCGATTCTACGGCCACTGGTGCCGCAGCAGGGGCACCTCGCGGCATACGCCGCAACCAATGCCCTGATCATCACCGACCGCGCTGCGAACATCGATCGCATGGCGCGTATTGTGCGGCGCATCGATGTGCCCGACAACGATGAGATCGAGGTCGTGCGCCTGGAGCACGCCTCCGCCGCCGAGGTGGTACGCATTCTCGGCACGCTGCAGCAGACGATAGCCGCAAAAGGGGCGGTCGGCGCAGCGCCCGGGGCGCCCAAGCTGGCCGCCGATGAACGGACCAACAGCGTGCTGATCAGCGGCGATCGGGCAGCCCGCCTGCGCCTGCGCGGGTTGATCGCACATCTGGACACGCCGCTCGGCAGCGGCGGTAACACGCGCGTGATCTATCTGCGCTACGCGAACGCCGAGGACCTGGTAGCGATACTCAAAGGTGTGCAGGAAAGCCAGGCCAAACAGGACGCGCCCAAGGGCAAGGCGCCGGACGTACGCAAAAACGAGCTGGACATTCAGGCGGACGAGCACACCAACTCGCTGATCGTCACCGGACCGCCCGACGCGCTGCGCAATCTGGAAGCGGTGATCCGCCAGCTCGATATCCGGCGCGCGCAGGTGCTCGTCGAGGCGATCATCGCGGAGATCTCCGAGAACAACTCCCGTCAGCTCGGTGTTTCCTGGATAATCGACGGTTCGACCGACGACAAGCCAGCCGGCGCGATCAACCTGGGCGGCACGGTGGGCACCGCGCTCGGCCTCAGGCAACTCACTGCAGTACCGGACGGGTCGATCCTGGGTCTCGGAGTCTTCAGCCGCGACAGGAACAACCCGGGCACCAATTTCGCGCTGTTGCTGCGCGCCCTCGCCGCGGATGCGAACAACAACATTCTGTCGACGCCCAGCCTCGTCACGCTCGACAACCAGGAGGCGCAGATCGTGGTGGGTCAGAACGTACCGTTCGTCACCGGTCAGTTCACCGATACCGGCAGCGGCAGTGGCGCGGTGAACCCGTTTCAGACCATCGAGCGCCAGGATATCGGCGTGACGCTGAAGGTAAAACCGCAAATCAACGAAGGCAGCACCATCAAACTGGACATCGAGCAGGAGGTCTCCACGGTGGCGAGCACCTCGGTGTCCGCCTCGGACCTGATCACCAACAAGCGCTCCATCCAGACCACTGTGCTGGTCGACGACGGTCAGACCCTGGTCCTGGGCGGCCTGATCAACGACGAGCTGCGTGACCGCCAGGAGAAAGTGCCCCTGCTGGGTGACATTCCGATCATCGGCCGCCTGTTCCAGTACCGCAGCACCGAAAAGGTGAAACAGAACCTGATGGTGTTTCTGCACCCGAAGATTCTACGCGACATTCAGGCCGGCAACACCTACACCGGGGAAAAGTACAACTACCTGCGCGCGCAGCAGCTGGTTGCCGACGAGCGCGGTATAGGGCTGCTCACCGACGAGATACCGATACTCCCGGAGCTCGAGATATTCCTGCAGGGCGGAACCCACCGCACGCCGCAACCAGCGGAAGGTAACCGTGGCAATCAATGAGGAGGAGACGCTGGCGCTGCCGCAGCACACCGACGCGCGGATTCCTTATGCATTCGCCAAACGCCACGGCGTGCTGGTGGAAGAAGTTGCCAGCGAGCACGTGGATGTCGTCTACCGCGAGGGCGTGAGCAGCAGCGCGTTACTGGAAGTGCGGCGCCGTTTCGGCCGCCCGATAAGACCGCGTAAGCTCTCCGCCGATGCGTTCGAGCAGCTGCTGATCCGGCACTACGAAGGCGGCTCCGGCCAGGCCAACGAGATCATGGACGACATGGGCGAGGATCTCGATCTGCAGACGCTGGCCGACGCGCTGCCGGAACCGGAAGATCTGCTGGAGGCGGAAGACGACGCGCCCATCATTCGCCTGATCAACGCCATCCTTACTGAGGCGGTGCGAAAAAACGCGTCCGACGTCCACATCGAGCCGTTCGAGCGGCGTCTCTCGATCCGACTGCGCATCGACGGCGTGATGCTGGAAATCCTCGAGCCGCCACGCAACCTGGCGCCGCTGCTGATCTCGCGCATCAAGGTGATGGCGCGTCTCGACATCGCCGAGAAACGCCTGCCGCAGGACGGGCGCATCTCGCTCAGGATTGCCGGGCGCGCGGTGGACGTGCGCGTGTCCACGCTGCCCTCGGGGCACGGCGAGCGTGTGGTGCTGCGGCTGCTCGACAAACAGGCCGGACGGCTCGACCTCGAGCAGCTCGGCATGGACGCGCAGACGCGCCACAGGATCCACGATCTGATCCAGATGCCGCACGGCATCCTGCTGGTGACCGGGCCGACGGGCTCCGGGAAGACGACGTCGCTGTACGCGGCGCTCACGCGCCTCAACGACCGCAGCCGCTCCATCCTGACCGTGGAAGATCCGATCGAGTACTACATAGACGGCGTCGGACAGAGCCAGGTGAACACGCGCGTGGACCTGACGTTCGCCCGGGGCCTGCGTGCGATCCTGCGCCAGGATCCGGACGTGGTGATGGTGGGCGAGATCCGCGACCTGGAAACCGCCGAGATCGCCGTGCAGGCCAGTCTCACCGGGCACCTGGTGATGTCTACGCTGCACACCAACAGCGCGGTCGGCGCGGTCACCCGGCTACGCGACATGGGCGTCGAGCCGTTCCTGCTCTCCTCCAGCCTGATCGGCGTGGTTGCCCAGCGCCTGGTGCGTCTGCTGTGCGCGAAGTGCAAGGTCGAGCACACGCTGGACGACGCCGAACGCACCGCGCTGGGTATCGGCAACGGCGACGCGTACCACGTCTACGCACCCGGGGGCTGCGACTACTGCAATGCCACTGGCTACCACGGTCGCAGCGGCATCTACGAGCTGATCCTCATCGACGAGGCGCTGCGCACCATGATCCACGACGGTGCCAGTGAGCAGGAGCTCGAAAACTACGCGCGCACCCGCACCCCCAGCATTCGCGACGACGGCCGCCGCCGGGTGCTCGCGGGCGACACCGCACTCGCCGAAGTGTTGCGCGTAACGCGCGAAAACTAGCCTTCGCTGCGCGCAGGCGTCCTACCCGTCCCCCGCCATGAGCGCTTTCGACTACGTCGCCCTCGATCAGCGCGGCCGCGAGAAAAAAGGCGTGCTGGAGGGGGACAATCCGCGGCAGATCCGCCAGCAGCTGCGCGAACGCGGGCTGAGCCCGCTGAGCGTCGAAGAGATCGCGCGCAGTGAACGCAAGCGCGCGTCGGGGCCGCTGGCCCGGGGCCGGGTGGGCGCCGCCGATCTGGCCCTGGTCACCCGCCAGCTGGCCACCCTGGTGCAGTCGGGGATGCCGGTGGAAGAAGCCCTGCAGGCCGTCAGCCAGCAAACGGAAAAGCCTCGCGTCGCCTCACTCATACTGGCGGTGCGCGCGCGAGTGCTCGAAGGCCATTCGCTGGGTGCGGCGCTGGCTGATTTCCCGCGGGTGTTCGACGAGCTGTACTTTGCGACCGTCACCGCGGGCGAGCAGTCGGGGCACCTCTCCACGGTGCTGGAGCGGCTGGCCGACTACACCGAGACGCGCCAGGCAACGCGCAGCAAAGTTGGCGTAGCGCTGTTCTACCCGAGCATTCTGTGCGCGATCGCGCTCACCATCGTTGCCTTTCTGCTGACCAGTATCGTGCCGCAGGTGGTGGAGGTGTTTGAGGGTCTCGACGCCGAGCTGCCCTGGTTGACCCAGGCGCTGATCGCCACCAGCGACCTCATTCGCGCCTGGGGATGGTACCTGCTGGCCGGGGTGCTGGCGGGCGTGTTCATGTTCCGCCGGGCATTGCGCCTGGAGGTGTTCCGCGAGCGGGTCCATCGGGTCCTGCTCCGCCTGCCCTTTATCCGGCGCCTGGTGCGCGGGCTCAACAGTGAGCGCTTCGCGCGCACCCTGAGCATCCTTACCGCCAGCGGCGTGCCGGTGCTCGATGCGTTGAAGATATCCGCGGCGGTGGTTGTCAACCTGCCGATGCGCAGCGCCGTGCTGCGCGCCGCCAACCAGGTTCGCGAAGGCCGCAGCCTGGAGAAATCGCTGGCGGAAAGCGGATTCTTTCCGCCCATGATGGTGCACCTGGTCGCCAGCGGCGAGTCCTCGGGCAACCTGGAAGGCATGCTGGAACGCGCCGCTCAGCAGCAGGAGCGGGAGATGAGCACCCTGCTCTCGGTGTTCCTGGGTCTGTTCGAGCCGGTGATCATTCTGGTCATGGGGCTGGTCGTTTTGGTGATCGTGCTCGCAATTCTGCTGCCCATTTTTGAACTGAACCAGCTCGTCCAGTAGATTCTCCCTTCAGGGGTCAGTAAACCGGCGCACCTGCCGCTAACCGGAGCTGACGGGAGCTTTTTCTCAGAGGTATCGAAATCGTGCGAACCCGACGCCTGTTTCTGCTGTGTCTGGCGCTTCTCAGCGTGGCGGCTGGTGCCCAGCCGCGTGACGACCGGATTGGCGGCTTTATCGTCAAACTGGACAAGTCCGTGGGCGCACCAGATTACGTCTCCGCCGGGCTGGCCGGCAGTTTCTCCGCCGCCGCCGGCCACCCCTTAAGCGTTGGGCGCCACCTGTCGGGCCAGACCACACTGGTCGAGCTGGACAGCCCCGTCGAGCATGCCACCGCAGAGCGCATCGCCGCCGAGCTCAGCGCCCGCGCCGACGTGCTCTACGCGGCACCCAACTACCGGCGCTGGCCGACCCTGGTGCCCAGCGACACCCGCTTTAACGACCAGTGGTACCTGCACGCCGCAGTGAGCGTGCCGGGCGCTGCCAATCTGCCGGCAGCCTGGGACATCACGACCGGCGCCGACGGCACGATCGTCGCGGTGCTGGACACGGGAATCCTCGGCACCCATGCCGACTTCAGCCGGATCCTGCCCGGCTACGACTTCGTCGTGAACAACCCGACGTTCAACATCCAGGAGAACGACCTGGACCCGGGCCGCGATGCTGACGCTTCCGATCCCGGCGACGGGACCGCGGCGAATGAATGCGCGGCGGGCTTCCCCGCGACCAACAGCTCGTGGCACGGCACCCTTGTCAACGGGATCATCGGCGCAACCAGCGACAACGCTCTGGGCATCTCGGGCATCGATCACCGTGCCCGCATGCTGCCGGTTCGCGTGCTCGGCAAGTGCGGCGGCACCGATGCCGATATCGTCGACGGCGCACGCTGGGCCATGGGGCTGAACGTTCCCGGCGTACCGGACAATCCGAACCCGGCCAGCATCCTGAATCTGAGCCTCGGTGGCTTCGGACCTTGCACGGCAGCTTACCAGGATGCGTTCCAGGACGCCGATCAGCAGGGTGTGGTGGTCGTCGTGTCCGCCGGCAACGATGGGCTCGACCTCGGCGTCCCCGGCAACGACGTGGCGCCGGCGGAATGCGTGGGCGCGTTCACCGTCGCCGCGACCACCCGGGGGGGCGCGGAGACGATTTACACCAATGTCGGCGCCCGCATTGACATCGCGGCGCCAGGCGGCGCCGCCAACACAGTAGCCGCGGGTATACTCACAACCACGGACAGCAGCACCGGGAGTCCGCCGGCAAACGACAGCATTTATGAGCCGGTCATCGGCACGAGCTTCTCGGCGCCGGTGGTGAGCGGCGTGATGTCGCTCGCTCTGGGGTTGAACCCCAACCTGACGCCGACCCAGCTGGAACAGCTGCTGATCCTGCACGCCCGTGCCTTTCCCACCGGGACCGTCGACGGCTTCCGCGACTGCATCACGGCGAATTGCGGCGCCGGGCTGGTGGATGCCCACAGGGTTATCGCCGCCGTGTCCGGGGGTAGTATCCCTGGTGTGTTCGCCGACGGTGCGAAGATCGAGATTTTCGGAGACAACTCGAGCCGCAGCGGCGGACTTGCGGCTGGCGCGCTGGTGCTGGGTCTGCTGATTGCCGCGGGGGTTGCGCCGCGGGTGCGCCGGCGCCGGTAGCGCATTGCACAAATCGCTGTTCATCGCCGCGCTGGCGATTACGTGCGCGTGCAGCCTCGACGCCGGGCACGACGCCAACGCTTCGACTGATCTGATCGTGCGCTGGGAAGCGGCGTCGCCGCCGATGCCCGTGCGGCTACAAGAGCTGGAACGGATCCTGGGCGTTCGGGTTCAGTACGTACGCGCGATGAGCGGCGATGCACATGTGGTGCGGGTACTCGAGCCGGTCGACAGCGCCGCGCTGGACTCGGCGCTGCAGCGCCTCACTTCCCTGCCGACAGTGCGCTATGCGGTGCGCGGCGGACGCCGCGTGACGCACTGACCATCCCCGTCGGGAAAACTTACGCGGCGCTGAACGCGACTGCTCCCCTAAGCCTTTGTTATTCGGGCGCATTGTCTGCCGCGCCCGCCAGAGTGCTGTTGGCAAGTTTGACATCCGTCGCGGGTTTGGCTGCTCAAGTGGTTGATTAGTAAGGCGCGGTCCGCTTTTTGCTCCACCTTGTGCGCCGGCGGTCTCAACCCGCCTCTGCGCAAGCATCTCAGTCAACTTCTCTGAAAGGCGAGAGCAACCGACATGGATCAAGAACGGCGTATCAGCGATCGTAAGAAAACCCGTGAAGTAGCCGACCTCTATTTCGAAGACCAGTTCGTACGCTCGTGCAACGTGAGTTGCGTCAGCCCGACGGGTGTGTTCATTCACGGGCGTCTGCCGCAGACGCTGACACGCGGCTCGCGCGTGGACCTTTACTTCCCCATCGATCCGATCCTGATGCCGGACGACAAGCTGTTGTGCCTGCGCGGCGTGATAGCCCGTCAGACGCAGGAGGGCAGCGGGATCCGCGTGTTCAGCAAACGCCTGCCGATCGTTCCTCCGATGCTGCAGCCGTAAACGCCCGCGCCCGCGCGTCCGCCTGGCGCGCATTTATCCGGTGTCCGCCGCACGGCGCTGCTCCAGGGTAGCAACCGTCTGTGCACCCGAGCAGCAGGCCCCGGGGTTCACCTCGGCGCTCGAGCGCTGAGGTAGCCGCGCAGCAGCGAGCGCAGCTTGGCTGGCTGCACGGGTTTGTGTAACAGCGGTATCCCGCTCGCCTGAGCCTGACGCAGCCGGTCGGGGGCGGTGTCGCCGGTGAGCAGCACCGCCGGTACGGCGGTGCCAAGCGCGTTTTGCAGCCGGTCGATCGCCTCGGTGCCCGTAGCCCCGTCCTGCAACCGGTAGTCCACCAGCAGCAGCTGCGGTCTGTGCACCGGGTCGCTCAGGCACGCCAGCGCTTCTGCGGTCGATGCGGCGCCGAGCGTGCTGACGCCCCAGCGCTGCAGCAGAGATTGCATGGCTTCGAGGATGTTTCTGTCGTCGTCCAGCACCAGCACACAGCTGCCGCGAAGATCGCTGTCCAGCGGTGCCGGGTCAGGCTCTTCACGGCTCGCCGGGGCGGCGCCGGCAGGCGCCAGGGTCACGCCGAAACGCGAGCCGTGCCCGAGGCGCGAGGCGACGTCGATCTCGTGCCCGAGCAGCTCCGCGATGCGTTTGACGATGGCGAGCCCGAGGCCCAGTCCCTGACCGCGATCGCGCTGCGGATTGCCGAGCTGATGAAACTCGGTGAACACCTCGTGTAACTGCCCTTCCGGAATGCCGCAACCGGTGTCGTAAACCTCCATGCGCACTTTGCCGCCCCGCGGGCGTACCGCGAGCAGAACTTCACCGCGCTGCGTGTAGCGCAGCGCGTTGCTCAGAAGATTCCGCAACAGGCGCTCGAGCATCATCTCGTCACTGGCCACCAGCGCATTGCGTGTGCGCACGCGCAGCCGGTTCCCCGTTCGGTCCGCGACCGGCGCGAACTCCTTCTCCAGGCGCCTGATGAGCGGCGGCAGCGACACCGCGCCGAAACTGGGTTGCACGACACCCGCGTCCAGCTTGGAAATGTCCAGCAGCGTGCTGAGCATCGAGTCGATGGCCCGCAGCGAATCGTGGATGCGCGCGATCAGGGGCCGGGTGGCGGGCGAAATCACCCGGTCGGCCAGGTCCTCGAAAAACAATCCCAGCGCGTGAACCGGCTGGCGCAAGTCGTGACTTGCGGCTGCCAGGAACCGGGTCTTGGCCGCGTTCGCGCGCTCGGCCAGTTCGCGCGCCTGCCCGGCACTGCGCAGACTCGCCTCCAGCAGCCGGTTCTTCTGTTCGGCGTCCTCGCGCAGGCGTTGGTTGTCGTCGGTAAGGCGCACGTTTTCGCGGAGCCGCCGGTGCACCATGACACTGTTGGTGAGGTTCGCGGCCAGCGCGTACGCAGCGAGCGCGGCAATCGCCAGTGTCAGCGGCTGCGGCTGGCTCAGAAGCGCACTGATCAGGCCGAGCTGGGTCGGCAGGGCGAACGCCAGGCAGGCCGGAAGGTACGGCGCCAGCGCCACCACGGCGCCGGCGCCGAGGCCCATGTTGATCACGCAGATCATCACCAGTGAGGCGGGATTGTCGGGGGCCATGAACAGCCACGGGCACGCGCCCCACAGCGCTCCGAACAGGCCCGCGAAAATGCTCGCCAGGCGCCCCCAGAACAACGGTGAAAGCGACCTCTCGCGGCGCCGCAGAAACCACCAAACGGAGGCGCCGCGCAGCGCGCTCAGCAGATAGATCGCGCCCAGCCACACCCACAGCAGACGATCCGGCACGTCGCGCCAGAGGAGCGCCGCAAGCACGCTGCTGGTCACTACGTGGGCTACGATTCCGGGCAGCGTTTGGCGGTAGAGAATCGGAATCAACGCCGCGACGATACGCGTGTCTCCCCTGCCGTGCATGACTTCACCCCCGCTGCGTCTGGAGACCTGCACTAACACTAATCGACTGCGTGCAGTGAAACCACTCGACCAATGCACTACGCCTAACGTCGTAACGACCGGACAGGCATCTGGACAATAGACCGCAGCACTAGTACTTGCGTTGTATTCAGCTGCCGCGGTCCATCGCCTAGGCTGACTTGCGAGCGAAGTGGACCGATTGCGGAGCGTGCGGGCAAGGAGGCAAACCGGCCTGGTCACGTCCGGACACATGCCAGGGAGGATGCAGTATGAGGAGCGCACGGACAGGGAAGTATCAGTCGATCGGCAACCACTGCCTGGACGGGGGACGGATCCCCCGTCCTCGCTCGTCCGTCCTGGCGCAGCCCCTGCGCCGGTTCTGCACCAGATTTACCGAAGCGTTCGAGCGCACGGGCGCGACTGCGACAACGCATCCCGATCCGCCCTCCGGCGCGCTTCCGCGCAGCCGCGGTCCGCTGCTCGATCCAGTGCCGCTGACCGAGCGTCTGCTGCAACGCGGCCGTTTCGTGGCCGCGCCGGGGCACAATCTGCTGGCAGCCGCCTGGCCGCTGTTCTACCGGCGGATAACACAAGGCGCCCGCGACAGACCGCGCCGGTGGTGGGCGGGACCGGCACTCCTGCAGCTTCTGTTCGCGCACGAGCACAACGTCGTTTACCGGGAACTCGCCAGGACGTATCCGCGCTTGAGCAACGCCGAGCTGCACAGCGAGTCCCGCAACACGACGATCGCCTTGCTCGACAAGATCCACATGCAATGGCGCGCGAGCCTGCTGGCGCCCGGTCACCGGCGCCGGCCACATCGGCTGTGGCGCCGTGCGCTGAGCGGCTTGGAAATCGGGCGCAGCCACCCGTCGAGCCTCGACCGGTTGCTGGCGTGGGTCGGCCCGCTGCTGCCTGACCGGTTCGACCTTCATTCCGCCGTGACCGGGACGCGGCTCGGACCCGCGGGCGGCTACGGGTTCATCGCCTTGAGCGAATCCGGGGAGGACTTGATCGAGCGTCACAGTGCCGTGAACCTGTGGTACTCGTTAGGTGTCGGCGAAGCCGGGGCGTTTCAACTCGCGAATCACTGTGCGGCATCGCGCCGCCTGCCGGCGTCGCACGGGAATGGCTTCGAGAACCCCCTCGCGCAGGCAATCGAGCAGCAGCGCCGCTCGCATCCGGCTTCCTACAACGCGCTCAGAAAGCTGCTCGATCTCCCCCCGGTACGCGGCTTCGCGGATCTGGACCCACGCTGGACCCGCCAGCTCGAGACGTGTTACACGCAGATCGACGATCTGGACGCCCTGATCGGCCTGCTTGCCGAGCGGCGAGGTCCGGACTGTGCCATCGGGGAGACGGCGGTACGCTGTATCACCGTGTTCGACAGAACGCACGGTACCGACCGCCGGCTCAGCGACCTGGGTGCGGCGTGGGTGCGTGAAAACGCGTTACAGAGTGTGCTGCTGCGCCACTACCCGCTGTTGCAGGATGCGCTCTACCGGATCGAAAACCCGTTCACTCGCTGGCGCTGCGTGAGCCTTATCGTGACGCTCTGAATCAATCGCGCAGGAGACCCCGGTCACCCGCGGTGATGACGGCCTCGGTTCGGTTGCGCGCCCCCAGCTGCTTGAGAATCGCCGAGACATGCAGCTTGACCGTCGCCTCGGCGATTCCGAGGCGTTGCGCGATGGATTTGTTGGGCAGACCATCCGCAAGCAAACGCAGCACGTCGAGCTGGCGTTCGGTCAGCTCGCCGGTACGCGGCCTGTCGGCCGCGCCTGGCTCGACCGTCGATTGCTCCAGATAGCGGGGTGGAATATAGATCTCGCCGGCGAGCACCAGCTTGAGGGCGTTCAGCAAGGTGTGGCTGTTCGCACTCTTCGGCACATAACCAGCGGCGCCTGCCCGAATCGCCGCGCTCACCGTCGCGGCATCCTCGTCCGCCGACAACACCACGATGGGCGTCGCGGGGCAGCGCGCGTGCAGCTCGGGAATCGCGTCCACGCCGTTCAGTCCCGGCATGGCGTGATCCAGCAGAATCAGATCGAGGTTCCTGTGATGCGAGACCAGGCGCTGCGCGTCGTTCGCGGTCGCCGCTTCCAGCACCACCAGGTCCCCGGCGAGCCGCGTCAACATGCCGCTCAGCGCCTCCCGGAACAAGGCGTGGTCGTCGACGATGAGGATCCGCACGACAATTACCTGCTTGCTGCCGTTGCACAGGTACCGATGCGCGTAGCGGCCTAGCCCTGGCGACGCGCCGCCAGCAGGCACAGATAGTCGAGCATCAACGTTGCGCCGGCCAGCGCGGTGATCTCGCCGACGTCGTAAGCGGGCGCGACTTCCACGAGGTCCATTCCGACGAAATCTATGCCCCCCAGGCCGCGCACGATGCTCAGCGCCTGCCAGGTGCTCAAGCCGCCGCATACGGGCGTGCCGGTACCCGGGGCATAGCATGGATCGAGGCAGTCGATGTCAATCGTCAGGTAAGCCTGCCGGTCACCGACGATCTCCGTCACGCGTTCGCCGACTGCCCGCGGGCCGTTCTCGTGCACCCAGTCGGCATTCAGGATGTTGAAGCCGTGCGTTTCCTCGTTGTACGTGCGCAGTCCGATCTGCACCGAGCGCTGGGGGTCGACCAGGCCTTCGCGTGCCGCATGGAAGAACATGGTGCCGTGATCGATACGCGCTTCGTCTTCGCGCCAGGTATCCGAATGAGCGTCGAAGTGCACCAGCGACAGCGGCCCGTACCTGGCATGGTAGGCGCGCAACAGCGGGTAGGTGATGAAGTGATCGCCGCCCATGGTGAGCATGGTCGCACCCGATGCCAGCAGCTTGCCCGCGTGCGCCTCGATCTGCGCTGGAACGCCCTGCGGCTTCCCGTGATCGAACGGGCAGTCACCATAGTCGACGACAGCGAGGGTCGCGAACGGATCGAAGCCCCACGGCCAGGGTCCACCGCCCCAGGCTAAATTGCTCGAAGCGGCGCGGATCGCGCGCGGCCCCAGACGGGCGCCGGGTCGGTTCGTCGTTGCGGTATCGAAAGGCACGCCGCTGACGACCACGTCCACGCCGTCGAGTTCCCGGCTGTAGTTGCGCCGCATGAAACTCAGTGCACCGGCGTAAGTGATCTCGTGACCCATGCCATACGGGGTTCTGCTGGTAAACGCACGCTCGCCGTGGTCTGACACGTCACTGCTCCTCGTTGATCGTGGCCGTTCAGCCCTGTAAAAAACCGGTCAACACGTTGACGGTGTTGGTGCCTATCTCGGACACCGCGTAGCCGCCCTCCATGATGAACAGGGTCGGCACGCGCAGCTTCGCGAGCCGTTCTCCGTAGACGCTGAAGTCCGTGCTGGTCAGCTTGAAGAAGCTGATCGGGTCGTGTTCGAAAGTGTCCACCCCGAGCGACACCACGAGCACGTCGGGCGCGTAGCGCGAGATGCGCTTGCAGGCGTCCTCCAGGGCCTGCCCGCCCCACACGTCGTAGGCGGTACCCGGCGCCAGCGGGTAGTTCCGGTTGAAGCCCTCGCCGGGCCCCGCGCCCGATTCGTCGGCGTAGCCGAGAAAATGCGGGAACGCGTCCTGGGGCTGGCCGTGTAAAGACAGGTAGTACACGTCGTCACGCTCGTAAAAGATGTCCTGCGAGCCGTTGCCGTGATGAAAATCCACATCCAGCAACGCCACGCGCGCTGCGCCGCTGTCCAGACAGGCCTGAGCGGCGATCGCCGCATTGTTCAGAAAGCAGTAACCGCCGTACAGGTCTTTGCCCGCATGGTGGCCCGGTGGACGGCACAACGCAAAAGCGTGCGGCTCGCCCGCGGCGATGTACCGTTGCGCACCGAGTGCACAGGCCGCGCTCGACTGCGCCGCCTCCCACGTGCCGGAGGTGATCGCAGTCTCGATCGCCATACAATAGAAGCCAAGCTTGCCGTCGATGTGGCGCGGGGCCTTCTGGCGCATGCGCCGGGCCGGAATCACACTGGGAATCGCCTCGCCCGCGTAGTTCTCAGCCTCCCACAGTGCCCAGGCTTCGGCGAGGAAGCTCAGAAAATCCTCACCGTGGATCTTCCTGACCGGCGTCATGTCCAGCGGCGGCGGATCTACCACCTGTTGCAACCCCTGCTCGCTCAGCCGCTGCATGATGTAGTCCCAGCGCTCGGGGCATTCGAAGGGGCGCACTAACACGCCGCCGTACAGCTCACCCTTCGGGAAATGCAGCCGGTGTGCCTCGCTGCGAACTATTTTCATTCGGTGGACTCCTTTTTCGGAGCGGGCCCGGTCTGCCCGTCGCCGGAGAAGGCGACGGTCCCGGTGAAAGTCGCGACGGTTGCACCATCGCCACGGGTTACCATCACGCGATACGTGGCGAAACGTCTGCTGCGCGTTTCCTCGACGGCGCGGGCGGTGATCGTATCGCCCAGCCTGACCGCGCGCGGATAGGTGATGTGCGCATCGATCCCGGCCGCGATTCCACCATGAGCGTTCGACGCCAGCCCGAAAGCCGTATCGGCCAGCGAGAACAGTGCACCGCCGTGACACGTACCGTTGAAGTTGATGTGGCACTCCTGCACACGCATGCGCACGCTCGCCTGGCCGTACCCCCCCTCGAGCAGCTCAATGCCGAGGTGCCCGGCAAACCGGTCGCGCGCTGCCAGCCGCTGTAACCCGCTGCGCCGCTCCCCGGGCGGCTCGGCCCGGTCGCGTTCTCGCGGCGCAGCCGCGCGGGCATCGCAATGGCGCTGCAGGGCATCGGCGAGTTCGTCGACGCCCTCGCCGGTTTGCCCACAGGTCATGATCACCGGCGGCTGCCATTCCCGCCGCTCGCGCAATCCGAGCATGCCGCGCAGCTGGCGAGCGGTCTGCTCTGCATCAGGCAGGTCCGCTTTGTTCACCACCAGCACGTCGGCAATCTCGAGGATCCCGGCCTTGATCGCCTGGACATCGTCACCCAGCCCCGGGGCGCTTACCACCACTGTGGTATGTACGATGCCGGCAATGGCGACCTCGGACTGACCGGTGCCGACGGTTTCGACCAGCACACGGTGCATACCGGCCGCGTCCAGCAGCACGATGGCGCCGCGGGTGCTCGCTGACAGCCCGCCGCCGTTACACCGCGCCGCCAGGGAACGAACGAAAACGCCATCGTCCTGGTCGTGCTCGTGCATCCTCACGCGATCGCCCAGCACGGCGCCGCCCGTGAGCGGACTGCTCGGATCAACGGCGATCACACCTACACGGTGTCCGCGAGTCCGCCACTCGCGAACCAGCGCGTTACACAGCGTTGACTTGCCAACTCCCGGCGCACCGGTTACCCCGACGACCTGCGCAGCTCCGGTATGTGGCTGCAGCGCGGCAAGCAGGTCTTCGGCATGCGGGCGCGCATTCTCGACCGCCGTCAGCGCGCGTGCGAGCGTTGTCTTGTCGCCTCCGACCAGCCTGTCCACGGTCGCCGAGATGTCGTTCACAGAACAACCAGCGGCTGTCCAAAGCCCAGCTCGCGACGCAGGCATGCACAGATTTCACCGTGCGTCAGCCCTGCAATCGCCGCCGCAACGATATGCTCGAAAACGTTTTCATCCGGAGCGTTGCAGGCGCGCTGGAGCTGGTCGAGGGCCGTCTCGACCTCGCGACGGCTGCGCCCGGACTTATACGCCTGTAGCGATTGCAGATAGGCTTCGATGGTGCCGGGTGCGGGGCGTTGACTCGCCGGATGGACGTGCTCCGATTCGTCGATCTGGTAAGCGTTCACGCCAACGATCTTCTCGTCGCCGCTTTCGATACGCGCCTGATACGCCAGCGCTGCCTCGCCGATCAGGCGTTGCACCGCCCCGCTGGCGACCGCCTCGTACATGCCCCCCAGCGCGTCTATCTGCGCGATCGTGGCTTCGATCTCCGCTTCCATATCATTGGTCAAGGTTTCGAGGTAGTACGACCCGCCCAGCGGATCGATGACGTCGGTCAGATGCGCTTCCTCGCGGAGAATGTTCTGTGTATTGACGGCAATGCGTGACGGTTCCTCGGTCGGCGTGGTCAGAACTTCGTCGTACGCGTCGGTGTGAAGCGACTGCGTGCCGCCGAAGATACCCGCCATCGCCTGCACGGCGACCCGGGCGATGTTGTTAAGCGGTTGCTGGCGTGTCAGGTCGGCGCCGGACGTTTGTGAATGAAACTTG
>JAHELT010000029.1 GCA_024644045.1 Chromatiales bacterium | reverse complement strand
GTCTGGTGGGGCAGCAGGCCGAAGTTCTGAAACACCATGCCCATCTTGTGACGCCGCATGTCGATCAGCTCGCTTTCCGACACCTTCAGCAGATCGACATCGTCGAACAGGATCTCGCCGACCGTCGGTTCGACCAGGCGCGAAAGACAGCGCACCATGGTCGACTTGCCGGAGCCGGACAATCCCATGATCACGAATATCTCGCCCACGTGAACGTCGAAACTGACGTCGCAGGCGGCACCGATGTGATTGGTTTCGCGCATGCGCGCGTAGATCTTCTGCTTGTCCGCCGCGGTCGTCCGGCCGTTGCCGAAGAACTGCTGCGGGTCTGCGCCGTAGACTTTCCACACGTTGTGGCACGACAGCTTCACATCGCGTGAACTGTGCACGGCGTCAGTCATTGGACGGTCAGCTTGTTGCGGATGGCGGACGACTGCATGGGCCGATGACCTCCGGCCCGATCACCACAGCCGGACGTCCGGCCCGGCTGTGGTGTTGCTTGCTCAATTCGCCATCATCGCCTTGTCCACCATGGGCTTCCAGTAGCTCTGATTGCTGTCGACCCACTGCTTGGTGATGGTCAGCGCGTCTTTGCCCTGGTTGTCGACCAGGTCCATCAACGGCTCCTGGATCTCGTTGCTGACCTTGAAGACCTTCATGAAGTTGTAGGCGGCGGGCCACTTGCCCTTGGTCCCGGGCCAGACGGCTTTGAACACCTTGGGCTTTTCGAGGCTGTACTTCTTGAGCAGGTCCTGCGGGATGCTCACCCAGCCGGTTTCGGTGGTGGACAGCACCCAGTGCGGCGCCCAGAACATCATCACCAGCGGGCTTTTTTTCTGTACCGCGCTTTTCAGCTCGGCCACCAGTGCGCCCTCACTGCCGGCAGGCACCGCCTCGAACGGCAGGCCCTCACCCTTGATCAACTGGGCGGCGCGGTCACCCCAATCCGCCGGGTACTCCAGAAACCGCCCCTTGGGGAGCGTCTCGGCAGTGGCGAACTTGTCCGAGCAGCGTAGAAAAGCATCCCAGGCCGGCAGGCCGGGGCACATGCTTTCCACGTGTTTCGGGTACAGCCAGCCCTCGCCGGCATTGAGCCCCAAGTCGCCGATGTTCTCGACCTTGCCTTCATTGATCAGCTTCGGGAAGAACTCGCCGAGGTTGTTGTCCCAGACCTCCAGACTCGCGGTCAGGTTCCCGTCCGACAGGCCGGTGGCCGAAGGCAGATAGGCCGCGGTCACGTACTCGACGTTGTAGCCCATCTTTTTCATCACTTCGCCGGCGATGTAGCTGGAAATATGCTGTCCCGTCCACTCGTGCAGCGCGAGTTTGATCGGGTCCTGCGATTCGGGGGCGGCGGCCTGCGCCTTGAGCCCGAACAGCATCCCGGTCAGTACCGCGGTCACGGCAACGAGAATTCTTACGTTTCTAGCGAGCATCTTGTCTCCTCCAGGCTGGCTATTTGTCCGATCATGAAGCCTTCTAATGGCCCTCTTCAATCAGCTTAATGCCAAACCAAAGTGTCGTCCACACTCGGCCGGAACGCGGACTTTCTCCGGCACCAGCCCGCGGAGGCACCATTAACGCGTCCGGGAAGGTATCCTTGCCCCCCGAACCAGCCGCGGCGTCGCTACAACGCGCCAGGACAGTCAATGGAAATCGCCGTTACCGACTACGTGCAGCCCGATCTGTCGCTGGAGCGCCGTATCGCCGCCGAGCATGGCCTCAGCCTGCGGGAATCCGAGCACGCCTGCACCTCCGAAGATGAGCTGATCGCGTTCGTCGGCGCAACCGAAGCGGTGATCGCCCAGCAGGCGCCCTTCACGCGCGGGGTGATGGAGGCGCTCCCGAAGCTTCGCATCATCTCGCTGCCGCAGATCGGCACCGATGCGGTCGACCTGCCGGCCGCCAACGACCTCGGCATCTGGGTCGCCAACGTCCCGGACGCGAACATCACGGAGGTGGCGAGTCACGCCGCCGCCATGGCACTCGCGCTGGCGCGGCGCCTGCCGGTATTCGATGCGGCCGTGCGCAGCGGCGCATGGGATTACGCGGCCGCCGGTCCGTTGCTGCGCCCGGCCGGCATGACGGTCGGCGCGCTGGGGCTCGGCCGCATCGGCCGCCTGTTCGCGGCCTACGTGGCGCCGTGCTTCGGTGAAGTGGTGGCTTACGACCCCTACGTGGACGAGGGTCGGTGGCCCGCCGGCGTGACGCGTCTGCATTCGCTTGGCGCACTGCTGGAACGCGCCGACATCCTGTCCCTGCATATGCCGCTCAGCGATGCGACGGCCAACCTGATCAATCGCACCACGCTCGCCCAGATGAAACCCGGCGCCATTCTGATCAACGTGTCACGCGGACCGATCGTCGACCTGCCTGCCCTGCTGGAGGCACTGGATCGCGGCCATCTGGCCTACGCCGGCCTGGACGTGCTGCCCACCGAGCCGCCGCGTGCCGGCGACCCGGTGCTCGCACACCCCAGGGTATGGCTCAGCCCGCATGCCGCCTTTTACTCGGAGCAGAGCGATACGGAGCTGCGGCGGCGTTCGGTGGAAACCATCGCGGCGTTCGTCAGGAACGGGCAGCCCGACGACATCGTCGTGCGCGGTCACCGCTGAACGTCATGGCACGGTGCCTGGAGAGCCGGTGAGATCTATCGACCTTCGGAACTGGTCGCGGCGCAGCCAGTACGCGTTCTTCCGCGGCGTCGCTCATCCGCACTTCAGTCTCTGTGCGGAGGTGGATACGACGCTGCTCATGGCCGAGCTGAAACCGGCCGGCGTATCGGTGTTTACTGCCGCGCTGTTTGCCATCGCGCGGGCAGCCAACTCGGTGCCGGAACTGCGCATGCGTTTTCGCGGTGACCAGGTCGTGGAGCACAGCGTGGTGCACACCTCGGTGACAGTACCGATCGACGGTGGCCGGTTCGCGTTCTGCGATGTCGAGTATGCGCCCGACTGGCGCACGTTCGATGCGCGCTGCAGGCATGCCCTCGAGCTGGCGAAACGCCAGACCGAGCTGACGGAGAACGTGGCTCATCGCGACGACTGGCTGTACCTTTCGTGTCTCCCCTGGATCGCGTTCTCGGCCATGACCAATCCCACGAACGGTGCGGACGACTGCATCCCGCGCATTGCCTGGGGAAAAATCACGCACCACGAAGACGCCTGGCGCATGCCCGTGGCCGTGCAGGTACATCACGCCCTGGTAGACGGGTTTCATCTGGGCCGGTTCTACGCGGCGCTGCAGGACTACGTCAACGCGCAGCTCGCGTGACACCCCGAGGGCGCGTTGGCGGCGAAACAGGATGCGCCGGCAGCGCACCGCAGCGAGGTCATTTGACCGCCGTAGTGAAGTGGACGACACTAGTCACCGGTTCGCACAATAACGAATGCGGAGATCCCGCCTCCGCCGATGCCCCATCTTGAGGGGCGGCGAATCGGCCAAGTGTCAACCTAGAGCCACCGCGTAAGGGGGATCACGACCATGACGATTACGAAGCTTGCACGCGCAGCCCTGGTATCGGTATTCGCGTATTTGACGGGCGCCGCGGTTCAGGCCGCACCGCTGGTGCTGGATCTGACGCATCCGGTCGGCACCTTCTCGCCTAAAGACGGCAATATCGCCGAGCCCGATCTCTCCAAGCCCCTGAAGAACAGCTACGCGGTGCCGACATTCGGCGCTCAGGCAGTCTACGAGACGCTGCCCGACTTCAAGACCAACCGCGGGTATTTCGGGCTCGGGCGCGTGCTGCTGGCCGAGCACCATGGCACCCACGTCGATGCACCGGTGCACTACAACAACGTAAAGGAGACGCTGGAAACCAGCACGCCCGACAGGCGCACGCTGGAGCAGCTGATGCCGAACGACCTGTTCGGACCGATCGCTTTCATCGACATCAGCTCGCGCGTGCAGGCTGAGCTGGACAAGAACGGCGGCAAGCCGGGTGAAGTGGGCAAGACCAACTTCTCCAACAGCTCGAACGCTGTGGTGAAGGCAGCGGACATCGACGCCATCGCGGACCGGCTCGACACCGGCGTGTGGATCGTTGCCAACGGCGGCTGGTCGCGATTCTTCCGCGGCGCCAGCCTCGACGATTCGCCCTACATCAACGGCTGGAATTTTCCCGGCTTCAGCGCAGCCGCCTGCGACCGGATTATCGAGATCGAGGACCGCAAAGGGATTCGTATTAACGGTGTGGTCATGGACAACATCGGCATCGACTCGGGTGAAAACAGCGCCGGCCCGAAGGGTGACCTGGTGACCGACTCCTGGCACTGCCACGTGCGCGGACTGCAGCGCGGCTGGAAGTTCGTGGAGAACGCCGCCAATCTGGGGCAGCTGGCCGAGGCGCGCGGCGCCCCGTGTAACCTGTTCATCGGCGCACCCAGACTGGTCGCGGGCACCGGCGTCCCATCGCGCATAATGGCGGTGTGCGGCAACTAGCCCAGCCGTCAGCCGATCGTTCGAGGTCTTTCGCTGCTGGCGCTGTGTGCGCTGCCGGGACTGCTCTGGCAGCCCGCGGCGCTGGCGCATCAGACCCGGCTCGCGAAGCTCTCACTCGAGTTCAGCGACGGTACGGTAGCCGCTCAGGTCGTCGTCTCGGCGCACGATCTGGCCGTGGTGCTGGGCATCGAGACCGATCTCGTGGCGCCCGTCCCGGCGGCGGCGTTGCTCGCGCGCGAGGCTGCCGCCGAACGCTATCTCCGACAGGGTCTGGCGATAAGTACAGCGGGCCGGCGGTGTCCGGCTACCGGCTACCGGCTGGACCTGACACACCTGCCCGACGAGGTGCTGCTCCACCTGGCGTTTGACTGCGCGCAGCGCCCGGCGCACCTGCTGCTCGACTATCTGCTGTTCTTCGACATCGATCCCGGTCACCGCGTGCTGGGGGTGCTGACAGACGGCGACACGCAGCAGGAGTTTCTGCTCGACGCCACGCTGCCATCGGCGGAGTTCGACCTTGCCCGCGCCCCCGGCCACGCAGCCCGGCTGCGGCACGCGTTCGAACTCATGTGGCTCGGTGCGCAGCACATGCTGCAGGGCCTCGATCACCTGCTGTTCCTCATCACGCTCGTGCTGCTGCCCACACGCTTCGTCAGGCTGGTGCAGATCGTCACCGCCTTCACGCTGGCGCACAGCCTGACGCTGGCGGCCGCCTGGTTCGGGTGGCTGAGCGTGTCCGGGCGGTGGATCGAGGTGGCAATCGCGCTGTCCATCGCGTACGTCGCGCTGGAGAACCTGCTCGTCGCCGATGCGCCGTGGCGCTGGCTGGTCAGCCTGGGCTTCGGCCTCGTGCACGGCCTCGGCCTGTACGCCGCGCTTGACCAGCTGGCGCTCGAACGACTGGGCATGGTGACTACTCTGTTGAGCTTCAATCTCGGCGTGGAGCTGGCCCAGCTCGCGGTGGTCGCGGCAGTCTATCCGCTGATGGTGCTGGCGCGCCGGCGCGGCATCGGGGCGTCGCTCACGCGCTACGGTTCCGTCGCAGTGCTGGTGATCGCGCTCTGGTGGACGATGGAACGTCTGTTAGCGGCATGAACTGAAGTGCGCTGCGCTTGATCACAGCCAACCGTCACTCCGTGGTGGTGGCTGGCTCGCCGCTTCTGTCGAGCAGATTCACGCTCGCCTGCGCAGCCATCCGTACCTCACGGTCTGCATCGTTGCGCACGAGTGAGCGCAGCTTCGCAAGGGCGCCCTCGTCGGCCAGGAAACCCAGAGCCAGCGCGGACTGGCGGCGCACTTCCGGATGCGGGTCACCGAGCGCGGCGCGCAGTCCGGTAAGTGCCGCCCTGCTGCGAAGACGACCCAGCACCAGCGCCGCAGTCCAGCGCACTTCGGCGACTTCGTCGACGAGACGCGCCGCAACGGCGGGGGCGGCGGCAGACCAACCGCCGATGCCGAGCGCGCGCACGGCGGTGGCACGGAGCCTGAAGTCGTCCGAATCCAGAAAGCCGGACGTCAGCAGGGAATCGAGCGCGGGCGCAGACCTCGCATAGCCGAGGCCCACCAGCGCACTGCGGCGAAGCTCGTGCAGGCCTTCGTTCACGCGCAGCGCGACAGCCGACTCGCGCGCTGCCAATGGCTCGCGCAGCGCATCGGCAAACACCGGCGCGGACCCCGGCGCGTCGAGTTCGATCAGCGCGCGCAGCGCCGCCAGACGCAGGCTTTGTGCAGCCAGGTAGTCGCCGGGCCGACCCGCGAGCGCATCCGCACGAAGCTGTTTCGCGACGCGCGTCTCGCGCCGGTAGAGCTCGCGTAGTGCCGGCGCCGCGCGAGCGTCGCCGCGCTCGGTCAGCGCCTCGGTTGCCACATAGCGAATAGTCGCGATCGGATGCGCGAGCAGCGGCACCAGGGCCGGCGCCGCCGCGTTGCCGGAAAGGGACGCCAGCGCCACGGTGGCGCGCACCTTGAGACCCGGATGTTGCGCGGTCTCGATGAGCTCGAGCAGGGCGGGTCTGGCTGCCGGGTCCGCCACGCGGGCCATCGCATCGATGACCAGCGCGCGACGGCGATCGCTGCGCGCCGTTTCCAGCAGCCGCAACAGCGTCCGCGTCGCCGCCCGGTTACGGGTGGCGCCCAACGCCTGGATTGCACGCGCCTGCAACGTATCGCTGCTGGCGCTTCGCGCGATTTCAGACAGGCGCTGCACCACGGTGTCGCTGGGGAAGTTGCCGAGCGCCTCGACCGCTGCCGCCCGCATGAGCAGCGGTTCCCCGGCGCCGGTTGCCTTCATGAGCGCGCGCTGTGCATCGGCGCTGCCGACGCCGGCCTTTCCCAGCGCGCGAGCGGCGGCGGCGCGCAGTTCATCGCGCGATTCACGCGTGAGGTTGGCGATGAGCGCTTCGCGCGCGAGCGGGCCGCCGATACCGCCCAGCGCAACGAGCAGCGCTTCCTTGACGGCCGCCGGTTCCTCGGGCCGGCGCAGCAATGCCAGCATCGGCTCGAGCGCGCTCTTTTCGGCGCGCACGCCCAGCGAGCGGGCCGCGCGAATGCGATAGCCGGGATCCTCGTCAGCCAGCAGGTTGAGCAGCACATCGAGCGGGATACCCCAGTGCTCCCAGCCGTTGGCATGCGCGCCCTGCGCGCACGCGAGCCCGAGCGCCAGCAGGGCGACGAGCACACGAAGGGCGTCGGTCGAACGTGCTAGCATGCGGCGACAGCGGACAACGACGGGTTGCATGGCAAGCAGCATTGCCGCCCGGCAGGGCGGAGTCAATGGCCCGGCACCGGTCGGCATTGTTTCGCCTTCGCTGCCCTCGAGGCGTTGACCGGGATGGACCGATGAAGCCATTGAGTGACCACGACGGCCGGCGATTGCCGGTCAAGCTCGACACCACGTCCAACGGCGAGTTTGCACCGGTCCCGTTGAGCCGCGCCAACCTCGCCGCGAATCGCCGGGCTCAAGAGTGCGCCACGGTCAATGCCAGACGGCGCGGGATGCGCCGCCGCCAGTTCATGGTCTCGGCGTGTGGTGTCGCGAGCACGCTGCTCGCGTTCAACGAGGTCAACGCGGCGTTCGGTAAAACCGGCGGCACGTTCGCACTCGATGCGGAGGCGGCGCTCGACCCGCAGCTTGCCGCCGCGGCGCTCGACGGGCGCGAGTTCATCTTCGACGTGCAGGGTCACTTCGTCGGCGAACACGGTCTCGGCCGGGTCGGACTGGGGGGCGTCGACGCTTTCGTCAAGGACGTGTTCCTGGACAGCGACACGGACATGATGGTGCTGTCGTTCATTCCGTCGCGGCGTAATCCGGAGCTGCTCAGCATTGCGGAAGCCGACGGCGCTCGCCGGCTGGTCGAGGAACTGCAGGGCAGCCGCCGGCTGCTGCTGCACGGCCGCGTGAACCCCAATCAGCCAGGGGACGTGGAGGACATGGATGAGCTCGCCGAACGCTGGGGCGTGGTCGCCTGGAAAACCTACACCCAGTGGGGACCTCAGGGCGTCGGCTATTTCCTGCATGAGCCACCCGGCATCCGCCTGATCGAGAAAGCGCGCGCGCTCGGGGTAAAGAACATCTGCGTGCACAAGGGTATCCCCTTCGGCCCGCGCTCCTACGAGCACAGCCTGTGCGGTGACATCGGCATCGTGGCGCAGCGGTTTCCCGACGTGAACTTCCTCGTCTATCACTCCGGCTTCATCCCGCGCGAACGCGAGGGGCCTTACGATCCCGACCGCGGCGAGGGCGTGGACGGATTGATCGCGGCGGTACTGCAAACCGGCGCGGTGGCCCACGGCAACGTGTATGCGGAGCTCGGCAGCACCTGGCGTTACGTGATGCGCGACCCGGACCAGGCCGCGCACACCGTCGGGAAGCTGCTCAAGCACCTCGGCGAGGACAACGTGCTGTGGGGAACGGATTCGATCTGGTACGGCTCGCCGCAGGATCAGATTCAGGCGTTCCGCAGCTTCCAGATATCCGAGCAGTTTCAGGCGCGCTACGGGTATCCGGCGCTAACACCCGCGATCCGCGCCAAGATCTTCGGACTGAACGCGACCCGCCCGTATGCCATCGCTGCCGGGGAGATTGTGGAGCGCATCCGCAACGACGCCCTGTTTGAACGCCGTCTTATCTATCGCAGTGCGCCAGACCCGCACTTTCTCACCTACGGCCCGAAGACACGGCGTGAGTTCCTGCAGCTCAGGCGCCTGCATGGCGGCGATCCGCGCTGAGGCACCGATGAGCGACACGCCCACCAACCTCAGTGGCAGCATCGTGTACCTTCCACACGGCGGCGGGCCGCTGCCGTTACTGGGCGACCCCCAGCATGCCGGGCTGGTGGCGTTTCTGCGCGAGCTCGGCGCCGGGCTGGCGCCACCCTCCGCGATCGTGGTGATCAGCGCACACTGGGAGGCACGGCGCCCGACCCTGACCGGTGCCGCCGCGCCGGCGCTGATCTACGACTACTACGGGTTCCCGCCCGAAGCCTACCACGTCGAGTACGCCGTACCGGGCGAGCCGCGCCTGGCGGCGCGTCTGGCCGAGATGCTCGAAGCCGGCGGTCTGCAAGCCGAGGTCGACGGGCAGCGGGGATTCGATCACGGCCTGTTCGTGCCGCTCAAGCTCATGTACCCCGATGCCGGCATCCCATGCGTACAACTGTCACTCGTCAACGGCCTGGATCCGGCCGTCCACCTTGCCATCGGCAGGGCCCTGTCGAACCTGCGGCGCGAGAACCTGCTGGTCCTGGGATCCGGGCTGTCGTTCCACAGCCTGCCGGCGTTTTTCAGCCGCGATCCCGAGGCCGGCGAAAAAAGCGAAGCGTTCGGCGAATGGCTGATCGAGACCTGTGCGGGCGACGCGCTTACCCCCGCCGAGCGTGAGCAGCGCCTGCTGGCGTGGGCCGACGCCCCCCACGCCCGATTCTGCCATCCCCGCGAGGAGCACCTGATCCCGCTGCACGTCTGTTTCGGCATGGCCGCGGCCGAGACGCCGGTAGCCCGGGTCATCTACGACGAGCGCCTGATGGGCCAGCGGGTGTGCGGACTGCTCTGGTGAGCGCAACCTCGACGTGATGAGCTGACCGATGCAGGGTGTGCGCGTGATCGACATGACCAGCGTGCTGTCGGGTCCGTTCTGCACCTGGCTGCTCGCTTCGCTGGGAGCGGACGTCATCAAGGTCGAGAGCCCGCAGGGCGACACGGCGCGCGGCACCCCGCCCTTCGAGGACGGCGTTAGTCTGTATTTCGCCTCCTTGAACCGCGGCAAGCGCTCGGTCGTCCTCGACCTGAAAACAGACCCGGGGCGCGAAACCCTCCACCGGCTGGTGCAGTCGGCCGATGTGTTCGTGGAGAACATGCGTCCCGGCGTGCGCGAGCGCCTGGGGTGCGGCGAAGATGATCTGGCGCGCCTCAACCCACGGCTGGTCCAGGCCTCCATCAGCGGCTTCGGCCAGTCAGGCAGCCTGTCCGAGCGGCCCGCCTATGACATCGTGGTGCAGGCCATGAGCGGGATGATGAGTATCAACGGCCCGCCGGGCGGTCCAGGCACGCGCGTCGGTTTTTCGGTGGGGGACATCGCCGCTGCGCTGTTCACGACGGTGGGCATCCTGGAACGGCTCTATCGGCGCGACGCACAGGGCGCCTCGCAATCCGGGGTGCTGGACGTTTCCATGCTCGCCTGCCAGTGGGCCTGCCTGGAGAATGCGTTCGCGCGCTACCTGAACGCCGGCATCGTGCCGCAGCCGATCGGCTCGCGCCATCCGTCCATGACCCCGTTCGAAACCTACCCGACCGCAGACCGGGACATTGTCATCGCGCTCGGCAGCGCTAAGGACTGGCCGGGGTTCTGCGATGCGCTCGGGTTGCCGGAGCTGGCCGCCGATGCACGCTTCGCCGGCGACGAGGCACGGCTTGCACATCGCGACCTGCTCGGAGAGCTGCTCGGTGCCCGGTTGCGGGAACACCCGTCGGCGCACTGGATCGAGCGTCTGGTCGCGCACGACATACCCTGCGCGATGGTCGAGGCTATTGACACGGTCGCAACCAGCCCGCTCGCGAGCGAGTGCGCGGCGTTTTCCGAAGTTGCTTCAGCCGCGGGAGGTCGCCTGCGGTTCGTGCGCAATCCGATCGCCGACCGGGACGCCATCGAAACCGCGGCGCCGGCACTTGGGCAGCACACCGCGGAGGTGCTGCGGGAGCTCGGCTACGACGCCGCGCATATCTCGCAGCTCGGCGGCTGACGGACCGGCCTCGCTTCGCGCAACGCATTCCGCTGTCGAGCGCGGGGAGGGAGCGCCCGGCCCGCGTTCTCTACACCAGGGCGCGCCCGTCGGCGAACACCTGCGTCCAGGCCAGCACGCACACCGACTTGCGCAATCCCGTCGGCCAGAAAGGATCGGCTTCGATCAATTCGCGTACCGGCTGCGCGTTGTCGGCTTTGACAATCCACAGACCGCCCGCCGGCTCGTCAGCCTCGGCGTCCCGTAACGGACCGGCGGCATGGATGCGGTCCGCATGGTGGTTCAGAAACTCCAGGTGCGCGTCCATATGCTGACGGCGCATATCCTCGAAGCGCGGATCATCCTCAAACAGAACAACGAACAACATGACCGCCTCCCAGGGCGTGTGGACTGTGGCACCGTAGACGTTACACCGGCAAAATCAGCAGAGAAACAGAAAAATTGCAGATTTGGACGGCAGAAATGCGGGAACTGGACTGGGACGATCTCCGCTTCGTGCTGGCGGTGGCGCGCGAAGCATCGCTGGCGGGCGCCGCTCGCCGGCTCGGGGTAAACGAAAGCACGGTGGCACGCCGCATCGCCCAGGCCGAACGGCGCCTGGGGGCGCGGCTGTTCGAGCGGCTGCGCGGCAACCTGCAGCCGACCGAAGGCGGCGCCATCGTGGTCGCCGGCGCGGAGCGCATCGAGCTGGAAGCTCAGGCGCTGGAACGCCGGGTGGCCGGCGCCGATCAGACCGTGGCCGGCACCGTGCGCGTGACCTCGGTGCCGATCGTGGTGAACCATGTGCTCTTGCCCGCCCTGCCCGCGCTGATCGAGGCGCATCCGCAACTGCACCTCGAGCTGATCGCGGAGCCGCGCGACCTCAGTTTGACCCGCCGCGAAGCGGATCTCGCGCTGCGGCTGGCGCGGCCGACACGCGAGACCCGCGCCTTCGCCCGCCGCGTCGGGCGTCTCGACTACGCCGTCTACGGGCTCGCGTCACGGCGCCCGGATACGCTGCCCTGGATCACCTACGAGGACAGCATGAGCGACCTGCCGCAGGCGCGCTGGATAGCAGACACCGCTTCACGCGAGGCGCAGGCACTGGCACAGGTCAGGGTGAGCGACGCCGAAACGCTGCTGCAGAGCGTGAAGGCGGGTCTCGGACGCTCCCTGCTCCCGGTAGCGATCGGGGCGCAGGACCCCACGCTGGTGCGCCAGGACGAGGGCCTCATCCCGGTAACGCGGGAGCTCTGGTTGATGGTGCACCCGGAACTGCGCAAGCTGGCCCGCGTCGGGGCGGTCGCGGACTGGCTCACGTCGGCCATCGCAGGGATGCAAGACGCAACGCCCGCCTGACCCTGGAGAACTCGAACACGCAGGGGCGACGCGCACCGCCGCTAAAGTGTAGCGGCCACCGTCCCGCTAACCCGTCCGTCGTCGGTGTCTACACCCGGGGGGGCGGTCGATGGAAGTGAAGCTGCTGATTCTGATCATTGCGTCGCTGCTGCCGCAGCCCGATCCGCCCACCTGTGAAGATCGCGGCGGACAGCGCGTGCTGTGGCGCATGGATCGCGTGGAGAAGCACCCCGGCAAGGTGGTCATGGTCCCCGCCTACAAGTGCGCTTATCTGATGGACGTGATGTAGACGCGTGTCTCGCTCGCCGGTGAACGCTAATACGCGAACCGGTCGGCCGCCTGCAGGCGCGCGTTGCCGGTGTCCAGCGCGACAATGGCAGCTTCCGGCAGGGCGGCACAGGCAGCGGCGCTCTCATCCCGCAACCCGTCCCCACCTGTCGATCCGTCGTCACTTTGGGGACATTCCCCGATTTGTTGGAGTTTCGTCAATCAGCGAACGGAGAACGGCAGTCCCGATTTTGGCAGGTCAACCGCATTTGGAATCGCCGCAGTTCAGGCAAGTGAGGCACCCGTCCAGTAACACCACCGCCTGCGTATAGCAGGCCAGGCACAGCTGCGCTTCGGGCGGAAAGTCCGTCTCGGCAGCGCCGGCCTGTGTCGCGCTGCGGGCGGCGAGCTGACGGCGTTTGACCGCCGTATAGTCCGCCAGATGTTCGTCGGTATCGGCGCTGATCATGCCGATCATCTTCATGTGCGATTCTATGGCGTCGCCGATTTCAGCCACGAGTGACGGCATGTAGCGACCGCCTTTCTTGAAGTAACCGCCGCGCGGGTCGAAAACGCTGCGTAATTCATCGACCATGAACGTAACGTCGCCGCCCTTCCTGAACACCGCTGAGATAATGCGGGTCAGCGCAACGATCCACTGAAAATGATCCATGTTCTTCGAGTTGATGAAAATCTCGAAAGGCCGGCGCAGCTCGTGTTCGGTGCCTTGATTGAGCAAGATATCGTTGATCGTAACGTACAAAGCATGTTCAGACAGCGGCGTTTTGATCTTGTAGGTCGATCCCAGCAGTATCTCAGGTCTTTCGACCTTCTCGTGCATTTGGATGATGTCCGCCCGGCGCTCCGGCGCCGGGCGCAGCGCGCCGGGAACGGTGATTTCCGACGTGCCGGCGGGACTGCCGACTTCGAAAGCGACTATTTTTCGTTCGATCTTGATGCTCACGTGTGGCCTCAGTACTTTCCGTAGTCGCCTTCTTTCAATGCCTCATACAAATTCGCGGCACTGTGAGTTTCGCCATCGTACTCGATCATGTCGTTACCTCTCGCTTCGACCACGCTGCCATCGTCTAGCGTGAAGCGATAAAGGGTATTCTCCAGATCGCGTTGCTTCACGAGCACGCCTTGTGAAGCTTTCGGATTGAAACGAAACGTCGTGCAACCTTTCAAGTCGCTGTCGTACGCGTGCAGATAGATACTCATGAACTCCTCGTACGGTATATCCGTGGGCACGTTGATGGTCTTGGAGATGGACGAGTCGATCCACTTCTGTGCGGCAGCCTGAACGGCTATGTGCTGCGGCGGCGTCACATCGTCCGCGCTGACGAAGTAGTCCGGCAACTGAGCGTGTGGGTCGTCCGCAGTGGGCATCGCAGCGCTATTTACGCGCGCGCGATACAAGAGCAGCTCGTAGGAGTAGACGTCGACTTTTTCCTTCGACTTCTTGTCCTTTCGGGTCACGTTTCGCGTATAGCTGTGAGCGAAGCTCGGCTCGATCCCATTGCTGGCGTTATTGGCAAGCGATAAGGCGATCGTTCCGGTCGGTGCGATCGAACTGTGATGCGTGAATCGCGCACCCGTTCCGGCAAGCTCATCTATCAACGCCGGCGCCACCGTGGCGATATGCTGCATGTAACGGCTGTAGCGTGCGTGCAACACTCTCCCTTTGACGGTATCGCCTGCCTTGATGCCGTCGCGTGCCATCTCCGGTCTTTTCGCGAGAAGCTCCGGCGTTATCGTGAACTCCTGCTCCATGATCGGCGCGGGTCCTTTCTCTTTGGCCAGATCGAGGGCGACTCTCCAACCGGTCAGCGCCAGCTCGCGCGCAACGTCTTCCGTGAACCGCAGCGAGTCGGGCGAACCATAGCGAATACGGAGCATTGTCAAGGCCGACCCGAGACCGAGGAAGCCCATGCCGTGGCGACGTTTGAGCAGAATTTCATCGCGCTGCGGCGCGAGCGGCAGGCCGTGCAGATCGACCACGTTATCGAGCAGGCGAGTAAACACCGAAACGATTTCTCGAAACGTATCCCAATCGAAGCGTGCGTTGTTCGAGAACGGGTCGCGCACGAAACGAGTCAGGTTGATCGAGCCAAGCAGGCACGCCCCGTAGGGCGGCAGGCCTTGCTCGCCGCACGGATTGGTCGCACGGATCGTTTCGCAAAACCAGTTGTTGTTCATCTCGTTGTAGCGATCAACGAACACAACCCCGGGTTCCGCAAAGTCGTAGGTCGACGTCATGATGTGGTCCCACAGGCGGCGCGCCGGGATGGTGCGGTAAATCCTGCATGCCACTCGCCCGTTCGCGTCGCGAATGTAATTCTCTTGCGTCGGCCACGCACGCCAGATTACCTGTCGTGTATTGTTCAGATCGATACCTGACGTGTCCACTTCCTGCGCTGTTAGCGGAAACGCCAGCACCCATGGCGCATCCTCCTTGAGTGCCTGCATGAACTCACGCGTGAGCAGCAGGGAAAGATTGAACTGGCGCAAGCGCCCCGCTTCGCGTTTGGCGAGAATGAAATCCAGCACGTCGGGATGACCAACGTCGAACGTGGCCATCTGCGCCCCGCGTCGCCCCCCGGCCGAAGCAATGGTGGAACACATTCTGTCGTAGATGTCCATGAACGACAGCGGCCCCGACGTATGCGCCCCAGCCCCGCGGACGTATGCGTTCTTCGGGCGCAGCGTCGAAAACTCGTAGCCGATACCGCTGCCCGCTTTCAGAGTCAGACCGGCCTCGTGCAACTTCTGCAGAATGTCGTCCATGCAATCGGCGATCGTGCCCGACACCGTGCAATTGATCGTTGACGTGGCCGGTTTATGCGACTGCGCCCCGGCATTGGAGACGATGCGACCCGCGGGAACCGCGCCGTGACGCAACGCCCAAAGAAACTTTTCCTGCCATTCGCGGCGTTGCTCCGCGGTCTGCTCGACAGCCGCCAGCGCCGTGGCAATACGCGCGTAGGTATCGTCGACCGTCGAGTCGAGCGGCGTCCCGTCGCTCGTCTTGAGGCGATATTTTCGATCCCAGATGTCGAACGCGGCGCTTTGCAGGGAGATCTCGTCGGGCGTTGGACGTGCATCTGGATCGGTAAGCGTTGTCACGATCTGGAACCTTTGACGCTGGGAGACGACAACATGAACAGCAGAACCTCTTTTATGCACACGCGCGGCAGCACCGTTTGATCTGGATCAAAAGCCAGGTTCCGCATGCGGATATCCGACGCGTTACCAGGTGCATGTACAACGACAGCGGCTGGCCTTCGCCTTATCGCAGTTACGTGTAACCATAGTAGAAATCTCGGTGCCGATTGAAAATGCCAGGGTACGGCGTCGTAACGACAAGGTTATCGCGAGTGCGAGCCCTTGTCCTGCCCGAGTGCGTATCGCCCCACCCAACGCGCCTGCGCCGTCAGACCGGGCGGCCGCTCACCACCCGCCTCGCGCGCCGCCATGGCAGCCAGGCTCGATCGTTTCTGCGCGGTGTCCTCGGGGATGGCGTCGAGCGCATCTTCGAGCTGACGGTAGTCGGCGCCGACCGGACACACGTCCTGACAACGCCGGCAACCGGTCACGACGCCCGCGCCGCGCAAGATGCTCTGCCACAGGTAGAAACTGTCCTCCGAGCGCAGCATGCGCTTCTGCTCGTCGGGCTCGGTTGTGTCGATCACCCCGGCCAGAAAGTCGGTGAGCTGCTTGAAACCATGCGGAGAGCGGTGCACGTCGCAGGCCGGCCAGTCCCGGCCCCAGTGGCGCACCGCATCACCGGGGCACGTGCTCAGACACCGCCCGCACGAAGGCCCCAGGCAAAGCGCCTGCTCCCGGCGGCGATCGGGTTCCACCTCGAGCGAGCAGAGCACCGCGATGAGCATCACGCGCGGGCCGAACTCGGGCGTGAGCAGCTGCAGGTTCAACCCGAGCGTGCCGAGACCGGCCTCGACCGCGGCGTGATCCATGGACAGCAGCGGCTGCTGGTGGACCGAGGGGTCGCCCTGGTAGCGCCACGGGTCGACGTGTGTCGGCGGCACGATGAGCGCCGGATAGCCCTGGTCCTCGAGCCACAGCACCAGCTCCAGCGCGGCCTCTTCCAGCGCGGTGAGCGTCAGCTCGTCGTTGTAGTACTTGTGCCGCTCGTCCCAGCGCACCAGTCGGGTCGTGCCGAGATTCAGGCGCTTCGCCAGCACGATCACCCGGTCGGCATCGTAGTCGCTCAGGTCGTTCGGCCGGCGCGGGTCATCGGGATCCGGCGGGTGCGCGTTCATGGCGGCACCGTCGGCGATGCCGACCAGGTCGGCGCCCAGTGCCTTCGCCTTCGCCTTTACCGCGTCGGCGGTCAAGGGTGCCCGGTAGACGTCAATCATCGCGCTTCTGCTCCTGTTCAGCGCGTGCCGCCTGTGCTTCTCGAAACGCCTTGAGCTGACGGGCCACCATGCCCTTGTAGCCGTCCGGGCCGACCCAGCGGATGTTCCATTCGTCGAGGCCCGGCACCGGATCGCCCCGCTTTCTCGCCTGCTTGTAGGCCTTCGCCTTGGCAACCTTGTCCGGCGTTCGCTCCGGAATCACCTTCTGATGGTCCGTCAGGTGCGCATGGTAGTCGTTGCCGACCGGGCAGACCGCCAGACAGCGCGGACAATCGCCGAACGAACCGACCACCCGCAGCAGTCCTTGCCAGAAACCGAACAGGTCGCGCGAACGAAGCATCGTCTTGCGGGTCTCTGTGTCGGCACCGATGAATTTGTCGAAGTAGGCGGTCGCCGTCATGTAGCCGAACTCCTGCGCTTCGAGCGCGCAGTTGCGCTTGTCAATGTTCCAGTGCAGTACTGCGTCGGTGGGACACGAGTACAGGCACCGCGAGCAGGATTCGCCGATGCACACCTGCTCGCGAATCGGCGTGTCCGCCTCCAGCTCCAGCTCGGTGAGGATGCCGGTGAGGTAAACACGCGGACCGAACTCGGGCGTGAGGATGTTGACCTCCAGGCCGAACGTGCCGAGCCCTGCCTCGATGCCGAGATGGCGGGTGCTGAGCCGGCCGTAGCTGGCCTTCTTGAGGCTCCAGTCGGTTTCCTGGCCGGCGGTAGTAAAGGTGGGGTAGCCGCGCCTCTCGAGCGTTTCGCAAAGCCGGTGTGCGATTCGATCCATGCGCCGCAGCACCAGCATGTCCAGATACTGCACCAGCACGTTGTGCTTGGCGCGAAAAGCAGCGGCCGGAATGCGACAAACGATGACGATGACGCTCTTGCAGTAGGGCGAAATGCGATCGGGCGTCTGCGGCCAGCGAGGATCGGGCGGGAATGCATTCAGCACCTCGGCGGAGGCGATGCCCACGAGATCGGCGCCCAGGTGCCTGGCGAGTTGTTTGACCTCGGCTGCGTTCATGTCATCGTAGCTCGCACGGCCTTTGCGCGGCAGCGCGGGGCACGCTCAGGTTCCGGTGAAGTGGGCTTGCATTGGTTCAATGAAGCTCCGGGCGCCTTCGTGGAACAGGCCGTTTGCCCTCGACTCATCGGTCGACTGCATACTAGCGTCCATGCTGTACATTCGAGCACAACTGCATTTGCGGATTTGAGCAAGGCGCCGACGCTCGACTCCAAAAAAAACACTGAATCTACAGTAAGTATTTTGACGCCTGCGTCAAGCCACGCCCGGAGCACGGAGTTCCCACCCCGGCCGGACTCACTCCCGCCGATCGACGAACCTTGGGGCTTTGATGCTGGCTTCGAACTCACGGGCCAGGGTGCCGCGCGCCAGCACGCGCACATCGGGACTGACCTCGAAGGTGTCTCTGGTCGCACGAGCGAGCTGATCGCGCAGCGCCTGTTCGTCGGCGCCCGTAGCGATTTCGACGTGGACACGGAACAGGTCGCTGCCCGACTCGGTGACCAGCTCAGCCTTGAAGTCCATGACCGCGGCGTTGCCGAACATGAAGTCCTCGAACTCCTGGTGGTTGATATTGACGCCGCGGACCTTGAAGAAACCGACCGTACGATGCGCGTGGCGAATCACCGGAAACACCGACAACGGGCCCTCCGTCGCGCCCGACGCCCGGTAGGTGACGATATCGCCGGAGTTCCAGCGCAGAAAGGTGGTCGCATGGTTGGTCCACAACGGCGTGACCACGAGCAGACCCGGCTCGCCCTCGGCAACCGGCAGACCGCTCTGCTGGTCGATCACCTCGATGAAGTAGAGGTCGGTGAACACGTGAAAGCCATCGTGCGCCTCGCTCTCGCAGCCCATCATGCCGGCCTCGGTCATGCCGAACGTGTCGAAGACCTGCGCGCCCCACATGCGCTCGATCTTTGCACGCTTGGTGCTGGAGAGCGGTTCTGCCGAGCACATGATCGTGTTGACGCTGCCGCCGGCCAGGTCGATGTCCTGCGCATCCGCGAGGTTGGCGAGGTGAATGCCGTAGGAGCTCATACCCAGCCACACGGTCGGCTGCAGATCGCGCAGCAGCTGGATCTGCATGGCCGATGGCGTGGATGAGCCCGCGCCGGCCCACAGCGTGCCGATTCCCTCGGTTTGCGCAGCGCGCGCGAACACCTGGCCGACCGGGTGGATGCCGAGCGGGAACGACACATGCGCCGTATCGCCGGCGCCGACGCCGGGGCCAAGAAACACCCGCGCAAACGACAGCATTCCGTAGCGCATGTCTTCGAACGTCCGTGGATAGAACAGGGGCACGCCCGTCGCGCCGCCAGAGCGCCAGTACTCGGCGACCTCGCCGCGCCCCGCGATGCAGAAGTCCGCCAGAAACCGGTCCGGTGGCAGCGCGCGCAACTCGTCCTTGTCGAGCATGGGGATCCTGGCCCACTCCTCCGGCTCATCCAGCCGGTCGAGGTCGATCCCCCGCAATCGCTCCCGGTGAAACGGTGCCTGCAGCGCTCGCTCGACGCTCACCCGTTTGCGTTCGGACTGAATCCGCTCGATCTCTGCACGGCTTGTGGGCAAAGGCAATGGCATTCGCTGCTACTCCCGGCCTGCCCCCGACCTGAGGGGCTCGCGGGCAATTTACCCCGCCGGGCCACATTTCCCAAACTGACGAAAATTCGCCGTTTTGGGGACACTCCCCAAATTGACGGCGTTTCGTCAATTGAGGAAGAATGGGGCATGAACCGATTAACACACCTCTCGTTGGCCGCGCTTGCGCTCACCCTGCTCGTCAACCCGGCTGCAGCCGACAACGACAAGGAGCTGCGCAAGCAGCGCCAGGCGGCACAAAAGGAACGGCAGACGGCGAAGAACGAGCGCAGCCGGCAGATCAACGAAGCGATCAAGTCGTTCCGCGAATTCAGCCGCCAGCTCAAGAAGGACTATCAGGCCCGCCTGCGCGATCTCGACACCGATTTCCAGCTGCGCCGGGTGGAGATCGATGCGGAACGGAACGCCGCCGTCGCCACGGCGGAAGCCGAGTACCAGCAGAAGCTGATGAACCTGCTCACCACCGGGGGCGAAGGGCAGGAAACCGAGACGCTCGAAAAACTCCAGGCCGACATGAAAGCGCACGCCGATTCGGTTTTCGAACTGCGCAGGCGCTTCGCGCAGAAATCGCACGAGGCGCGTATCGTCAACGAGAAACGCAAGCATGCCGAGCTCGATGAACGGGACAGCGCGATCCTCGAGGAGGCTGCCGCGCTCGGCCTGACCAAAGACTATACGCCGATCCTCGCCAGCGCAATCGGCGGCGAACTCACCAAGCAGGAAGAGAGCTGGAACTCACGGCAAAAGAAAGAAGTCGACCGGATCAAGCAGCGGAACCAGCGCACGCTCGTGGAGTTCACGAACGGACCGAAATCGCGCGCCTTGGAGCTCGATAACCTGCAGCAGGATTTCGAGCTGGAATGGCAGGAAAAAGCGGAGCTGCAAGCCGTCAGCACGCAGACCGGTTTCTACAACGCGCTGCTGGTGAAAGCCATGCAGGGCGGCGAGATCGATCAGCAGGAGGTCACTGCGAGAATGACGGAACTCAACAAGCAGAACCAGCTGATCAGGATCGAGTACAACAAGAAACGCCAGCAGAACCAGATCAAACGCCGCGAGCAGCAACGCAAGCTACAGGGACGGTAAGGGCAGCCGGCAACCGCGGGAGCAGCTATGCCAGGTCCGCTCAGCGGCTATCGCATCGTCGATCTGAGCAGCATGCTCACTGGCCCCTGGGCGACGTCCATCCTTGGCGATCAGGGCGCCGACGTCATCAAGGTGGAGATGCCCGGCAGCGGCGACCATACCCGCTCGCTCGGCAGCCGCAGCGGCGGACTGCCGGTGAACTTTCTCAACATCAACCGCAGCAAGCGCTCGATCACGGTCAACCTCAAACACCCCGAGGGCAGACAGCTGATCGAACGGCTGGCCCGTACGGCAGACGTTTTCGTGCAGAATTCCCGCCCCGGCGTAGTCGAGCGCCTGGGTATCGCCGAGCCCGATATCCGCCGCTGCTCCCCGGACATCGTGTACGTATCTATATCCGGCTACGGTGAACGCGGCCCCTGGGCGCACAAGCCCGTTTACGACCCGATCGTGCAGGCGCTGTCTGGACTGACGACGGTGCAGGCCGGCTCGGATGATGCGCGACCGCGGCTGGTGCGCACCATACTGCCGGACAAACTGACGGCCGTGGTAGCGTCGCAGGCCGTGACCGCCGCCCTGCTTGCCCGTACCCGCACCGGGCGGGGCCAGCACGTGCGATTGTCGATGCTCGATTCGGTGCTGAGCTTTCTTTGGGCCTCCGACATGGGCGGCCAGACCTACCTCGATCAACCGGTATGCGCTCAGACGGCCGCCAGCTTCATCGACCTGATCTACGAAACCAGCGATGGTTACATGACCGTGTCCACGATGAGCGACAAGGAGTGGGCCAACCTGGCGCGCGCCTTCAATCGCCCGGAACTGATCGACGATCCGCGTTTCAATACACCGGCGCAGCGCGATCGTAACGTCAACGAACGCCTGTCGCTGGTGCAACAGGCGTTGCGCAACAAGACCACCCGCGAATGGCTGGCCATATTCGAGCGTGAAGACGTACCGGCAGCACCCGTCCTTACCCGGGGCGAGGTGATCGAGCACCCCCAGGTGCTGGCGAGCGAGATCCTGATCGAGCACGAGCATCACGCCGCGGGACGCCTGCGCCAGACGCGCACCGCGGCCAGGTTCGAAGGCACCCCGCCGGCCATACACCGCGGCGCACCGCGGCTGGGTGAACACAATCACGAGATCCTGAGCGAGCTCGGTTACGGCAAAGCGGACATCGAGGCGCTGCGTGCGTGCGGTGCGATCGGTGGCGAGGCCTACGCCGGGGATTAGCCCGCGTCCCCGGGCCGCCTCAGTGCGAGACTGCGCGCTGCAGCAGCTCCCTGATGAGATGGGTCACGGAGGGTGCGCCGAGCGTCTTGAGAATCTTGGATCGGTGCACCTCCACTGTCCGAACGCTGATCCCGAGCGCCTCGGCAATCGCCTTGTTCTGCAGACCCTGCATGAGCAGATCAAAGACCTCCCGCTGGCGGGACGTCAAGCGAGCGCGTTGCGCGGCCACGGGCGCGAAATGCGCTGCCGGCTCGCTCCGCTCAGCCTCCGCCGCAAACACCCGGTGAATACAGTCGAGCAGTGCTTGCTCATTGACCGGCTTCTCGAAAAAATCCACGGCACCGCCTTGCATCGCACGCACTGCCATCGGGACGTCCGCGTACGCGGTAAGCATGACGAGCGGTAGATCGATGCCGCGCCGCCGCAGCTCGACCTGGAACTCCAGGCCGCTCATGCTGGGCATGCGCACGTCAACCAGCAGACAGCCACGCATACCGGGCTCATAACGTTGCAGGAAGGCGCCGGCGGAAGCGTACGCCTGCACGTCCAGGTCCACCGACCGCAGCAGGAAACCCAGTGCTTTGCGTAATCCCGGATCGTCGTCGATCAGAAACACGGTAAGCCCGGCGCGTGTCATCCAACCTTACTCCTGGGTGCTCATAACCGGAAGCGACAGTCGAAACGTCACCCCACGCGACGAGCCCGGCGATGGCAGCGCCACCAGCGTGCCACCGCAGGCCTCGACGAGCGTCCGGCTGATCGCAAGCCCCATACCCAGTCCATCGGTGCGCGTCGTGAAAAACGGCTCGAACACCTTGCCCAGGTCATCCCGGCCGATGCCCGGCCCGCTATCCTCGACTTCCATGAGCACGGTATCGGCAGCATGTGAGGTAGTGATCGAGATCACGCGTTGAGGGCCTGAATCGTCGGCCAGTGCCTCGATCGCGTTACGCACCACATTGAGGATCACCTGACCGATCTGGATTTCGTCGGCCGTTACCGACGGGAGCGGTTGCGCCAACTCGCGGTTGACGCGCACGCCAGCCTGCTGCGCCGAGCGCTCGAGCAACCGCAGCGTGTCCTCAACCACCGCGTTCAAATCGACGCGAGTGTGTTGCGTTGTTCGCTTGCGTAGGTATTCACGCAACCGCCGCACAATTTCGCTCGCGCGGCGCGCCTCCGCGGAAACATGCTGCAGCTGTTCGAGAATTTCCCGTTGGTCCGTGCGGCCCGACTGAAGCCAGCGCAGACAAGCCTGCGCAGTGTGCGAAATGGCGGACAGCGGCTGATTGAGCTCATGCGCGAGCCCCGTGGCGAGTTCACCCACGGTCGCCACGCGGGCGAGATGAGCAAGCTCATTGCGATACTCGAGCAGCGCCTGCTCTGCGTCACGCCGCTCAGTGACGTCGAGGACGGTGCACGCAAGCTTGACAGGCCTTCCCCTTTTATAGAGCGGACGGCCGGCATTGAACACGGTACGCACATCGCCATTCGGCCACTCGACCCGGTACTCGATGTCGAAAGGTTTACGCGCCAGCACGGCTTGCTCGAAACACAGCGCTACCCGCGCTCGATCGTCGCCATGCACGGCCGCCTCGACGAAACCGCTCGTCGTCATGCTCGAAGCTGGAGCGCCAATCCCGAGGATCCGGCACGCCTCGTCCGACCAGTGCGTTTGAGCAGCGGTATCAAGAGACAGTTCGAAGCTGCCGAGACCGGCGAGCGTCTGCGCGCGCTTGAGCTTGGCTTCACTGCTGCGCAACTCGCGCTCGAAGCTCGCGCGTTTCGCTATCTCGGCGCGCAGGTCGGCATTACTTTGCTCCAGCTCGGCCGTTCGTTCAGCGACCCTTCGTTCGAGCGTGCGATTCAGCGTTTTTAACGCTTCCTCGGCGCGCATGCGTTGAATGACGGGACCGAGCGGGGCGAGCGCCGCGTTGACCAACCCGACGCGCTGTTCCTCGGCGGGCCGCGGGTGCCGGGTAAAGAACACCACCACCGCCACCACGTCGTCGCCTGCGAGCACCGGCACACCCAGTCCTGCCTGGAAGCCGGTCCGCGCGGCCGCGGCAGCACGCACGAAAGCGGAACTGTCCGTCAAGTCGTGTAGCCATTCCGGGGCGCGCGAGGCCCAGACCCGGCCCGGCAGACCTTGTCCTTTGACCCAGCGCGTGCCCTCGAACTCAGTTTCGAAGCGGCTGAGCTCCAGGCTCGCGGTGTGCCACACCGGGTGCAGGGCCAGCACATCGTCGTCCGCCTCCGGCAGCCACGCCTCGCCGTAATCCCACCCGGTGGCCCGGCAGATCTCACGCAGCGCGGTCGCCATCGCCGAGATGGTGTCGGGCGCCTGGGCAACCGACAATACGAGGTGCTTCAGCAGCCGCGACTCGTCGACGAATGCAGGGGCAACGCCGACGCTATCGTCCTGAGCGCTTGCGCCATACAAGCCTTCGACATCCCGATCTTCGCCGCCGCGATTCATCGACGCCTGCCTCATCCCATCACGCTAACCTTTCGCCCGTCCACCCTGGCCTCGCGCGAAGCCGGACGAAAGTAACTTGCGTTGCAAGCCACACAATAACCCGACGTGACTCAGCTGCCACGTGACAGCCCGGGTCTAAACGTACGCTTCTCGGAGCACCGCGGTCAACACTACGTGCTGGTACGTAGAACTTACGTGGTAACCCCAGTTTCGCTGTCCGGCGCGTTGCAGTAGTTTCCTAACGTGGACGCTGCGCAGGCAGCGTGACAGCGTCGTAGCCAGCCAGCCGAGCCGACGGCGCAAAGGTCGGATCGCCTCCGCCGGGTCATCCGATAGCGGGGCGGAGCACGAGTGGAGGGCGTGGATCATGCGTGAGGATCCAGATCGGCAACCACCTTTGCCCCTGCCCGTGAAACTGTCCGGTTTCTCTCGACATGGACCGTTACCTCACGCGTTGTCGGGGTCGGTGCCATGGCGGAGTGAAGCAGACACGTCTCGCTGCTCTGGCTGTCAGGTGTCCGCCACCCCCCGGCACCCCGCCGCGGGTAACCCTTACATCATTTGGATCCACAAACGCAGCCCTGCGGATCAGGAGATTTATCGTGAACGAGTCTGAAGGAAAGGTGACAAGTCGCATCGGTACCTGGATCGTGACGGGCACGCTGGCAGCAGTCGCGTTGCTCATCGTTGTAGCGGCCGTGTTCGAACGCGAAACCTCGAAGCCACCGGCGCTGACGCGTGTACAACTCGAACGGGCTTTCTCGGCTACTGCCCTGCTGCAGCAAGCCGCCGCCGCGCTGGCGGTGGAGCGCGGGTTAGTGTACTACGCCCTGCACGCGCCAGCGCCTGCTCTGGAGGATCTGCGCGCGACAATCGCGGAACGTCGCTCACTCAGTGAAACCGCGCTGGCAGGCGCCGTCGTGGCAGCAAGTGACGTGTTGCCGAACAGCCCGCAAAACCTCTACGGATTCCGTCTGACCAAGCGGGATCTCGAAGCGCTGCGCGCCATGGTCGATCAGGATCTCGCGACGTTGCCGAGTCAGCGTGAGCGCGGTTTGCCGCTGCGCTGGTTCACAATCGCCACGCAGCGCATCAAGGCCCTGGAGCGTCTGCTGGTCGCGGTGCATCGCCAAATCGCAAGGGCCGATCCGGGGGTGCGCAACACCCTGCACCTGCAGCAATATGCGTGGCGACTCGGCGACATCGCCGGTCGGGAGCGCGCCCTGCTCAGTGCGGCCGCGGTGCTCGGCCGGCCACTGCCGCGACGCGAGCAGGAGCGGCTTGGCCGGTATCAGAAACGGCTTCACTCGCACTGGCGTATGGCGGAAGCCATGGTCCGGTCGGAACGCGTTCCCGCGCAGGTTCTGACCGAATTCGAAAAAGTCAGGCAAAGCTTCCTCAAGCAACTGGAAGAGCCAGGGGTGGGCATGCACCATGCGAGCGTCGAAGGCGGAAATTACCCGCTTTCGGCGCCGGCATGGTTCGATACATCGACACGCGCTATCGAGAGCATCTGGCAGCTCAATCACACGGCCGGAGAAACCGCCCGTGCGAGTGCAATCGCGCACGCACCGGCCAGCTCTTGACCAGACGCCGATGGGCGGTCCGCACCTGGTCTGGCGCATATGAAGGGGCGATTCGTAGGAGTGATGACCACCTCCGCCGCAAAAATAAGCCCGGCGCAGAAACATCAGTGCCGATGGCACATACCCGGTCCGCTCGCTGCGGTCCTGGGTATGCGCAGTACCGTATTCCAAACACTGGAGCACGCATCGACGCCGGTGCGTCGACCCTTGCGGGTGCCCTGGCTCACCCCTCTGCTCGCGCTCTACATGCTGGTCGTGCTGTTGCTCGATCTTGCCATCGAGCTGGGTGTGGCAGTCGGCGTGTGCTACGTCGTGGCGGTGGCGTTGGCATACTTTCGTCATCACCTGCCTTTCGTGTGGTGCATCACGGCGGCAAGCGTATTACTCGTCATTCTCGGTTTCTCGTTCTCGCCGGTCGGCGGCGAGGTGTCTAAGGTCATTGCCAACCGCGTCCTTGCACTGCTGGCAATCGGCGTCACTGCATGGTTTGTCACGCGCACGATGGCCAGCGAAGCGCGGCAGCTTGTGCACGAGACCGAGCTGGAGCAGCAGGTGGCAGTGCGCACCGATTACCTCGCGCGCCAGAGTGCCGAGCTGCGCGACGCCAACGCAGCGCTCGAACGCAGCAATCTCGAACTGAGCCGTTTCGCCTACGTGGCGTCTCACGACCTGCAGACACCGCTGCGTGCGATCACCAGCTTTTTGCAGCTCGTGCAGGAACGTTACGCCGACCACCTGGACCCGGAAGCCGCTGACTGGATATGCCGCACGCTGGAGTCAGCGGCACGTTTGAAAACGCTGATTGACGATCTGCTGGCTTACTCACGCGTGGATTCACAACCGCGCGCGCCGGTGCGCGTATCGCTGAACGAGGTCTGCGACGAAGTGGTCGCGCTGCTTGCCGAGGAAATCAACGCTAAACGGGGGTCGGTCAGCCGTGAAGCACTGCCGACGGTCCGTGGTGATCGCAACCAGCTCCAGCAGCTGTTGCGCAATCTGATCGAAAACGCACTGAAATTCCACGGCCCCGATCCACCAGGCGTGCATATTTCCTGCCGGGCGCTCGGCGACAACTGGCTGCTTACGGTAGAAGACAACGGTATCGGGATCGCCGCCGAGCACCAGCCGCGTATTTTCGAGATGTTCAGGCGCCTGCATGGCGATCGCGAGTACCCCGGCAACGGCATAGGTCTGGCGCTGAGCCGACGCGTGGTGGAGCGTCACGGCGGGACACTGCAGGTAGAGTCGCAACCCGGAGGGGGAAGCCGCTTCTCGTTTTCACTGCCGCGGGGATAAACGCAATGAGCCTCGATCTCACGCAGGGTAAAGTGGCCGAAGTCCTGCTCGTCGAAGACAACGAGAACGATGTGCTGCTCACCGAGCTGGGGTTCAAGCGGCTGCGCTTTGCCGTCCACCTGCACCACGTGGAGAACGGCCGCGAGTGCATGCGCTTTCTGCGCGGGGAAGGCGAGTACGCCGGCAGCCCGATGCCCGACCTGATCCTGCTGGACCTCAACCTGCCGCTGATGGACGGCTGGGAAGTCATGGAAAAGATCGCGCAAGACAACACGATGAACCACATTCCGGTGGTCGTGCTGACGACGTCGGACCAGGAATCGGACGTGCTCAAGCTGTACAAGCTGCGCTGCAGCTCCTACATCGTCAAGCCGGTCGACTTCGACAAGTTCGTCAAAGTGATCGGCGACATCACCGAATACTGGTTTACCCTGGTGGTGCTGCCGCCCCACCAGGAACGCCTGGCCGGTTCCGACTCCGCCTAGCCGTCACTTTTCCGCAAGAGGCTCGCGGTCGCGCTCGATTCGGCGTCGGCTACTGAAACAGCGCCCGGATGTCCACGGTCGAACGACTGCCGACCTGTTCGTAGTTTTCGTCCAGCCAGCGCTGTGCAGCCTCGCGCCCGACGTCGCGCAGGTGCTCGAAGAACGCCCACTCGGTGTTGAGCTTGGAGGAGGCGGACAGTGGCTCCAGGGCCGTGTCGTCCTCGACCCGGTGCAGCTTGATCTGCGTGTACTCTGCAGGGTCCAACTTGCCGCTCTCGATCAGGCGCGACACGAACTCTATGGCGCGGAACTCCTTCATCAGCGAGGCGTTGAAGGTGATCTCGTTGACCCGGTTGAGGATTTCGCGTGCCGTGCGCGGCGTCTCCCTGCGCTCCAGAGGATTGATCTGAATGAGCAGCACATCAGCGCTCGCGCAGGAATCGAAGAACGGGAACAGAACGGGGTTGCCCATGTAGCCCCCGTCCCAATAGGGAACCCCCTCGATTTCGATCGCCTGGAACAGAAACGGCAGGCACGCGGATGCCAGCACTGCATCCGCCGTCATTTCCCAGGTCTTGAATACGCGCACGCGCCCCGTGTGCACGTTGGTGGCGGGTACGAACAGCTTGGTCTGCGTGCAGCTGCGCAGCCGCTCGAACTCCACGCGATCCTCGATCAGCGTGCGCAGTGGATTGATGTTGAAGGGGTTTACCTCGTAGGGCGATACCATGCGCGTGAACACGTCGAAGAACAGATAGCTCGGCGAGTTGTCGAGGCTCCAGTCGCCGAGAAACCAGTTGATCGGATTGCGTTTGACCGGGTTCTTCGCCCCATCGACCGACACCGCGTACCAGAAATCGTGCAGCGCCTCGCGCGCCGCCTCGGGTCCACCCCGGAGCATCCCGTCGGCGATGACCACGGCGTTCATGGCGCCCGCCGACGTGCCCGAGATGGCCTCGAAGCTGATGCGTCCGTCCTCGAGCAGCTGATCGATCACCCCCCAGGTGAACGCCCCGTGAGCGCCGCCGCCCTGCAGCGCCAGGTTCACGGCCTTGGTGTTGGGGCGGACCCACCCGGGGCGTTCGGCCATCGCCTGCATGTCGCCGTCCCGTTCCGGCTTTACCCTGGACTCGCTCATGCGCGTGAACCGGCGGCCACTACTGGGCCGTCCAGCCGCCATCCACAGGCAGGATCGCGCCGGTGATCGAGGCGGCCGCGTCGCCGCACAGGAACACGGCCAAAGCGCCGATCTGCTCGATGGTAACGAACTCCTTGGTAGGCTGGGCGGCGAGCAGGACGTCGCGTTTGACTTCCTCCTCACTGATGCCGCGTGACCTGGCGGTGTCCGGGATCTGGCCTTCCACCAGCGGCGTGAGCACGTACCCGGGGCAGATCGCATTGACGGTGATATGGTGCTCGGCGACTTCCAGTGCCACGGTCTTCGTGAGACCTGCAAGTCCGTGCTTGGCCGCCACGTAGGCGCATTTGAACGGGGAAGCGACCAGGGCATGGGCAGACGCCAGGTTGACGATCCGACCGGATCCCTGGTTCTTCATGTGTGGCACCGCCGCGCGTATGCCATGGAACGCCGCCGACAGGTTGATCCCGATGATGGCGTCCCACTTCGCCACCGGAAACTCTTCAACCGGCGCCACGTGCTGGATGCCCGCGTTGTTGACAAGAATGTCTACCGAACCCAGCTCGCTTCTGGCCGTAGCCACCATCTCGGCGATTTGTTCGGGCTCGAGCATGTTGGCGGGCGAGAAGAGCACATTGCGTTGCGTCTCGTCCGCAAGTTTAGCGCGCGTCTCCTCGATCTCATCCGCGTCACCCAGGCCGTTGAGCATGATGTTGCAGCCGGCCTGTGCCAGCGCCTCGGCCATGCCCAGACCGATGCCGCTGGTCGAGCCGGTAACGATGGCGTTCTTGCCCTCCAGTTCCATAGCCTGTCTCCTTGATTAAACCCGGTAGTCTTACAGCAACAGGGTGTGCGTCCGCAATCAGATTTTTGTCAGCCACAGGGAATCGGCGCATGCGCCCTGCGGCAGCACCATACAGCAGTCAGGCGGTTGTTGTGTTACGGCGGCGTCAAGGTGTGCCGGGTCGCGACGAGCGCATACCTTGGTCCGGCCGGTCAGGTTTCAGCGATCTTCGCCCAGCAAACGCTTGAGCTTTGCCACGGCAGAACCCGGACTGGTGAGCACCTGCCGTCCGGGCAGCTCAGGAATGCGCCGCGCCACCGGCGCCATCGAGAACTGGGCAAGCATTAGCACGTCGCAGGCACCCAGCTCCCTGGCGGCCGCCAGCACCAGCTCGTCGTGCTCCTCACGGTCGCCCCACAGCAGCGCGTCGATGGCACCTGCGATGGTCTTCGCCTCGAGCTCGAAGTCGAGGCCCTGTGCGGCGGCGTACTCCCCGATGTCGGTGCTCATCATGTCGGCAGTGCCCGCGGCAGTGGCCAGCAGTCCGAGCCGGGGCCGTTTGCGCCCCGTGAAGGCTTCTTCGATCATTGCCTCGTAGGCGGTCAAGACCGGCACCGTGAGGCGCTCGCGCGCCGCCTCGACCGGCTCCCCAAACAACGAGCCGGTGAACAGAATCGCCTGCACGCCGCTGTCGGCACTGTAGCGAAGCAGCGACTCGATGCGCTGATACACCGCGGGCGTCAGGCCCCCGGCCCTGTTGAAGTCGGTGTACAGCGACTGATCGTAGAGGCTTACGGTCTCCGCTGCCGGCCACAGCTCCGAGAAGGCCGCCTCGATGGCGGCAATGGAGGCGTGCAGCGCGTGGACCAGCCCGATGCGCGGACGTTGCGGCTCGTTCACCATCGCCTCCCCACCCTAGTCTGTCGCATTCTCAACAATTTGGGGACACTCCCCAATCTGACGGATTTTCATCATTGGATGCAGTGTCCCGGGTTTCGGGGAGTCCGTCAAATCAGCGCATGCCCCGTGTCGCGTGCGCTTTTCTGCTGCGCACTGTTGTGCAACCATAGCGCGGGAACAAGGGAGGAATGATCATGGCCGGTGGCTGGGCCCGCGACGGGGCCGTGCAGGATCAGATCGACGCAAGCGTTGACGACGCCGTTCGGCATGCCCGGCGCCAGTTGCCGCGTGGCGAGAGCTTGCGCCACTGCGAGGAATGCGACACCGAAATCCCGGAAGCCCGCCGCACGGCAATCCCCGGCGTGCGCCGTTGCGTCGAATGCCAGGCCGCGATGGACGAAGCGCAGGCGGCCCACGGCGGCTACAACCGCCGCGGCAGCAAAGACAGTCAGCTGAGGTAGGGTGTGTTGTGAAGCGATCAGCGGCATTTCCCCATGGGCCCTGGCCCTGGTGCTGACCACCTCCCTCGCATGGGCGGATCAGACGGACAAGCGGCTGGAACCGTTGTTCGCTACGCTGCAAAGCAGCGAAAGTGTCCGCGTGCAGCGCGAAACGGAATCCGCGATCTGGCAGATCTGGTTCGAATTCCGGGCGTGAGGACATAGATACACTGATGGGGGAAGGTCGAGAAGCGCTGCAGGCCGGTCAGCTCGAGCAGGCGGAAGCCATTTACACCGTGTCGTTAAAACGCTGCCGGCTTTCTCCGAAGGGTGGAACGCACGCGCAACCGTACGTTACCACCGACGCAACTACGCAGGATCACTGGACGATATCGAGCGAACCCTGGCGCTCGAACCGCGGCACTTCGGTGCAATCTGGGGCAAGGGAATGATCCTCGGACTGCGACGTGATTTCCCCGAGGCGATAAGAACCTTCGAAAAGCTGTTGGAAATCGCCCCGCACTCGCAGGGCGCCAAGCGCCGCATCGAGCTGCTGAAGAGCGAACTGAAAAAAAACGCGGTGTGATTGCGCGCGAGTTGCGCCGGCGGACGGCGTGCGCATCAGTCTGAGAAAACGGGTGCGGGTGTTTGTTCTATTTCTGATTCAAGAAAGCGCGCCATCCTTGGCACGCTTTGTCTGAACACCGCTTCAGACGGCAGTCCTCACCCCACTTCAAAGGTGATCGTCTCCAGCATCGTGCCGTCGTCGGCGATGACTTCGACTCGCCACTCGCCCACCCAGTCGGACATCACGTTCTTGCTGCTCCACGTGCGCCAGTTGTCGCCACCGATGCGGAGCTGCACCTCCGCCATCAGCTGCTCGCCGTAGTACCACTTGTGCGTGACCCGGGTACCTGCGTCAGCGCCGACGATGTGCGTGAACGCATAGAGCTGCCCCACGGTCGACGAAAACTGTGTCGAGGTCCCATAAGGCTTTCGGTCCGCTACGTACGTGCCTATCGCAGCGTCGTGAACGGACAGCTGACCGCGCGCCTGTCCCAGGGACGGCAGACTGAAGGCCAGCGCCAGGATCGTACCGACGAGTATCTTACTGCCATGCATAAAAGGTTTCTCCTGTATGAGCATGTGCTGGTTAACCGGTTCGCTGCGGGCGACTGAGACGCAGGGCTTGTCCGGCCGCCTCCCGCCACTCCGGCAACAAACCGTGGTTGCGGGTTCGGTCCCCCGCAGGCGCAATAGCGGCCGGGTGGCGGGTACCTTTAGAGGTTTCCCGGGACATTCGGAAAAATGGGGACGCGTTTTGTCTTCGAAAAGGCAGAATGCCCCATTTACCATAGGGTTGTGAATCAGTCGTCGGTGTCGACAGGTCTTACGGTCTGCGCGGCAAATCTTTGCTATACCAGACCGTAAACAGATGAGAACAACCGCGATGACCACCAAGCCACCTGGCAATCGCCGTGCCCTTCTCCGGGCCCTAGCTTATCTGGTCGCCGGCACCGCGCTGGCAACCGCTTGCGCGGGCAAACGGCAGGCATTCTGTCCGACAGCTTCGCCCAGGCAGACAATCGCGACGCCGACACCATGCCGGACACCGGCGTCGCAGGTACGTTGACAGGCAGTCCCTCGCAGGACTCCATGGATCTGCCGCCGAGCGTCAACCTGCGGGACGATGCTGCTGGCGCCGACGAGGGTGCCGCGATGGGCGAGCTGATTCACGACATGGCGCCGGGCGCGCAGATCGCGTTCCACTCCACCAACACCCCCGCTGTGTTCGCCGAGGGAATCGACAGGCTTTGTGCGCCCGTAGCCCAGGGCGGTGCCGGGGCAACCGTGGCGGTGGACGACATCGGCTTCTTCAATGAAGCGCATTATCAGGATGATATCACTGCAAAAGCCGCAGCGAATTGCGTCGCCTCCGGACGCGCGCGGTGCCGACAGCCACGGACATTTCGCTCAACGGCCAGGCGATCGACGTGCTGGGCATCGGCATCAGCTGTCAATTCTGAGCCCCAGATTGTCGTAAATCCGTCAACTTTGGGGACACTCCCCATTTTGTTCGGGATTCGTCACGTTGGGGGATGGCCGCAGAGCGTGTATGGTGCGCGCGTGGAGCGCGCGGCATGAAAATCTGGGTGGACGCGGACGCCTGCCCCGTAGCGATCAAGGAAATTCTGTTCCGGGCGGCCAAACGCACCCAGCTGCCGCTGGTGCTGGTTGCGAATCAACCGATACGCGTTCCGCCGTCGCGCTGGATCAGATCGATCCAGGTGGCGCCCGGTTTCGACGTCGCCGACAGCGAGATCGTGAAGCGGGTCGACGCCGGCGATCTGGTCGTCACGGCCGACATTCCGCTGGCGGCAGAGGTCATCGGCAAAGGCGCCCATGCGCTCAACCCGCGCGGCGAGATGTACACCAGGGAAACCATCGGCGAACGCCTCAACATGCGCGATTTCATGGACACCCTGCGCGGAAGCGGCATCCGCACCGGCGGCCCGCCGACGTTGAGCCAGAGCGACAAGAATGCCTTCGCCAACCAGCTGGACAGACTGCTGACCAGCCACTTGAGCAACCTGCAAAGCGATTCCTGACGGGACTCTGCCAACGCCGGTTCCGCGTTTTGACGGGTAACTCGCGAATGGGGCATTCTGCTTTCTTGCTCAGCTGAAACGCAGATTGACCCCATTTCTAACGCCCGTCATTCCTCGATCGGCGGGCGGTAAAACTCACTCGATGCCGCGCGCCGCTCCAGCCACCAGCCGTACTGCTTCGGCCAGGCCCGGTAGCCGGCGTCGCTGCCGAGAACTTCGGCGGCGTGTAACGGCCAATGCGGATACTCGAGTGCCTCGCGACCGATCGCGATAAGATCAGCACGGTCCTCGCGCAAGATAGCCTCTGCCTGCAGCGGATGCGTGATCAGCCCGACCGCCTGCGTCATCACCTCGGCCTCACGACGAATTCGATCGGCAAAAGGCACCTGGAACCCGGGCTGGCGCTTTCCGGCGGCCGCCGTTGCAGCACCGGCAATGCCGCCGGACGAGCAATCCACAACATCGACGCCCAGCGCCCTGAGCGCGCGCGCCAGAGCGACGCTGTCGTCCAGATTCCATCCGTTCTCGGCGCCGTCGATCGCTGAGATGCGGAAGAACAGCGGTTTATCGTCGGGCCATGCGCCGCGCACGGCTTCGGTTATCTCCAGCGCGAATCGCATTCGCCCCTGCCGGTCGCCACCATAACGGTCGCTGCGCCGATTCGTAACCGGCGAGAGGAAGCTCGCGATAAGATAGCCGTGAGCACCGTGAATCTCGATCACGTCGGCGCCGGCGGCCAGGGCACGCCCGGCCGCATCAGCAAACGTCTCGATCAACGCCGGTAGCTCGCCGGTCGGAATCTCGCGAGGCACGAGCCACCCTTCGTCGACGGGAATCGGGCTGGCGCCCACGATCTCCCAGGGTTCATCACCGCGCTCGGCATCGGTGCGATTGAGCGGGGCGTTGCCGTGCCACGGTCGCTGCATACTCGCTTTGCGCCCCGCATGCGCGAGTTGGATACCGGCTGCCGCACCCTGCGACTTGATGAAGTTCACAACACGCCGGAACGGCTCGATATGGCCGTCGCTCCAGAGGCCCGCATCGCCGTGCGTAATGCGCCCGCGCCGCTCGACAGCGCTCGCTTCGGTGAACACGAGGCCGGCGCCTCCCATGGCGAACTGCCCGAGATGCGCGACGTGCCAGTCGCTCAACATGCCCTCCTCAGCCGAATACTGGCACATCGGCGAGATCACGATGCGGTTGCGAAGGGTAAGCGCACGGATCTGGAGAGGAGTCAGCAATAGAGGCCGTTCATGCATCGCGCGGAACTCGTGGGTTGAATGGATCGAGCGCGACTATGCCCGAGTGTGACGTCTCCGACAACGCGTAGCGCAGTACCCGGCATCCAATCGAGGACGCTGCGCCGGTAATCGGTTAACCTGCGGCTCTGGTCTGGTTGATTGAAATCGATTGGAAAGACGATGCATCCGGCGAACCGAACCCGCGTGCTGGTCCTGGTTTTCGATGGGCTGCGGCCCGACATGGTCACCGAGGAGACCATGCCTACGCTGCGCAGTTTCGCCGACACCAGCGTGTGGTACCCGAACGCACGCGCGGTGTTCCCCAGCGAGACCCGGGTCAATCAGGCGAGCCTGGTCACCGGCTGCATGCCGCAGCGTCACGGCATCGTAGGGAACAAATTTCTCGAACCGTCAGTCTGGCCCGACCGGCTGGTAAACTCCGGCGACGAAGAGCACCTGTTCGCAGCCCACCGGGCGCTGCACGGCGAACTGCTCGATGTTCCCTCACTGGGCGAGCGCCTTGCCGACGCCGGCCGGACGCTTGCGGTCGTGGGTTCGGGCACGCCGGGCGGCACTCGGATCCTGCACCACCGTGCCGAGGAACTGGACCAGTTCCGAATGAGTCTGTACCGGCCGGACCGCTCCACGCCGGCGGCTTCAATCGCGAGGATCGTCGACCGGCTCGGCGCCGTTCCCGAACAGAGGCTGCCTGCGATTGAGCGGCTGCGCTACGCGGTTGACGTGTACCTCGAATTCGTGGCCGAAGCGCTCGACCCCGACGTCACCATCCTGTGGTCGTTCGAGCCGGACTACAGCTATCACTACAGCGGGCTCGGGACTCCCGAGAACCTGGAAGCTTTGCGTTGCGCCGATCAGCAACTGGCCCGCATCCTGCGCTGGCGCGCCGCGAGCGGACAGGCTGAATCGCTGCAGATCATCACGCTTTCCGATCACGGTCATCTGGCAACGGCCGGCGAACCGCTGCGCATCGCAGAGCAAATGCGAGCTGCCGGCTGGCGGGCGGGAACGACATTCGACGACCAGACGGACATCGTGATGTTCTGCAGCACCGCCGGCGGCTGTTACCTCAAAGACCCCTCCGCTGAACGGATCGCCGGCCTGGCGAACTGGCTGCAGGCGCAACCGTGGTGCGGTCCCGTGTTCGCCAAAGATGTCGCCGGCTGTTTTGATCCGGACGATGTCGCGCTCGCGCATCCGCGCTCCCCCCAGGTAGTTTTTATTTCCAGGTCGACCGACGCACCGAACAGCGGCGGCCTGCTGGGCCGGTCGCTGCACGATACGAACGACTTGCCGGCGGGCGGCGGCATGCACGGCGGCATGCACCGCAAAGAGCTGAACAACTGGCTGGCACTCGGCGGGAGCGCGTACAGAACGAACGCCCGCATCGACACACCGGCGGGCATCGTCGATATTCTGCCGACGATCTTTGCGACCCTGGGACTGGAACTCCCGGGAGCGGTCGACGGGCGTCCACTGCGCGAAGCGATGGACTTGCGCATAGACCTACCGGCGATCACCGCCTCCAAGACGGTTGCGGATCATACGCTGCACACCAGTCAGGTGGGCAGCACGCTTTACCTGCAGGAGATTCGCAACTGAAGGCCGTTGCCGTGGGCTTTACACACGCTGATGGTGGTCGTAGCAGAGTGTGTCACTGTCGTTGCAAGCGTCGCTCGGGACGAGCGCCGGCGCAGCCTGATCTCGTCGCACCCAACAACCCCATCCCCTCGCTGTCCGGCAAAGACGGCGGCGCACTGGTATACGGGTGCGGTCCAGCCGATATCATGCCACTACGCGAACGCCTCTTGATACCGCTGCCGAGGCAACCGGCATTTCTCAAGTGGTTGTTATTCCATCAATTTGACTCATGATGGTCTGGTTTCCCGCGGAGTGGCCAGCATGCTGCGTCGTGACGGCCCGATGTGTTTACCGCCCTGGGAAGGTACACTCGACCATGGGAGGGGCGCCTTGCAGGGAGCGCGGCGCGATACGGCAGGGCGTCGGAGAAAACACTTGCTTGAAAAAACACACGACACGTTCAGGAGGGCGCGCGACAGGCTCTCGAAGAAGCTTAAAAAGCTGAAGTACACCAAGCAGATCAACAGAAATGTCGCCTACCTGCGCCAGATCGTAATGGCCCAGCACCTCGAAACGCTGAAATCAAGTCCCCGCTACGAACACCCCAAGTCTCTGATCCGCCATGGCAGAAAGGTCTACTCGCAGAACGAGGAGGACGGCATCATCCAGGAGATATTCCGGCGCGTGAACACCACCAACAAGGTGTTCGTCGAGGTCGGCGTCGGAGACGGCCTGGAAAACAACACCCTCGCGCTGGTGTTCCAGGGCTGGGAAGGCCTGTGGATCGAGGGATCACAGAGGGCAGTGCGCGACATCCAGGCGGGGTTGCGCCCGGCGATCGAAGGCAAGCGGCTGCAGGTCGTCCATGCTTTTGCGAAAAAGAACAACATCGATCGGATCCTGTCGCATCATACGCACCGCGGAGAGATCGACCTGCTGTCCATCGACATCGATGGCAACGATGTCCATATTTTCAACGCGATCAAATGCATCAACCCGCGAGTCGTCGTCATTGAGTACAACGCGAAGTACGCGCCGCCGATTCTGTTCAACATCGCTTACGACGATGCCCATCGCTGGAACGGTGACGACTACATGGGGGCGTCGCTGAAGTTCCTGGAGTTGAACTTCGCGGGTAGAGGTTACCGCCTGGTCGGCTGTGACCTGTCCGGGACGAATGCTTTTTTTGTACGCGACGATCTGGTCGGCGACGTGTTCCTGGCCCCGTTCACGGCAGAGCAGCACTACGAGCCCGCGCGCTACCACATGGTGGGCGCGATCACGGGTCCTCCTGCTACCTACGATTCGATCGGCAAATCCCTGTCAGCCTGCCTCTCGCTGGCCAGGGAAGGAATGCCACCACGCACCGAAGTCGCGCAGCAATCGTCCGGCGTACGGGAGCGTGCGCCGTAATCGCGCATCGCGCGAACGTCCCGAGCCCGGACCGGCAGGAAATGACGCTCATGCACACGTCGTGCGCCTCCGTGCGACGACGTCAGCCGGCCAGCGTACGGTTGACGCTAACACCAGCCTCCTCTACTGAATTGCTCGACGGTCGTCACACTGCGGCACAGGTTCCCGTGTCAGTGCGGGTCGCCAAGGCAGCGCGTAACAGGAAACCAACTCAGAATTGCTCTTGCAGCTTGCGGAT
>JAHELT010000028.1:27544-38250 GCA_024644045.1 Chromatiales bacterium | reverse complement strand
CCGGGCGTGCTTTCCACGCCGATGTCGCCGCCCATGCGGGCGACGAGCTGGCGGCAGATGGCCAGCCCCAGCCCCGAGCCCTCGTACACGCGCGTGCTCGATGCATCCGCCTGCGTGAACGGCTCGAAAATCGCCTTCTGGTCCTGGGGCGCGATGCCGATACCGGTGTCGGTAACCTCGAACCGGAGCTCGGTATTCGGCGTTTCGAGCAACTCCTTGGACACCATGACGCGCACCTGGACGTTCCCGCGCTCCGTGAACTTGACCGCGTTGGTGAGCAGGTTCAGCAGCACCTGCCGGATCAGCGCCGGCTCACCGCGGGCCATTAGCGGCACCTCGATATCAACAGAGTACTCCACGTCGATATCCTTGCGCTGCGCCTGACCGACGATCAGACCCAGCACATCTTCGACGACTTCCTGCAGGTAGAAATCCTGGGTGTCGAGCTTGGCGCTGCCACCCTCGTTGCGTGAGAAATCGAGAATATCGTCGATCAGGTGCAGCAGCGTGTCCGCCGACTTGTACGCTATGTTCGTGTACTCGCGCTGTTTCCTGGTGAGTCCCATATCCTTCAACAAATCCAGCATGCCGACGATCGCATTCATCGGCGTGCGCAGCTCGTGGCTGACCGTAGCGGCAAACTCACCCTTGATCCGGGCGAGCTCCAACGCCTTGTCACGCGCTTCCTTCAGGTCCGTCGCCTGTCCCCCGAGGCTGTCCATCATCTGGTTGAACGTCTTGCCGATGGTGCGTATCTCGCTGGACCCGTGAATATCGGCGCGCACCGTCTCGTCGCTGCCCGCGCGGCCCATCATCTCGGACAGGACATTGAGCGGCTTGGTGACCCGCCCGGTGATGATACCGAGCACCAGCAGAAACCCGATCGCCACAAAAAACGAGACCAGCACGTTCAGGCCCAGAATCGTGCGGTTCAGCCTGACCAGCGACGCTTTGCTCAAGTCAACCTGCACATGACCCACCAGGGTCGCTGCAGCAGGCATCGAGGTATTGTCATCGAAAGGCGACTCCTCGCCTTCCACCACGGCCGGCGCGCGGACCGGTGCGACCAGGTGCCAGGCGAGTTCGGTCTCTGCAGCGATTCGATTGTCGATGGGCGGTTCCGCGAGAGCCAGGTCGAGTATCTCGCCTTCCATCAGCAGCGGTCTGCCGTCCGCCGTGTAGATCGCGACGGCATCGACGTCGGGAAAGCCGAGCACCGCCTTGGCCGCTTCGGTGGCGTTCTCAGGGCTTTCGAAAATGAGCGCAAGCACCGCGCGATCGGCAAAGGTCGCAGTGATCTGATGGCCTTCCTCGATGAGCCCCTCGCGCAGCGTCTGACCCGAGAATACCGACACGGTTACCGTGGAAATCAGCGCAGTGGCAAAAATACCGGCCGCAATAGTGATCAACAGCTGCTCACGGAAGCCCAGCTGGTCGAATGCCTGTTTCAGTCGACGCATCATTTCAGCGGGAACACCAGGTCGAAAGTCCCGAGTGTGTCGGGCGAAAACTGAAGCCCGGTGTGGCTCGCGGTTCGCACGTTTACCGCCGTCTTCAGATCAGCCGACGGCTCGATTTCCGTGGGTCCCGTTCCCTGCATCGCGGCGGACAGCAGCTTGCCGATCCGCCGGCCCATTTTTTCATGATCCGGGTACATGGCAAACAGCACGCCACGCTTGGCGTGCGCGCCGGTGCTGGAAAACAGTACCAGCCGGCGGTTCCACGCCGCCTCCAGCAGAAACGGCAGAATCGTCCTGGTATCCACCGTGGCACGGTCGTGAGGCAGCCAGATCGCCGCACCCGGCGGCGCCGTCTCGAGAATGTTGCGGTACAGGCGCGCGGCTTCTGCAAGGTCGGCCGCCTTGTGAGCTTCGAGTGCGATGCCCACCTCGGCCGCCGCCTGCTTTGCCCTTTTCATGAGCCAGCCGTTCTGCATGTCACTGTAAACGACCGAGATCGATTTCGATCCCGGCGACAGCGCCTTGAGCTTCAGAAACAGCTGCTTCGGATCGGGTGTGAGCGACACCCCGCCGACGTCCCGCGTTTTCGGTGTGATGATTCCGCCCACCGTCGTCGGTATCGGCAGCTCCAGTGCCAGTGTGGCGTTGACCCCGCGGCTGCCAAGCCCGATCAAACCAACCCAGGCGCTGTCAACCAACGCTCGCAGCTCATCGGTGTCGGCCTTCTTACCGAGTCCTATAGTCTCGAGATCGGGATGGACGCTGCGTATACCGTCGATGATCTGGCTGAACACCGTGGCATACGGTTCGCGTACTTCCGGGTACAGTACAGCAACCGTTTCCGCGTTTGCGAACGCGGCGCAGAACGACAGTGCTGCGGCAACAAGACAGCGTGCTTTCACCGATCAACGGTCCGGGGCGCCACGCCGATATAGTCTATGTCATCGCAGCGCAGCGGCAAAATGCTCCCGGGTGGCCTGTCGTTGGCCTGCTCAGCGTAACAGGCATGAATACCCGCGTTGGTACAGAACGAGCTGACAACGTGTATCTGTGCTGGCGTCATACCCTGATCGAGCAGGAAGGCGGTTATGTATCCGGCCAGATTCATGCGCTCCTGATACTCGCGCTCCAGGTAGTCATGGACGCGCTGCGCCATCTGCAGATGAGCGCCTTCTCCAAACGCCAGCACTTTCGTGGCGTAAGTATGGATCGGGCCGACCCGCTCGTCGCCCTTGGCAAACGGCCTGTAATAGCCGGGTACTGCCGGGACGCCGCGAAGCTTTTGCTCACGCTCAACAATGTCACCGACAGATACGCCCAGGGCGTAGTCAGCAGTCGCAGTGGCGATAAATTCGCACGATTTCGGTATCGTTCCCGGTCCATATATGGCCGAATCGGAGGCACAGACTCCGGCGGCAATGGATGCTATCGGCGTCGCGCGTACGCTGCCGCCAAGCGCGCCGATGAAGTTGCACCACATCCGTGGATCGGGCCAGGACATAGCAATGAAGAACGCCTCGAACCACCGCGCCAGTCGCGGCTCGGGGAGTGTTCCAGTGACGTTCAGAATCAGCACGGAAAAGAACGGGTGGCCGGGCATGAGTTCGCCGAGCAGGCTGTGACCGTAGCTCGTAACGCCCTTGCCGATCTGCCACCCGCCTTTGCGGGTCCGGATCACACCGCGGAACTGGTCCCAGTGCTCAGCGCGGTTCACGTTCCTCACCTTCCAAGATGTAATCATCTTCGGGGACGAACGGCAGATCCGTGTAAGCGCGGACACGCCACTCCAGCCCATGTGCCAGTGCGCCCGCGCTGACAGCAACCTGGTAGATCCCAACACCGGTGCGTGGGTGAAATCCCAGCTCGAGCAACGCTGCCGCGCAAACGCCCCACCAGCGCCAGCCCAGGCTCGCATCCTGCTCAGTCAGTCCTTCGACAAAGCGCTCGCACCACGTGAAGACGGGATGCTCATCACACCGGTTGGCCAGCGACACAGCCATGCGTTTTGCCATCGGATCGATGGCTCCGAAAGTCGATCCGAAGCCGGGAGCCACCAACCGGTCCGCGACTTGCTCAAAGTCGACCGAACAGACCTCAGCGGCCAGGTGCAAAGGGTCGCGCCGGCGGTGACGCCGGATAAACCGCATGGCGTTCGATACTTCAGCACCGCCGCCAACAGAGCCGCCGGCTATCGTGGCACTGATCGGCAACAGCGAGCTGATTTCTGTCTTGCTCGCCGCAGCCGTGACCGCCGCCCGCACTGCAGGGTCCCGGATTCCCGGATTGGCGAACGAGACGAGTAGCGCATTGAACAGGCGGCGCTCCGCAGCGTTGGGCAGATCGCCGCGGAGTAACAGAAAGATCATCTGATCGAAGGCCACGGCGGTCGACAGTTCCTCGAGCTCGTAGCCGTGTGTGTACCGCCTGGCCGTCAGGTAGGGATTGGTATCGCTCGGCGACTCCGCGGTAATGCGGGTCTTGAGCCGCTCAGCGAACACGTCGCCCCGCGGAGTGACGTTAGTATCCTTAATCGACACGAACTAGAATTCGACTCGCAAATCCGCAAAAAGGAAACGTCCAGGCATCGGGTAGTCGTCAGGAATGAAGCTGCCAGCGGGTGAAAGGGGCTCGAACGGTGAAGGCTCGCGCACGTCTTCGTCGGTCAGGTTACGGATCCCGAATCCGGCTGTCCAGTCGCGCGCAAGCACGCGATGAGCTGCGATGTGCGCGGCGCTGTACTCGTCAATTCTGGCTCGTGGATCGCCGGCGGCGCGCGCGCGCTCGCCGACCCAGTTGAGTTCCCCTGACAAAGTCCAAGGTCCGCGCGTGTATGCCAGACTCAGGTAGGCCTGTTGCTGGGGCGCCCGGGGTGCGTCAGCGCCGCTGGCAGTATCCTCCGAGTCCTGTACCGCGATGTGCCCCTTCAATCGCCAAGCCTCATCGATTCTCCAGTCGCTCTCCAACTCGAACCCCTGGCCTTCGATACTGCCCGTATTCTGGGCCACTGCACCCGAAGGGCCGGGCACGAACTGTATCAGATCGTCGATCTCATAGAAAAACACGCTGAAACCGACGTCTACGTTGAACACCGGCTGCCAGGCGATAGCCGCCTCCAGCGTGTCGACTACCTCAGGTTCCAGGTTCGCGTTGCCCAGCAGAACAGGATTGTTCTCATTGAAGAGCTCGGCGAAACTCGGCGCGCGAAACGCCCGCCCGTAGAGAAACTTGGTTGTCACATTCTGGCTGGTATCCCACACTAGTGCCAGCCTTGGGTTGGTTGTATCCCCAAAGTCGGAAAAATTGTCGTGGCGTAAACCGGCAGTCAGATGCAGGTCGTTCGAGATACTGAATTCGTCCTGAACCGAGGCAAACAACACGTCGCGATCATGTTTCTGCTGAAACACGAACGGAGTGCCCGTGACGTCGGTCACCGTGCCCACGGGTACACCCGGGCCGAAGTTTTTTGACTCTGTCCCTTCCGCCACGATGTGTTCGCCGCCCAGGGCAAAACGCCAGCGGTGATCACCGATGCGTCCCAGCATGTTCCACTCAGCCATCCAGTGCTCTTCCTGTATTCCGGGGTTCCCGATGAGCCCGCCCGGAAACAGAACGGGCGTTCCGGTGATGGGGTTCACGTTTCCGGTAGCGTCAATGGGAAGCACGGTACCTGCCGGGAAAAGCGTCTGTTGGGAGTCTGTGTCTATATCCATGTATGAGACGCGAAACTTGTGATCCCAGCCGTGCCACATCGGCGCGAACTCGATATCGAGCAGATGATTGTTGATCTCGGCGCTGCCCGTCGGGTCAAGCGCCTGAGCAAGACCAGGTCCCACGCCTGCGTCGTCCTGGCGCCAGTTCCAGATACGGGCTTTCCATTCGTCTCGGGTGAGCTCCAACCGCAGATCCAGCCGCTCCAGGCGAGTATCCGCCGGGCCGGGCGCATTCGATACCTGAGTACCGGTGGCCGCATCGAACAGCGTCTGGGCATCGGCCGTGATGATTCTGTCGTCATCACCGTTGGTGTGCGAGCCCTCCAGCATGAACGACACGTCGAACCCGCCCCAGTCGTCGAAGTGCATGAGCCAGGCATCCTGGGTATCGAAATCACCAACTCGAACGCCGCCCTCGGACCCATCGTTGATCAGGTTGCCGCGCTCGTCACGACGGCTGCGAGTAACGACGTTGATGACCCCGACTGCTGCATCGGCGCCATACACGGCGGAGCCAGGACCGCGGATTACTTCGACGCGCTCGATCGACTCCACGGGCAGCGTGGAGTAAGCGCCCCGATCGCCGAGAAATGCCTGCGTGATCGGTACGCCGTTTACCAGCATCAGAACCTGCGGATTGTCGAACGTGTGAATGCCGCGGATCGCGTAGACGGGCGTGAACCGCGTCGAGCTGACGGAGACATGCAGACCGGGAACGGTCTCCAGCACCTCGTCGAGCGTGCGGGCGCCGGAAAGGCGGATCTGTTCAGCGGTGATGACGCTCGCGACCGCGGGCGCGCGCCTGAGCGGTTGTTTCCGTCCGGTCGCGATGGAAACGAAATCTTCGCCGAGCGCTTCTTCGAGCTCCAGCTCGTCCGAGGATTGCGCATGCGCTTCGCTCGCTAACGCTCCTGTCAACAAACAAACCATGATTACCTTCACGGCGTTGCGCATGTGCGACACCTCCCTAGCGTCGGCGGATTGTACTTCAGGGGATGGTTCAGACGTTCGCCAGGCTGCGGATCCTGGTGCCGATCGGTGGGATCTCTGCGGGATCGATGCGCACGTCGATGAGCGTGGGGCCATCGCGGTCGATCATACTCTGGACATCCAGCTCGTAAAGATCGCGCGGCTCGCGCACGATAACGCCCTCCCCGCCCATCGCGCGCGCGACAGCGGCGAAGTTCACCAGCGGAAGGTCGTAGCCGATGGGCTCGGCGCCGGTCAGTCGCTGGCCGTGCTTGACCATCCCGAGAGCACCGTCGTTGAGCACCACGAATACGATCGGCAGCCGCTCCTGCACTGCCACGGTGAACTCCTGCCCCGACATCAGCACCGACCCGTCGCCCGTGATGCACACGACGGGGCGGCGGTCGGCAAGGCTGGCGCCGAGCACGGCACCGATCGCCCAGCCCATGCTCGCGAACTCCAGGCAGGTCCGGAACAGCGGTCCCTTTACCGAGCGCGCGGTCTTGTGGCGCTCTTCAGCGGGGTGCAGGTAGTGAATGGCCCAGGCAAAGCTCGCCCCGGTGTCGGCGAAGTAGCGCGTCGCCGGCGGGAACAGACGCGGCAGCTCACGCATCAGGCGTTGCGGTTTGAGCGGCGCCGAGTTGGAAACGTAAGCCGCTGGATCGTCCAGGTCAAAATGAAACTTCAGCTCGCCGTGCTCGAGCTGATACGGTCGTGTGTCCAGCTGAGCGGAGCGATTTGCCGACTGCAACGCGGTGAGCACGCGTGAAAACACCAGCTGCAGATCACCGGCGACATGCAGACTCGCCATCGGTGCCCGCGCGTGCAGCATGCGCTCCGCCTCGACGTGCACCAGCCGCTCGTTGAGCAGCAGCTTTTCGTCCCAGCCGCCCGTCTCCCAGTCGCCGAGGCGCGTGCCCACCGCGACGATCATATCCACGTCGGGCGCCGCCAGCAGGCGAACTGCAGACTTGTGCCCCGCGAACCCCACCACGCCGCGGTAGCGCGGGTGCCACGGCGACACCAGCCCCTTACCGTGCGGGGTGGTGAGAATTTCAGCATTCAGCACCGCCGCGGTGTCCAGAATCTCCTCGATCGCCAGCCGGCTTTGATCCCCGATCACGAAGACCGGCCGCCGGGCACGGTAAAGCCGCGTCGCGAAGGCCTGCAGGCTGGCCTCGTCGAGGAATCCGCTGCGCTCGGTCAGACGGCTCAGGTCCCAGGACGCCGACGATTGATTGCTGGCGGTGCCGAGAATGTCCGCGGGCAGGCTCAGGTGCGCCGGCCCCCGGTGCTCGAGCGCCGCCATCACTGCGGTGATGAGCTTGTTCTCGAGCTGTTCGGGATGGGAGATCATGGAGTTGTAGACGGTGATCGGCTCGAACAGTTTGATCACGTCGGTGCCCGACTCGGTGGATTCCTGAAACGCGCCGCGGCCATGACTGGCCAGGGGCGTTTGTGCAGTCAGCACCAGCAGCGGTACTCGATTAGCCTGCGCGGACGCGATGCCGGTGACCAGATTGGTGGCGCCCGGTCCAGTGGTGGCACAGACCACACCCAGTTTCCCGGTCGCGACGTGATACCCGTCAGCCGCAAACGCGCCCGAGGTTTCGTGGCGCACCGTGATCGCGCGCAGCCCGCCACGGCGCTCGCTTCGCGCAAAGGCGTTGTACAGGGGTTCAATGGCGCCGCCAGGGATGCCGAAAACGTATTCGACACCGAGCGTCTCCAGGTAGGACACGACCACATCGGACAGCGTAACCGGTTGTTTTTGTTGTGGCAGCCGGCGTAAGCGCGCATCCGCCTCGCGCCCGTGCAATGCCACCACATTGCGCTTGTGCTCCACGAAAGACCCTCCGGACGTCGGTCGAATTGGCAGCCGATCAAAGTTGGATGGCGGGTCCGTCGCTTGTTATCTGTTTATTGAGAACTTATTAACGGCCAGAGCAAACATAAATGTTTTATCTTCGCCGATTTTTATTTATTTATGGGCAGCGTGCAACCCCTTCTATCCGGGGCTCGGCAAAGTTTTCTTGTACGTACACTCCCTATCAGCTCATAGCGCACGGTTATCATCACGCTGCAGTGCCGGTAATCGAGTTCGCCAGCGCGAATTCGGGTTGTACAACGGGTATTTCTTTTCTACCACCTTCCCGCTGCCTCGAACAGACCACAGCCGTTTACGATCCATCCAGCGTCAGCGGATAAGACGACAGGCGCCGCGTGCCGGTCTCGGTGATCAGCACCTGTTCTTCGAGTTTCACGCCCTGCGTGCCCCCGGCCGCACCGAGGTAGGACTCGACGCACAGGGTCATGCCGGGCTGCAGCACACCGTCGTAGCCTTTGGCGGGCCAGTCCGGCCAGTGCTTGATCGAGGGATACTCGTCGGCCAGTCCCACGCCGTGGATCAGACTGCTGTAACGATTGCCGGCGAAAGGTTCAGGAATCTGCCAGGCCTGCTCGGACACGTCACGAAACGCTTTTCCCGGGGCGAGTATCCCGATGTTGTGCTCGATCTGCTCGCGCGCGAGGGCATGCAGCGACTGCTGTTCGTCACTCGGCGGTGCCCCGCACACCCAGCTGCGCGAAATATCCGAACAATAGCCGTAGGGTCCGATCAGGTCGGTGTCGAAGGACACCATGTCGCCCGAGTCGATGGCACGCATCGAGCACTCGCGGAACCACGGGTTGGTCCTTGGCCCGGACGACAACAGGCGGGTTTCGATCCACTCGCCGCCGAGGCGGATATTCGTCTCATGCAGCTTTGCCCATAGCGCGTTCTCGGTGATGCCGGGCTGCAAAGCCTCATACATGGTTCGCATTCCCTGCTCGCACACCGCGATCGACGCCTCCATCAGCGCCAGCTCGCCGGGTGACTTGATCACCCGCGCCGTCTCCACCGGCGGCAGCCCGTCGAGGACCTCGAGACCGCACGCCCTGAGATTGTCAACCCCCAGCGCCGACAGGCGATCCACCGCCAGACGCTTGTTTCCACCCCCGTGCGAAGCCACCAGATCGGCGATCTGCGCGCCAAACTCCCGGGCCCGCTGCTCGCTGCGGGTACCGGCCGTGAAATAGTAGAACGATGGGTTGACCCGGTACTCGTCGATCGTCGGTAAGCCCTCGGCCAGGTGCGGCACATTCGCGTAGTCGAACAGCACCACCGGCCCTTCGGTGGCCACGAACACACAGCGCGTCTCGTAGTGCGAGCACCACACCTGCATGTTGGTCGCATCCGTCACGTATCGCGTATTGATCTGATCGAACAGCACTCCGCCCGCCACATCGAGCGCCTGCAGCTGCTCGCGATAGCGGTTCAAACGGTAAAGGCGGACCTCATCGAGATCCACCGGCGCCTCGGTGAACTCCATCGCGCCGTGCTGGCGTACGTTGCCTGTCATCAGTTCCCCTCTCCTGGCTTGCCGTCGCGGCGGCTACACCCGCACTGCCGGACGCGACTACATGCTCCGGCGCAACGTCACAACAGGGCCGAGCGTTTTCGCGTCGCCGGCCGCAACGAAAGCGACATCACCAGGCCGCCGGCCACAAGCACGGCCAACCCGACGAACGCCGCGTTGTAACTGCCGGTCGTGTCGAACGTCCAGCCGGCGAGCAGCGGTCCCAGGGCACCACCGATGGTGCCGAAAAACAGGATCACGCCGAAAATTGCGCCGTGCGCCGACATCCCGAAAAACTCGGCCACGGTCGGCGAAATCACAGTGAACAACCCGCCGTGTGCGAAGCCGTAGAGTGCGGCGAAAGCGAACAGCAGGCGAGTGTCCTCAATCAACCGCAGCCAGATCAGGCTGCAAAGCAGCGGCACGAGGCAGACGAGCAGAGCGCGGCGCCCGCCGATACGATCAACGCTCGAACCAACCAGCAGTCGGCCGGCAATGCTGACGCCGCCGATCGTCGACAGCACGGCGGTCGCCTCGACCCTGGGCAGGCCGAGGTCGATACCGTGCGCCACGATATGCAGCGGTATCGTCATCAGCGACGTGAAGTACCCCAACTGCACCGCACAGAGCGTCCACAGCTGGGGCGTACGTAACGCTGCCGAAAGCGACAGCGACACGGCATCGACCGCGCGGCTGTGCTCGCTCTTCTCACTCGCGGCTCTGGGTCCCATGCCCAGGGCGGCCAGCACCACGAGCACGGCCGCGCCGCCGCCAAGCATCACACAAGCCGTGCGCCAGCCAAACTGCGCGATCAGCGCTGTGGCCAGTAACGGTATCGCAATCTGACCGCACGCGGTACCGGTCTTGACCACCCCGGTCATCATGCCGCGCCGGTGTTTGAACCAGCGCGCAATGGTCGACAGGGTCACGACGTCATGGGCGCTGAGCCCTATGCCCACCAGCAGTCCGTAAAGCAGGAACAGCTGCCAGGGAGCCGACATGAAATACATCAGGCCGTAGCCTGCGCCGGTGCACACGCCCGCGACGACGAGCACCCCGCGCGGACCGAAGCGGTCCGCCAGCCGGCCTCCGGCAATCGCGAACGCGCCCATCAGGAAGAACGCCAGCGAAGAACAGGCCGACAGCAGGGTGCGTGACCAGCCCAGGTC
>JAHELT010000028.1:0-27534 GCA_024644045.1 Chromatiales bacterium | reverse complement strand
CCAGGTCGTCTTCCAGGACGGTGAAGAAAACGCCGTAAGCGAACATGCAGCCGATGATCACGCCCTGAATCACGAACGCGCTGGCGACGATGATATAACGGCGGTCCACGCGCGCCTCGCTATTCCACCGTCCTAGCGCGTCTGCACCCCTTCACAGACGCCCGACGGGCAACCCCCCGGCGCGTCGATCTCAAGCTCTCGCCGCCGCCGGGAAGCGCAGCGCCCGGTAGATGTTGAACACGATGGTAGCCGCACCGCCCAGGATCAGGGCCAATCCAATGGGACGATTGAGGTACTCCATCGGGTCGTAGTAGAGCATCTGCATCGCCTGGGCAAACGTCTGCTCACCGATCTTGCCCAGAATGATGCCGAGCACGATTCCCGCAACCGAGTAACCCGAGCGGCGCAGCAGAAAGCCCGCGATGCCGGCGATGAACATCACCACGATGTCGACGGTCAGGCCGCGGATCGCATACGCGCCGACCGTGGCCATCATCAGGATCGCCGGGGCAAGAAAGTGAAACGGTATCCGCAGCAGATGCACGACAGTCTTGGTTTGCAGCCAGCCGAGAAAGAAGATACACAGGTTTGCGAAAAACATCGCCGAGAACACGACCCAGATGAGCTCGCCGGAATTGATGAACACCAGCGGACCGGGCTCCATGTCATGCATCTGGAAAACTCCCACCATCATCGCGGTCAGCGCGCCACCCGGCAGGCCCAGGGCGAGCAGCGGAATCATCGCGGCCCCGGTCGCAGCGTTGTTGGCGGTCTCGGACGAAACCACCCCTTCCAGCTCGCCCTTGCCGAACTTGGACTTGTCGCGCGACCAGCGCACGGCCTCGTTGTAACCCATGAAGGCGGCCAGGACTGCACCGATGCCCGGCAGGATACCGCAGAAAAAACCGATCACCACGGAGCGGATTACAGCGACCTTCAATCGCCAGAACTCGACCAGCGACGGAAAATCCAGCGACACCTTCGGCGCCTCGTAGGTGCCGCGGGCGCGTTTCTCCATCTGAATGATCACCTCGGACACCGCAAAGAAGCCGAGAATCGTTGGAATGAAGTGAATGCCGGCGAGCAGGTACGGGATGTCGAAATCGTAGCGCTCGATGCCGCCCACCGGGTCGAGGCCGACCGTCGCCAGCATCAGTCCGAACAACACCGAGAGCCAGCCTTTCCACAGCGTCGCGGCGCCGACCGAAGAGGCGACCGCCAGGCCGAAGAACACCAGTGCAAAGACTTCCGGCGGACCGAACGCAGAGATCGCCCAGTTCGCGATCACGGCGGTCGCCGACATCATGAGAATCGCGGAGCAGGTACCGCCGAACGCCGAACACAGAACCGCGGCGCCGACCGCTTTCCCGGCCTGCCCTTTCTGGGTCATGGGGTAGCCGTCGAACGCGGTCGGCGCATTCTCGGGCGCGCCCGGAATGTTGAACAGAATCGCCGTTATCGCGCCGCCGAAAACGCCCGCGCAGTAGATCACCGAGAACAGCATGATGCCGTCGGTAGCCGAAAGATGCCCGGTGAAGGGCAGCAGAATGGCCGCCAGCGTCAGCATGCTCACTCCGGGGATCGCACCGAAGATCATTCCGCCGAGAAGGCCGCCGACGAAAATCAGCACGCTGGTCGAGTTGCTGAACAGCATCAACGTACCGGCAATGAAATTCTCCATCAGACTTGTCCTCGGCTCAGCGGATGACGACCAGCAGCCAGTTGCTGAAGTCATAAAACGGCCGCACATTGCCCGTCGGCAGGCCGACGTAGAGCAGGCGCGCGAAAGCGATCAGCAGGAAGCCGTAAATGAACGCGGTCACCCCGAGCAGCCACGGCCATCGGCGTTCACCCGCGGCGTACAGAAATGCCAGGATGAACAGCGGGGTGAGCGCGTAGAAACCCAGTGGCTGCAGGAGCAAGGCGTAGGCCAGCGGCAGACCAAGCGCCGCCAGCATGCGCAGGATATAGCTGGCGTCGTGCTGCGGCCGCTCTTCGTCCTCGCCGATTACCGCGCGGTGCGCCTGTCCGAAACGCACATCGTGATAGACCTGGCCCAGCACCGCGATGACGATGCACAGGATCACGCCGCGCGGCCAGCCGTAAGCCCCGAACTCGTAGATTTCGATTTCCAGGTTGAACTGGTAGGTGAGCGCGAACGCGCCGAGGGCGAAGGTCAGCCAGAACCCCACTTCGAACAATTGGCCACGTGTCAGGCCCATGGGCTCAGCTCCCGAGTAACATTATACCGGGGCGCGCGCGTGCGGCGGGCAGGCTGTCCGGCATCAGGGTGGCAACGTGCGCGGAACCGGCGAACCGGTTCCACACCGCGTCAGGCCTACTGTGTCAGCCCTACTTCTTTATACACTTTACGATAGATGCCGATGGTGTCGTTGATCAGCATCTGCGAGCCCTTGGTGTCCCGGAAGCTGTCGATCAGGTCCATGAACTTTTTCTTGTTGAAGGCCTGGTAACCCGGCTCGTGAAAGGCTTTCTGAAACGCCCACTGCAACCATTTAACGCGCTCGGGTGGCGTGCTCTTGTGCACGTAGTAGCCGCGAAAGCGCATCAGCGGATTGATATTCAAGCCGATGTCCTTCAGCGAAGGGACGTCGGCAAACGCCGCCGGACGCTCGTTCAGGAAGGTCAGAATCGGCTTGAAGTCACCGCTGTCCAGAAACCCGCGCACGTCGCCAGGCTGCTCGAACAGCGCATCCACCTGGCCGCCTTTGAGTGCAGCATAACGCGGTCCGCCCTTGTCGAAGCTGATCTGCTGGAGCTTGATCTTCTCGTGATCGGTGACGAACTTGAGGTTCATGCGCTCCATGGAGCCGGCCTTGGAGACGTTGGCAATGCTGGTTTTACCGTCGCGGCTCTTGGCGTAGGCCACGAACGATTTCCAGTCGGTGAAGCGCGTTTCGTCGGACCGGATGTAGATCTGGGAGAACGTGATCTGAGCGGTGACCAGGGGAATGAGATCGCTCGCCGGGTTGGGCTTCGAGGGATCGAGCGCATGCGCGCTGGACGCGTCGTCGATATGCTCGAGCACCGTGTAGCCGTCAGCCGGCGTCGCCATGTAGGCGGTCATACCGACGGAGCCGCTGCCACCCGGTTTGTATTCCATGTTGATCGGTACGTCGGTGATCCTCGTAACCGCCTCTGCCAGGGCCCGCCCGAACTGGCCGGACCCGCCGCCGGGACCGTAAGGAATGATGGCGGTGAGCGGCCGCTCCGGAAAACCGTTCGGCTTCTCCATCATGTCCGGCAGGCTGGCGCCAGCGGCCGGCAGGCTGACGCCCAGCGCCAGCGCGGCGCCAATCGCGCCCGCCCATATGCGTTTGTAAACAACCATTTTCTACCTCCTCACTGATCTTGTTGCCCGCGGGCTCGCGCTGATCCGGCCCGCGAGCCGGGCGCTGCAGGAGCCCGTCAAGGTTGGGATCGCCGCCCGGCGCTTGCGTTTTTATGGGGCACCACCGCTTGCGGTCAGCACCGATGCGCCGGCGATCCTGGCGAGGACAATATCCACCTGGCCGCGAATGATCAATCAAAATTGCGGGCTATGGCGGCCGCTGATCCCCGCCCGTGTACCTGTTAACCTTCACGAGTGTGGTGCCGGCCTTGCCCGGCCAGACGCCCCGCAGCGCACCCGGAAATGAACGACACGACGCCACAAAACCGCCCGAGCGCCCATCAACCCTGGGCGCAGGACATTTTCGACGCCCTGCGCGCACTCGACGTGCGTCAGGCGGCCTACGTTCCGGACGCCGGCCACGCGCGCCTGATCGAGCTGTGCCACGAGGCGGATACGATTCATACGGTGGTGCTGACCACCGAGGAGGAAGGCGTCGCGCTGCTCGCCGGGGCCTGGCTGGGCGGTCAGCGTGGCGTGCTGCTGATGCAGTCGAGCGGCGTCGGCAACTGCATCAACATGCTGGCGATGGTGCGCGAGTGCCGGTTCCCGCTGCTGATGCTGGTCACCCTGCGCGGCGAATGGGGTGAGTTCAACCCGTGGCAGGTGCCGATGGGACAGGCGGCAGCCGGCGTGCTGGGCGAAGTGGGCGTAGCCGTGTATCGCGTTCAGGACAGCGTCCAGCTCGGCGCCACCGTGGCCGCCGCCGGCAAGCAGGCTTTCGACACCGACGGGGCTGCGGCCGTACTGATCTCCCAGCGCATCGTTGGCTTCAAGAACTGGCACGCCCAACGGGATCCGCACTAGGCAATGAGCACAATGTCAGCGCTGAACCGCCGCACGGTTGTCGAGACGCTGCTCGAGCAGCGCGGCGACGCCTTGCTGATCACCGGGCTCGGCAGCACCACCTGGGACGCCGCGGCCGTCGGCGACCTGCCCGCGAACTTCTACCTGTGGGGTGCCATGGGGGGTGCCGCCATGGTCGGTCTGGGCCTCGCACTCGCGCAGCCTGCGCGGCGGGTCGTGGTGCTGACCGGCGACGGCGAAATGCTGATGGGTCTTGGCGCGCTCGCCAGCATTGCCGTTCAGCGCCCCCGTAACCTGGCGGTGGTGGTCATCGACAACGAACGGTATGGCGAGACCGGCATGCAGGAGACGCATACGCGCTTCGGCGTGGACCTCGCTGGCATCGGGCGGGCCGCCGGGCTGACGTCATGTGTGACGGTGGCTGACGAGCGCGGATTGCGTGCGTGCGTGTCGCGGCTGTATGAGCCGGCCGATGGACCCGCGCTGGTGGTCGTGAAAGTCGACTCACAACCCCTGCCGATGGTGCTGCCACCGCGGGACGGCCGTTTCCTGAAGAACCGTTTCCGCGCCGCGCTCGGCGTGCCGGGAGCAACGGGCTAGCCGGCGGCACGCGCGGCACATTACCGATTCCTCATCCCTCGCCTGCAACTCGCGGCGGTATCGAGGGTCCGAAGGGTTATATCAACGTGCGGGGAAATAACGCAGTGAAACGCGCATTTGCAGTATTGATACTGGCGACCGCGGTAACGGCTGCCTGGTTGGTCAGTGCCGACGACGTGCAGCATACCGGCATCGCCGCCGCACCGTCCGCAGCAGCGTACATGAAACCCGATGACGCGGCGCTGCGCGAAAGGCTCACCCCGCTGCAGTACGACGTAACCCAGCACGATGCCACCGAGCGCCCGTTCGACAACGCCTACTGGGACGAAAAGCGTGCCGGAATCTATGTCGACGTTGTCAGCGGCGAGCCGCTCTTCTCCTCGCTGGACAAGTTCGTCTCGGGCACCGGATGGCCGAGCTTCAGCAAACCGCTGCTAACGGACAATATTGTCGAGAAAACCGATTTCAAACTGATTTTCCCGCGCACCGAGGTTCGCAGCCGGCTTGCCGACTCCCACCTCGGACACGTCTTCAGCGACGGCCCCCAGCCGACCGGCCTGCGCTATTGCATCAACTCCGCTGCGTTGCGCTTCGTGCCGGCAGAGCAGCTATCGGCCGCGGGCTACGAGGAGTTCAAGCGGTTGTTCAACTGAGCTGCGGCACCGCGCCCGCGATCGCGGATAGCGAGCCGACAGCGGACAGGGACGTTCGCTGAGTGGCGCCCGGTACCCAGCCCGCCTATCGCATGAAGGCGGTTCCGAGCGTGCACGTTTGTCAGTCGAATCAGACTGTTGAGCATCTGTTTGAGCAATATTGCCGAGGGACGCTTGGTACCTGTTCACTTTCAGGAAAAATCCGGCGTTGCAGATCGAACGATCCCCTTTGCACCCTGGTCTGGCTATGCTTGCGCAGGCGATAGTCCGATCTGCTCAGCCACATTTCCCCTGAGACGACGACTGAATTGTCTGGAACAATTTGAACAGCGAGACGCTGGCCCGCAGGACGCAAGGCGCAGGGATGCCCGGAGTTATCCTTCATGCAATATGCGGACTAACAGCGTTTGGCCAGGTACTCGACGGCCGCCTGCAATCCTTCGAGGCTGTGCCCCGGGGCAACGAAATCGACGAGCCTGGCCAGCCCGCGAGTCACATCGCCGTCCGCCTCCGTGCCGGCGTCGCGGCGTCCCAGCATGGGATTTATCCATATCACCTCGCGTACCCGTTCACGCAGGCGCGAAAGCTGCAACGCCAGTTCGCACGGGTCGTCCGTATCGAACCCGTCGCTCATGATCAGGGCTATGCATTGCCGGTTCGCAAATCGAGACGCGTGTAACCGGTGGAAGCACTGCAGCGATTCGGCGATCTGGGTGCCTCCCAGCCAGAGATGCTCGTAGCGCTCCAGACGGCGCTGCAGCTCGAGCACGTCGGTTTCCCGGTACAGGTGGCTTACGCGGTGCAGGCGCGTATGAAACACGAACGCTTCGCTGCGCGGGAACACGCGCATGAGGCCGCGGGCGAAGCGGGTCAGCAAGGGCGTGTAGCCCGCCATCGAGTGTGAAACGTCCTGCAGCAGGAGCAGCCGCGGCAACTCCACACGCGGGGCCAGGTAGCGCAGCGTGACGGGTTGCCCCCCGGTGGCCAGGCTGCGCCGGAACGTGCGCCGCAGGTGGATCACACGCCCGCAGTGGCGCTCGCGGCGGCGTCGCGTCGCTCGCCGCCTGATGCGCAGGGCCAGACGCCCGGCGAGTTCCTCCATCTCGCGCTGACCGAGCCGATCGGTGAGAAAGCGGAAATCCGCCCGCGCGAGCGTGCGCTGGCGCCCCGCGCCTCCAACCGGCGCCGGTTGTTCTTCCTCCTGCGTGCGCGAGGTGCCGGCGAGACCGGTGACGTCAGCCCCGGCTGTGCGGTTCAAGCGTGGGTCGATCCGCGCCGCCGCACCGGCGCGGGCGACTACCGATTCCGGAAACCAGAACTGCTGAAAAACGGCTTCGAACCGGCGCCAGTCCCTGTGATCGCGGCAGCACAAGCCACGCAGCGCGACGCTCAGCAGGCGGGCATCGAGCAGATTTCCGCTGCCCGCGACGCGCACGGCATTGCTCGTCTCCCGGACGCCGACGTCGAAGCCCTCGGCGCGCAGACGGCGCACGAAGCGCGCAAACTGCCGGCTGGGATTGGCGGGTTGCATCTAGTGTGCTGTCCCGTAAGTAACGTGTAATTCTGCGTGCCGCCAAGGTTCAGCTGCAAGGCTTGCGTGAGAAAGCACAGCCCGGCTATAGCGTAACACCGCAGATGGGCCTTGGCGGCGCGCTCACCTGATTGATTGGTATACGACGGAGCGTGTGTCGCGGGCCATGACAGCGTTGCGCCGCTTTAGCAATAGCGACGGCTATTACTTTCACGACGACATCTTGTCCTGACCCGCGGCACGCGCTCAGAATTGCACGGTATTTACGGGACAACACACTAGGCGATCGCCGCGAGCAGCTCCCGCGCCTGCCCGTCGCGGAAAGCCTTGAGGTCCTCCTCCGTCTTCAGCAGGCAGGCCAGCGAGTCTTCGACCAGCGCCGGCATCTCGACCAGCGAGCGCACCTCGAGCCGCGTCAGGGCGCTCGCCCAGTCCAGCGTTTCGGCGATCCCCGGGCGTTTACGCAGGTCGCGCCGGCGCAGGCTTTGCACGAAGTCGACGATCTGCCGGGCCAGGCCGCCCTCGATGCCGGGCAGGCGGCGTCGCACGATCGCCAGCTCCTTTTCGAGATCCGGATAGTCGAGATAGTGATACAGGCACCGACGTCGCAGCGCGTCGCTCAGTTCCCGCGTCCCGTTGGAGGTCAGCACCACGCGTGGAATCGACCGCGCCGCGATGGTACCGATCTCCGGAATGCTGATCTGGAAGTCCGACAGCACCTCCAGCAGGTACGCTTCGAAGGCCTCGTCGGCGCGGTCGATCTCGTCGATCAGCAGCACCGCCGGCTGGGGTTCGCGGATCGCCTGCAGCAGCGGGCGGGCCAGCAGGAACCGCTCGCTGAATATCTCGCTGTCCTGTACGGCGGCGTCGCTCGCGAATTCCTGCATCTTGATGCTGAGCAGCTGATGCGGGTAGTTCCATTCGTAGACGGCGGTGGCGGTGTCCAGGCCTTCGTAGCACTGCAGGCGAATCAGGCGCGATTCGAACCCGCGCGCCAGCGCTTTCGCTAGCTCGGTTTTCCCCACCCCGGCATCGCCCTCGATCAGCAGCGGCCGCTCGAGCTGCAACAGCAGGCCGAGCGTGGTCGCGAGCGTTCGGTCCGCGATGTAACCGGCCGCGTTCAGGCGCTCATGAACGTCTTCGATCGTGCAGTGCATGGAAGTATTCAATCACAAGCGCGGCAGGTTTTCAGCCGCGCCCGGCGAGACCCGCAACGATCTGCGGGGAAGCGGAATCAGGATGAGGCGGCGGCGCTGCGCGGTACGTCGAGTTCGATCAGCCGGTTCCAACCGTAACGATCCTCGGCATCACCCCGCTGCAGATCGGTCAGGCAATCGTACAACCAGCGCGTCACTTCGCCCGCCTGATTGTCCTGCACGTCGAACACCTGGTCCTGATAGGCGAACCTGCCGACCGGCGCAATGATCGCCGCGGTTCCTGCGCCAAACACTTCGAGCAGGTCGCCGCTGTGCACCGCCTGCACGATCTCGTCGATCGCAATGCGGCGCTCCTCCACCGAATGGCCGGCATCGCGAAGCAACGTGATCGCGCTGTCGCGGGTGACGCCCGGCAGTATCGTGCCGTGCAGATCCGGTGTCACGATCCGGTCCTTGAGCCGGAAGAAGATGTTCATCGCGCCCACTTCTTCGATGTAGCGGTGCTCGATGCCGTCCAGCCACACCATCTGCACATAACCGTCGCGTGCGCCCAGCTGTGTGGGGTACAGGCTGGCGGCGTAGTTGCCGGCGGTTTTTACATGGCCGACCCCGCCGGGCGCGGAACGGGTGTAGGTCTCCTCGACTTTCAGAGCAATGGGTTCGACCCCCTCCTGAAAGTAAGCGCGCACCGGGGCGGTCATCACGATGAACCGGAATGCCGTCGAGGGACGCACCTCCAGGTGGTTCTCGATGCCGAAAATCAGCGGCCGGATGTAGAGCGCCTGGCCGCGCTTGCGCGGAATCCAGGCGTGATCCAGGCCCACCAGGGCATCGATTGCCGCACAGAACTCGGCTTCGTCCACCGGCGGGATACACAGCCGCTCGCACGAGTGAATCAGACGCCGGGCGTTCATTTCCGGGCGAAACACCCGCGCCACGTTGTCCTCTCCGAGAAACGCTTTCAGTCCTTCGAACACCGATTGACCGTAGTGCAGCGTCGCACAACCCGGCGCGAGCGCTATATGGCCGTACGGCAGGATCTCGGGATCGCGCCAGGCGCCCTCGCGGAAAGTCATGCTGAACATGTGGTCGGAGAAAACGTTGCCGAAACCGAGCGCCTCGAAATCCACGTCCGCCAGCCGGCTGCCGGAGGTCTTGGTGATTTTCAGGTTACGCCACATGTTCCGGATCCTCGCTTTGTTCGTGCTGCCGACGGGCTTCAACCCTACCAGTTTCCCGGTTTGAAGCAAGGGTTGTGCCCGGTTACCCGGACGCCTGTCACGGGTCCTTCGCTATACTGCCGATCCGATGTTCGTGAGAGCACTGTGATGGTACGGCCGACTCTTTGTGGTGCCCGCGGCACCCCCCGGTACGGCTTCCCGGCCGCGGTTCTGTTCGTCACGCTGCTGGCCGGCTGCAGCGCCGAGCCCGAAGCACCGCCGGCGCCTCCGCCGCCGCTCAACTTCTACCGCTTCCCCTGGCTGGAGGAATGCAAGTCGCAGCTCGAGCGACGTTTCGCCCGGGAACAGGAGAACAATCCGGATTTCAACTACCGGTTGATCTACTTTGATCAATCGTTGAAACCGGTGCCCAGTTTGCGCGGGTTCATCGAGCTCTCCAGCCGCACCTACCAGAACGAGGCGCTGGCGTCCGTCGCGCAGGACGTCATCGACGACTGTTATCCTACGACCACACGCAAGATCGGGCTGCGCGACCGCAAGCTGCGCGCCAAGCTCCGCCAGACGCGCCTTCTGGCCCGCGGTACCGGCGCACGCCTGATGTACGCGCGCATCTCGGACACGCACCTGCATCTCTACTTCCCGGGAAAACAGAAACCGCCGCCGCAATGAGGCGGCGGCTCACGGCATCGGCACGTCGCTGACTTTTTTCGGCACCTGGTAGCCGCGTTCGACGGCGGGCCGTTCGGCGATCCGCAGGTACCAGTCGCGCACATTCGGGTACTGTTGCAGATCGATCTGCTGCCACTCGAAGCGCGAGATCCACGGCCAGGTGGCGATGTCCGCGATCGAGTACTGATCGACGATGTAGTCGCGGCCTGCGAGCCGCGTGTTCAGTACGCCGTACAGACGGTGTGCCTCTGCCGTGAAGCGTTCCTCCGCGTACGGCGCTTTGCCGGGGTTGAAATGCACGAAGTGGTGCACCTGCCCGAGAAACGGCCCCACACCGCCCATCTGCCACATCAGCCATTCCATCGCCCGCCAGTATGACTTGCGCTCGGTGGGCATGAACTGACCGTACTTGTCCGCCAGGTACAGCAGGATGGCACCCGATTCCATCAACACCGTGCCGGAGTCGTTGTCGACGATCGCCGGTATCTTGTTGTTCGGGCTGAGCGCGAGAAACTCCGGCGACTGCTGGTCGCCCGCCCCGATGTCGATGGCGTGCACGGCGTAGTCCACGCCCAGCTCCTCGAGCATGATGGACACCTTGCGGCCGTTCGGCGTGGTCCAGGTATAGAGGTCAATCATGGGTCGAGGTCGGGTTTCATGAGCTGATTAATCACTTTAAGAACGTTGTATATCTAGATAGGTAGATGGAAATTTCCTCCCGTACGGCTGACGCGGTGTCCAGCGAGTATACAGAATCTCCCGTGGGCCCGGATCGACTCCCGCCCGGCGGTGCTGCACCCCACTGGTACGACTACAGTTCCGGTCGGTGTTCGGGGTCGTGCAGCCAGGGCGCGGCGCGCTGGAATGCCGCCGCGGCACGAAACACCTGCACATCGCTGTAGGTGCGGCCCACGATCTGGATACCGGTCGGCACGCCGTTCTTCGCCCTGCCCGAGGGCACGCTGATCACCGGGCACCGGCTCAGCATGTTGAAGGGGTAGGTCATGCACCACGCCAGCGCATCGGGAATGGTTTTCCCCTGTGCAGCGTACTCGCCGTAGTCCAGCGGGTCGTCGGCGCGCACGGCCGGTTTCGCCAGTGTCGGGCACACGAACACGTCGTAACGCTCCATCAGTAAACCGAAGCTCTGGTACATGTCCCAGGCCACCTGCAGCGAGGCCACGAAGTCCGTTGCCCGCGAGCGCCCGCCGACCTCGGCGAACGCCCGCGCGTAGGGTGTCATCTCCGCCCCGTGCTTCTTGAGCAGCGGCGATACGCTGGCGCCGAACAGATGGCACAGATAGTTCCAGGCGGCTTTGGCGGACGCATCCGTCCACCCGAGCTCGACGGGTTCGAGTCTGCAGCCCAGCGCGGCGAAAACGTCGAGCGCGTTTTGCGTGTTGCGCCTGACTTCGCGGCCGACGTCGAAATAGTCCAGGTCCATCGAGTACGCCACGCGCCAGCGGTGTATCGGTTTGAGTTTCGCCGGGATACGCAATTTGGGGCGCAGCGAGGCGATGTCGCTCGGATGCGGGCCGGCCATCACGTTGGCCATCAGCGCCGTATCCTCGACGGTGCGTGCCAGCGGTCCCTCGTGTGCGAAAAAGTCGAGGTTGAAAATAGCGCTTTCGGGAACCCGGCCGTACGGCGGTTTGAAGCCCACCACGCCGCAGCAGGACGCCGGGATGCGAATCGATCCAGCGATGTCGGAACCGTTCGCCAACGTGGTCAGGCCCGCGGCCAGCGCCGCCGCGGATCCGCCCGAGGAGCCGCCCGGCGTGTAGCGGCGATTCCAGGGGTTACGTGTGACACCCCACAGCCGGGAGTGGGTGACCGCCGCGCAGGAGAACTCCGGGGTCGCGGTGCGCGCGTGGCATATCGCGCCGGCGCGCAGCAGCCTGGCGATGAACACGTCGGTGTGCGTGGGCACGTTGTCCTGCCAGATCAGCGACCCGTTGGTGGTGCGTTGACCTTTTATACAGCCCTCGTCCTTGATTGCCACACTCAGGCCTTCCAGCGCGCGTGGCCGCGCCGCGCGTTTCGCGTACTTCGCTTCTGCACGGCGCGCCTTGTCGAGGGCCGCCTCGTAATACGTATCGGTGAAGGCGTTGAGCTTTTTTTCTACTCTCTCCGCGCGTTCGATCTGTGCTTGGAGAACCTCGACGGGCGACAGCCTGCGACGCCGGAACATCTGCAGCGCCTCAATCGCGGACAGGTAACACAGTTCGTCGGACATGACGCTCTCCACCGCACTCGCGAATTGTGCCCGGCTGACGGTCCGCCGGCTTACCGCCGATAGGCCGCCGTCACAGCGCGGGCCTGCGCCCGAGCGCCGGCCGCACCGCCCGTATCGCCGGTGGACTCCAGCGCCGCCGCATACCGGGTCCAGGTGGTGACGGAGTTCGGCCGGTTCGTGATCCTTTCGCGAAGCAGCGTAAGCGCGAGCGTGCGCTCGCCGGCGCGCAGCGCCGCCTCTATCAGCAGCAGCGTGAAAACATCGCGCTGCGCATGGCTACCGCCCACGCAATCGAGGCGGTAGCGTAACGGCCTGAGCAGATCGAGAACCGCCGTATAATTACCCTCGTGGAACGCCTTGATCGCGGTGCACAGCGGAATCACGGTGCTCAACGTCACCGAAGCAGCGTAGTCTTTCGGCGTAGCCGCGAACTCGCGCAGCGAAGCGATCAGTTTCTCCGTGGATGCGGGCGCCACCGCCGCCAGCGCCATCATGCTGTGCATCTCGTTGAACGCCAGAACATGATCGTCGATGTGCGCCTCGGCATACGCGGCCAGCTCCTCCCAGCGCGAGCCGATGTCGATCCCCGCGAGCTGCAGGCGCATGAGCAGCGACGTGGCATTCTGGATATCGAGGTAGAACTCCGAGGGTTCCGGGCGCACGCAGCGGTCGTACAGCTCGATGACTTCGTCGTAGCAACCGGCCTCCAGGGCGAACAGCGCGCGATGCCACCACAGGTGGCCTTTGAAAGGATTGCGGTCGTGCCAAGCATCTTGCGGGTAGTCGAGCCAGGCAGCGCCGTCGCGCAATCGCCCCTGCATCTCGAGCGTGTGCGCAACGGCATGGATCGCCCACAGCTCGTTGCCGTTGAGAGCCACCGCGCGACGGCCGACACGCTCCGCGCGTTCATAGTCGCCGCATTCCTCCAGCCCGAACGCGTACATGCCGAGCACCGAGGCGTAGCCCGGCACGGACTCGTCCCATGCGGGCATCACGCGCGCCGCCGCATCACGCAGCAGGGCGGCGCGACCCATCCAGAAGGCGTTCAAGTGCAGGAGGCGCAGCGCAAGCACGTCGTGCGGATCGGCCGCGATGATCGATTCCCAGTGCGCCAGCGCGGTTTCCAGATCGCCGCGCGACCAGGCCCGCAGTGCCTGTACGTGTTCCCGCTCGCGTGGCGTCACCTCGGCCATCTGCGACTCGCAACTGCGCAGCGCCTCCGCAATACGCTTGCTCATACGGTCAGTGGCCAGCAGGCAGTAGAGGTAGCCCTGCAGACAGCGCCCCATGACGAACTCGCCGTCGATCGCCAGCAGCGCTTTGAGCGACTCCATGGTCGAGAGGCGGTACTCCAGGTAGCGGTCGACGGTGGTGTCGAACAGCGCGGCGATTTCGGTGGACCCGGTGCTTAACGCCAGTCCGCGAGCGTCCTCGAGCATGCCGGCCGTCGTGTCTCGTTACTGCCGGTCGGCAACGCCGGCCGGCTCTGCCGTGCCCTGCGCTGCGCGCCGCTGCCCGGTGCGCGTAGCGTAGCCGTCGCGCGTCTGCGGCAGTTTCCGATCGAGGATCCGCGAGGCGATGACCGTACGCAGGATCTGCGCCGTGCCGCCGCCAATGGTGAACATCCGCGCGTCGCGCGCGATCCGCTCCATCGGCAGTTTGCGCGAGTAGCCGCGTGCACCGAATACCTGCAGCGCATCGACCGTCACCTTGATCGCCATCTCCGAGGCGAACACCTTGGCCTGCGCGGCCAGCAGCGCATCCGGGAACGGATTGCCGTCGCGGCCGGCGCTGCGCGCCGCCGTATACACGAGCTGCCGGGCCGCCGTCAATTGTGTGCTCATGTCAGCGAGCATCCACTGCAGGCCCTGAAACTCGCAGATCGGGCGGCCGAACTGCTCGCGCTCCTGGGCAAACTGAAGTGCGTGCGCATACGCACCCTCCGCCAGCCCCAGCGCGACCGTCGCAGCCCCGACCCGCTGGCTGTTGTACGCATTCATCAGCTCGGCAAAGCCGCGTCGGAACCCGCCGGGCGGGAGCAATACACGGTCACGGCCGATTTCCATGTTCTCGAACACGATCTCGGTTTCCGGAATGCCGCGCAGTCCCATGGTCGGTTCGCGCGCGCCGACCACCAGCCCCGGCGTCTCATCGCGCACGGCGATGAATCCACCTATGCCCTGCTCGTCTCCCTGCTCGTCGAACACCCGGGCGAACACCAGGTGCAGGCGCGACACGCCGCCGCCGGTGATCCAGTGCTTTGTGCCGTTCACGATATACGTGTCGCCGTGCTGCTCCGCGCGGGTGGTCATCTGCGACGCGGCGCTGCCCGCCTCCGGCTCGGTAATGCAGATTGCCGGTTTGTCGCCGGCCAGCACCAGCTGCGCGGCGTGCTGCTTCTGCTGTTCGGTGCCGTAGTGCATGATGGCGGCAATGGCGCCCATGTTCGCTTCCACGGCGATGCGCGCGGTGACACCGCATGCCCTGGCCAGCTCGTCGATGATCAGCACCGCGTCGAGAAAGCCCGCCCCCTGCCCGCCGTACTCGCGCGGCATGGTCATGCCCATGAAACCGGCTTCGTTGAGGGCCGCCACGTTGTCCCAGGGGTACTGCTCATCCCGATCGACCGCAGCCGCGCGCGGGGCAATTACCGACTGCGCCAGCGCGCGTGCACGCGACTGCAGGTTGCGCTGTTCCGCAGTCAAAGCATCAGTCATATTGCGGCCTCCGAACCGTGATCCCGGCGACGCTGAAAAGGTCAGCACACCATCCCATGGTTACACAGCAACCGATCGCTTACAAAACGAATTATGCGGGCGGCGTGCCGGCTCTGAGAACCGGCAAGATCGCTACCCGCTTCGGGCACGGCCGTCGCGTATTAAACGGATCGGCTACGTGGCACAATCACGAAAACAGCCGCGGTGGCTGACGCTCGGGCAACCGGCACAGAGGAGACAGGTAATGCAGATCCCGACCGCCCCCTCACCAGAGACAGCGGACGCCGGGGTACAGGTGCGGCCGGTTTCCGGGGCCCTGGGGGCGGAGGTGCTTGGCGTGGACCTGTCGCAACCCCTGTCGGACGAAGCCTTCGCCGCCATTCGGCAGGCCTTTCTGGAGCATCTGGTGATCTTCTTCCGGGACCAGGCCATCACGCCGGCGCAACATCGCGCGTTTGCAGCCCGCTTCTTCGAGCTGGATTCTCACCCGTTCGTGCAGGGCCTGGAAAACATCCCGCAGATCCTGGAGATCGTGAAGCAGCCCGATGAGTTCAGGAACTGGGGCGGCACCTGGCACGCGGATGTCACGTTCCAGCCAGACCCGTCAGTGGGCGCGGTACTCCTGGCCCGCGAGGTGCCGGACTACGGCGGCGATACCTTGTTCGCCAACATGTACCTTGCGTACGAAACCCTGTCGGACGGAATGAAGCGGCTGCTCGAGGGCCTGGAAGCCGTACACGACTCCGGCGAGGTCGGGGCTTTCTACGCGAACTTCAAGGGCATGCGCGCCACGTCGGGCTCACGTACGCAGTCGGTGCACCCGGTGGTTAGAACGCACCCCGAGACCGGCAGGAAGGCCCTGTTCGTGAATAGCGTATACACCAGTCACTTCAAGGACATGACGGTGGAGGAAAGCCATCCACTGCTGCACTACCTGTGCAGTCACGCGGTGCGTGCCGAGTTCACCTGCCGCTTCCGTTGGCGGCCAGGCTCCGTCGCCGTCTGGGACAACCGGGTCACACAGCACAGCCCCATAGACGACGACTTCCGCGCGCGTAAAGGTGACGCGGGGTTCCGCCGGGTCATGCACCGTGCGACGTTCGCCGGGGAGCGACCCGTCTGACCGGCTGCGCGTCCGGCCAACGGAACAACCTTTCACTGGCCGTCAGACGCGGTCTCTTCCATCAGGATGGGGATCGCGAGATTGCAGGCGTGTATGCCCATGACGGTCGTCAGCTGAATGGTTTCCAGTATCTCCTCCCGGGTGGCGCCGGCCTTGAGCGCGTTGCGTATATGCCGGCGCACACCGGGCCCGTACAGATGGGTGGTGGCGGCGTTGATGGCGACCAGAATCAGCTCCTTGAATTTCGCCGGCAGCGGGCCTTGCCGGTGGGGCACGCTGCGAAACGCGAGGTACGCTTCCAGAAATCCGGGGTCGATCGCCTGAAGCTGGTCCCAAACGGGATTCCAGTCACCCTTGGCCAGGTGCGCGTCGGTGTGAGGGTAGGTTTTCGCGTCTTCGTTCATCAGCGGTGTACTCCGCGTTTGTTTGGAGGACTAATGGATACGTTGCGACGCCGGGTCTGTAGCGGCGGGAAGATCCGGCGTTGGCGCCCGATCACGCCACCGGTTGTTATTGTATGACGATCCGGGTGCTCGCTTCGCTCACGCGCACAAAAACACGCGGCCGATCGGCCGATTCATGACGGTTCCGCAAAAAGTGCTCCTGACAGAGCACGGCACGCCGGTCCGGGTCAGCGGTCGCGGCCCGACCGTCATCCTCGTGCACGGCGTACTGATGGACCACCGCATGTGGTTCAGGCAGGTCGAGGCGCTGTCGCCGCATTACCGGGTGTGCTGCATGGACATGCTGGGGCACGGCGATGCTCCCGATCCCCCTGGGGAACGCGCTCTCGACGATTTCGTCGCCCAGGTGAGCGAAGTGGTCCGGCGCTTCTCCGACGCCGGCAGGCCCGTGCTGGGCGGTTTCTCAATGGGCGGACTGGTCGCGCAGGCGTACGCGGCGAGGCACCACGACCGGTTGAGCGGACTCATCCTGTTAAGCACGGTTCACGACCGTACGCCGGAAGAATCGGCCGCCGTACGCGCACGTTTCGAACGTAACGTTTCATGCGGGGTCGAGAATGCCGTGGCCTCAGGTGCGTCCCGCTGGTTCACGCAGCAGGATCATGCAACGCACGCCGAGACCATCAAGGCAATTCAGGGCTGGATGCGCGATGGGAATTTCGCGGCCAAGCGCAAGGCGCACGGCGTTTTCGTGACGTCCGATTCCGCCGTTTCCGGAAAGCTCGGTGCCATCTCCTGTCCCGCCCTGATCATGACGGGCGAGCAAGACGGCGGCTCCACGCCGGCGATGTCTCACAAGATGGCCGCTGCAATGCCGAATGCCGAGCTGCATGTCCTGGAAGGGCAGCATCACATGTTGCCGTTGCTGGACGCACCTCGCGTCAACCGCCTGCTGCTCGATTTCCTGTCGCGGTGCACACAAACCTGAGTGCGTACCTCCGACCGGCACTCGCCGGGCGCGAATGCGATTCGCTGCGTGACTCCTGACGCTTTGATTTCTCAGGTCCTGACCATCCGCTGTAGCGGATCGCTTACAATGACGCCGCTTTCAGACGACCAGTGTTATGCAGACCACATCCGAGAACGCGCCGCAAACGGCCCTGCGCTTCGACAATCGCTTCACACGCGAGCTGCCCGCCGACCCGACGCCCGGAAATTTCCGCCGCCAGGTGACCGGCGCGTGTTACTCGCGCGTGGAACCGACACCGGTCGCGGCACCGCGGCTGCTTGCCTATTCGCGCGAAGTCGCTGAACTCCTCGATCTGCACCCCCGGGTCTGGGAAGACCACGCCTTCACGGAAGTCCTGGCGGGAAACCGGGTGCTGAGCGGGATGGACCCGCACGCTACCTGCTATGGCGGCCATCAGTTCGGCAACTGGGCGGGACAGCTCGGCGACGGCCGCGCCATCAATCTCGGCGATGTCGTGAACGAACGCGGCGATCGCTGGACCCTGCAGCTCAAGGGCGCCGGGCCCACGCCCTACTCCCGCACTGCGGACGGCCTGGCGGTGCTGCGCTCCTCGGTGCGTGAGTTTCTGTGCAGCGAGGCGATGCATCACCTGGGCGTGCCGACCACGCGCGCCCTGAGTCTGGTCGGCACCGGAGAACAGGTGCTCCGCGACATGTTCTACGACGGACACCCGAAGCCCGAGCCGGGCGCCGTGGTCTGCCGCGTCGCACAGTCGTTCACCCGCTTCGGTCATTTCGAGATTTTTGCCGCACGCGGTGACACCGCGCTGCTGCGGCGGTTCGCCGAGTACACCCTGCGCACCGATTTCCCGCACCTGGGCGAGCCGTCGCGAGACACCTTCATCGCCTGGTTCGAGGAGGTCTGCCGGACCACGGCTCGCATGATCGTGCACTGGACGCGCGTCGGCTTCGTGCATGGCGTCATGAACACGGACAACATGTCGATTCTCGGGCAGACCATCGATTACGGCCCCTACGGCTGGCTCGAGGACTACGACCCGGACTGGACGCCGAACACTACGGATGCGGCGGGGCGGCGCTACCGCTTCGCCAACCAGCCCGGGATTGCGCAGTGGAACCTGGTGCAGCTCGCCAATGCGATTTATCCGCTCATCGAACAGGCGGAACCGCTGCAGGCCGCGGTCACCGGCTATGCCGAAACCTACCTGCAGGAATGGCGAGACATGATGGCCGGGAGACTCGGGTTCGACAGCTACCGGTCCGATGGCGATGAGGCGCTGATCGACGAGCTGCTGGAGATACTTCAGCTCACCGAAACCGACATGACGATTTTTTTCCGCCGGCTGGGCGAATGGCACGTGCGTCCGGCCGAGGCCGCAACGCTGGACGACAACGCGCTGCTCGATCCGCTGATGCCGGCCTACTACACACCGGAATCACTGTCGGAAGACACCCGCTCACGCACCGTCAAGTGGCTGCATGGCTACGCGCAGCGCTGCGCGCAAGACGGCCTGGCGCCGGCGGACCGCCGCGAAAAAATGCACACTGTGAATCCCCGTTACGTGCTGCGCAACTACCTCGCGCAGCTGGCGATCGACGAAGCGGAAAACGGTAACGATGACGGGATCAGCGAGCTGCTCGAGGTCCTGCGACACCCCTACGACGACCAGCCCGGTAAGGAAGCGTATGCAGCGAAGCGTCCCGACTGGGCCCGTCACAGGCCCGGCTGCTCGATGTTGTCCTGCAGTTCCTGAGCGACCTGTTGCAGCGTCGGCGCCTGCGCGAACCGCATGCGGTACTCGCCCGGCGAAAGGTGCGTGACCCTTTTGAACAGCCGTCGGAATGAGCTGAGATCGGCGTAGCCGACGCGCTCGGTAACCGCCTCGGTGCTGAGCGCCGTGCTTTCCAGCAGCCGCTTGGCGGCCTCCACCCGAAGCTGCTGCAGGTAACCGATCGGCGTTTCGCCGGTGGCGTGCTTGAAGCGCCGGATGAGGGTCCGCTCGCTGACCGCGAACTGGTCCGCCAGGCCGCCCAGCTCCAGGTTCTTCTGCAGGTTGGTCTGCATCCAGAACTGGATGCGCGCGACCAGCTCGTCGCCATGCTCGCTGATCGGCCCGAGCATCGTATAGGGCGCCTGAGAGCTGCGGTTGGGGTCGATCAGCAGCGTCTTGCTGCACAGCGCCGCCAGCGACGGGTTACCGAAATGCGCGGCCAGCACCAGGGCGAGATTCAGGTAGGCCGATGCGGCACCGGCCGTGAACAGGCGCTCTTCCTGCACCACCAGGTCCTCGATGCGCAGGCGCACCGCGGGGTAGCGGCGCTGGAAGATGTCCTTCAGCCACCAGGCGGTCGTGGCGCGCCGGCCGTTCAGGAGTCCCGCCTCCGCAAGCAGCACCGTGCCCGTGCACCCTGCGGCGATCGCCGTACCGTTGGCGTACAGCGCCTCGAGCCGATCGACCAGCGTCCGGTTGGCCTCGATCTGCCGGCGCAGGTCGCCCAGGCCGCGGATGTCGAGCGCGGGCAGACACACCAGATCCGCCTCGGCGGCCACCTCCAGCCCGCCCTGCACGTCGAGTTTCAAGCCCATCGCATGCTCGACCCGTTTGCCGTCCACCGAGACCAGGCGGCAGTCGAACACCGGCCCCTCGAGCGCATCGCCCATGCCGGCCAGCGTGTTGGCCACGGCAAAAAAATCCACGAGCTCGAACAGGCTGCCTAGCGTGCCGCCGGGCAACACCAGGGCTGCAACTGAGACGGGGGTGTTCACGTTGGCGATTTTAGCCCTGATAGAGTCAGATTCGCCACTGCTGCGCCGGTCCGCGTCGCCCTAAGCTGCACCTGCATCGTCAACAGGGAGATTCGCCATGACTCGCTCGCAACGCTGGTTTCGCCGTCTGGCACTGGCCGCCACCCTGCCCGCCGGAACCGCGACAGTCGTGTGGCTGGCGCAGACACCGCTGCAGCCTTTCTACGGCTTCATTCTCATCCCCGCCTTTGTCCTCACGGCGCTGGCGGCGGGCGGCTGGTTATACGGCAAACTGGCGGCAACCGGGTCCGCGCGCCTGGATCTCACCTGCGGGGACGCGAAGCGCCTCGTCGAGCGGCTGCCCGGGCGCTGCTGCGGCTTTCACAAGGCCGCCTGAGGCAATGGCCGGCAGCTTGCCCGCGGTTCGCGCTATCGAGTAACGTCCCCCGTTCGGACAGCGATATGTGCATACACAGACATGCTGAATACGACGACCGCCTACAACGGCATGGTGGTGGCTCCGCACCACCTTGCCGCCGACGCCGGCCTGCGCGTTTTGCACGACGGCGGGAACGCGATCGAGGCCATGATCGCGGCGGCGAGCACGATCGCCGTGGTCTACCCGCATATGAACAGCCTCGGTGGCGACAACTTCTGGCTGGTGCACACCCCGGGGCACGAACCCCTCGGCATCGATGCCTGCGGCGCGGCGGCGGCCGCCGCGGATGTCGCTTTGTACCGCGCCCGGGACCTGTCCCGCGTTCCCGCCCGCGGTCCGCTGGCGGCGCTGACCGTGGCCGGAGCGGTTGCCGGCTGGGAGGCCGCGCTCGATCACAGCGTGGCGTCGTGGCAAGGACGGCTGGCACTGCCGAGACTGCTCGAAGACGCGATCTTCTACGCCGATCACGGTGTCGCGGTCAGCAACACACTCGCGGCCAACACGCAGACCAAGCTCGCGGAGCTGTGCGATCAACCCGGATTTGCACAGGCATTCCTGGCGGGCGGCGAGCCGCCGCGTCCCGGCGCGCTGCTCAGGCAGCCGGCGCTGGCGAGCACGCTGCGAGCGCTGGCGCAGGACGGACTGGACGATTTCTACCGTGGCGCACTCGGGCGTAAGATCGCCGCAGGGCTGGCTTCGGCCGGCTCGCCGCTCGACGCCGGGGATCTCGCCGCTTGCCGGGCCTTGCGCCTGACCCCACTGACGCTCGATGTCGCCGGGCATCGCCTCTACAACATGCCGCCGCCGACCCAGGGTCTGGCAGCTTTGATGCTGCTGGGCGTTTTCGCACGCCTGGGCGTGCGCGAGGCGGAAAGCTTCGCCTTCTGCCACGGCCTGATCGAGGCGACGAAACAGAGTTTTCGCATCCGCGACCGCTACCTGACCGACCCGCGCTACATGGCCGAGCCGGCCGCGCGCTTTCTCGAGGCCGACCGGCTCGACGAGCTGGCGGCGGGCATAGATCGGGAACGCGCGCAGCCGTGGCCGGATGCCGCGCCGGGCGGCGACACCGTGTGGCTGGGGGCGATCGACCGCCACGGGCGCGCGGTGAGCTTCATTCAGAGCATCTACTGGGAGTTCGGGTCCGGCGTGGTCTTGCCCGACACCGGGATCACCTGGCAGAACCGTGGCAGCAGCTTCAGCCTCGATCCGGCCCACCACAACTGCCTGCGCCCCGGGCGCCGGCCGTTGCACACCATTCAACCCCCGCTGGCACTGCTGCAGGACGGGCGGGTCATGCCCTACGGCACCATGGGCGGCGATGGCCAGCCGCAAACGCAGGCCATGGTGTTTGCGCGCCACGTGCTGTTCGGGCAGGACCTGCAGACAGCGGTCAGCGCGCCGCGCTGGTTGCTCGGCAAGACCTGGGGCAGCAACGCCACCAATTTGAGGATCGAAAACCGCCTCCCGCGCGAGGTCATCGAGGCCTTGCAGGCCGCCGGTCACGACGTCGAAATCCTCGGGGCGTTCGACGAGGTGATGGGGCATGCCGGCGCGCTGGTCCACCATCCCGGCGGCCTGATCGAGGGTGCCGCCGACCCGCGCAGCGACGGCGCCGCGCGCGGCTACTGATGCTCACGCCTCGGCGGCGTAGACCTCAGTCGCGGCATCCACGCCCTCGCCCCACGCGGCCTGGTGGCCGTGCTGGCGCAGAGTGGCATCCAGCGCCGCCAGGCAGCTCAGCACGTTGCGTTTGCTGCAGCCGTAGCCCATGGTGCCGATGCGCCAGATGCGCCCGTGCAACGGGCCGAACGATGTGCCGATCTCGATGCCGAAGTTGTTCAGCATGGCGGCGCGCACCGCATCGCCGGTCACACCCTCAGGAATGTACACGCCGGTTACGTTCGGCATCTTGTGTACCTGATCGCCGAACAGCGACAACCCCATCGCGCCTAGCCCGGCGCACAGCGCGCGGCTGGCCAGTGCATGCCGGGCGAAGCGGCGCTCCCAGCCTTCGGCGACCACGATGCGCGCGCACTCGTGCGCGGCGTACAGCATCGAGGTTGCCTCGGTATGGTGATTCAGGCGACGCTCGCTCCAGTAGTCCATGAGCATCGCGAGGTCGAAGTAATTCGACTGGATGATCTCGCCCGGCGCATCGTCCTGGTGGGCACCGCGAATACCCTCCTCGACATGCTTGCGCTCGCGGACCAGCCGCTCGACCCGCTCGTTGAATGTCACCGGCGCAATGCCGGGCGGACCGGAGAGGCATTTCTGCAGCCCCGCGCTCACCGCATCGAGCTGCCAGTGGTCGGTCTGCAGGTCCATGCCGGTGATCGAAGCGGTGGCATCCACGTACAACAGCGCGTCGTGCGCGCGGCAGAGCGGGCCTATCTCCGCCAGCGGCTGCGCCATGGTCGTCGACGTATCGCCCTGCACCAGAGCGACGAGCTTCGGCCGGTGCTGTTTGATCGCCGCTTCGATCTGCGCCGTCTCGAACACGGTCCCCCACTCGGTTTCCAGCGTGGCAACGTCGGCGCGGCAGCGTCTCGCGATCTCGCACAGCAGCTGCCCGAAACGCCCCAGCACCGGGACCAGGACCTTGTCACCGGGCAGGATCACCGACGTCAGCAGGGCTTCGATGCCGGCCCGGGCGGTGCCGTCGATCAGAAACGTCCAGCGGTTATGCGTCTGAAACACCTGCCGGTAGAGCGCCATCACCTCGTTCATGTACTCGGTGAACCGCGGGTCGAACTGACCGAGCAGCGGCATGGACATTGCGCGCAGCACGCGCGGGTCCGCATCCACCGGGCCCGGGCCCATCAGCAGGCGCGGCGGGGGATTGATCTCGTCGTAGCGCTCGTACATCGCGTTTCCTCGTTTACCGTATCAGGTGCCGCGCGCGATCTGCGCAGCCCAGCGCGCCGCTTCTGTATTGGTACCCGCCACCGCGACGCCGTGCTGCACCAGCCGTGCCACCTGCAGGCTGCGGTTCTGCGGGTCTGCATCGGTGCCGCAGACCGAGGCGATAATCAGCGGCCGCTGGGGTTCCGGGACCGTGTCAAGCGCCTCCACCAGCGCGCCGGCCGGGTCTTCGTGGGCACCGTAGCCGAGCACCACGTCCAGCAGGATCAGGCCGACCGAAGCATCGTTCAGGCTCTCGCGCAAACGCGCGTTGCGCACCTGCGGGTCGATCATCGGGTGTGCCCGCCCGAGCGTGTACTCATCGGCGCCCAGATCGATCAGCCGGTGCGGACTTTTCGCGGTGGCGGGCAATCCCGCGCCCCGCGAAACATTGCTCGTTGCCGCGATGCCCGCCTCATGCAGGATCAACAGGGCTTCGCTGCACAATGTGCCACCCGTGAACCAGCCGTGGATCGCGTTACGTTTGCCGGCGAGCGAAGCGCGTGGCGGGGCTGTCGTTGCCATCTCGATCCCGAGGCAAACCTCGACCGCCTGTTGCAGGGTTCGGGCCGCTTTGAGCGGCGGCGGGAGGCTCACCGTGTCCAGGCCCAGCGTGCACACCACGGCCGGCTTGCCGAGTCCGGCGAGATGGGCGTAGATGCGCGCTGCGGTGCGCCGTTCCGGCGGCTTGGAAACGAGCAGCAGGCGCTGCGTCTGCGGATCCTCGGCCAGCAGCGACAGTGCGCTCTGCGTGGTCATGCCGCCCACCGCATCGAGCAGGTCCCGCCCGCCGGCGCCGAGCGCGTGCGAGACGCCGGACCCGTTGCGCGCCAGCAGGCTGATCACTTCCTGGAGTCCGGTACCCGAGGCGGCGACCACACCGACGTCGCCACGGGGCACCGCGTTGCAGAACGCCAGCGGCCGGCCGCCAATCAACGCCGTGCCACAGTCCGGCCCCATCATCAGCAGGCCCTGCTGCCGGGCTGCCTGCTTGAGCGATATCTCATCGTCCAGCGAGACGTTATCGCTGAACAGCATGACATTGAGCCCGCGCGCCAGCGCCCGATGCGCCTCGCGTGCGGCAAACTCGCCGGGCGTCGAGACCAGCGCGAGGTTGGCATCCGGCAGTGTATGCAAGGCCGCACCCAGCGAGCCGGCCGAATTCCGATCGCTCGCCTCGACACCGAGCGCCGCCTCGTCGAGGCTGCGGTCGACGGCTGCAAGGGCCGCCTGCGCCGCCCGCTCGTCGGCCGCGCGCACCGCAATGACCAGATCGGCGGTGCTGCCGCTGCGGCCCTCATCGGTGAGTAATCCGGCATCGGCCATGACGCGTTTGTTGTTCTCGGTGGCAACCATCAGCACCGCGTCGTCGATGTGCTCGTCTGCAGCGAGTTGCGCCGACAGGCGCATCAACTCCACCGAGTCCAGATAGAACTTGCGGCGCAGCCGGTTGACCACCAGCGTCACAGGCCGAGCCCTCGCGCGAGGGCGTGGAATCCCTGCTCGAAGCACGCGAACGGTGCGTTGACGATACCCGCACCCACTTGCCCCACGCCGGGTTCACGATGCGCGATGCCGGTGTTGATGGTCGGCACTATGCCCTTCTCGACCACCGCCAGGGCGTCGATGGCGCTGGGCACACCGGCGAAGTTGAGCGCCGGGATGCGCCACTCCGGATTGGCGCCGACGGTTATCTCGTACATGCGCTGGGTGTAGCGCCGGGCCTGTGAGGCGTCGCCGGCGCCGACAAAACCCACAACCGCAGGCGCTGCTGCCATGGCGAAACCACCCAGACCAAGGGTCTCGACGATAGTGGAATCGCCCATGTCGGGATTTGCATCGGCTTGCGTATAGCCGGGGAAATACAGACCCTGCGGCATTTCCACGGGCGCCACGAACCAGGTGTCGCCGGTGCCGCTCAAGCGGATGCCGAACTGCGTGCCGTTACGCGACATGGCGGTGATCACTGAGCTGTCCGCGATACCGCCCACCGGGTCCATCACGGCTTTGCCCATCACCATGGCTGCGTTCAGAAAGAACTGGTCGTTGCCGCCGATGAATGCCAGCACCTGCTCCAGCAGTGCCGCATCGCCGCAGGTCCGCGCGAGCGCCGGCGCCAGCTCGCGCAGCAGCAGGCTGGTGCAGGCGACGTTGCGCTGGTGCATCTCGTCGCCCATGGAAAGACCGCGTGCGATGATGCCCTTGAGGTCCAGCCCGCCAAGGTCGCGCAGCGCTGCCGACAGCATGGGTGCCAGCGTCGAGGCCAGCCAGCGCAACCGATCCAGCACGCCCGCGTCGTTGCCGCCGAAGCGCATGACTTTGCCCAGCCCTTCGTTCAAGGTGCAGTACGCGCGGTTGGAGAACGCACGGTTTTCCACGACCATGACCGGCATGCTGCGCGTGGTGATACCGGTCATCGGCCCGACCGCGTCGAAGTGGTGATTCGGATGAAAGTAAATCTCGCCGCTCGCAGCGAGCACCATCGCCGCGACCAGGTCGGGCGCCCAGCCTTCCAGCACGATGGCGCCGGCAACCGCGCCGCGCATCGGTCCGCACATGCGCGCCCACTCTATCGGCGGGCCGGCATGCAGCACCACGCGCTCGTCCAGTCCTTCAATCACTTCGCCAGCGCTCACCACGTCCACCAGCACCGGCTCGCCGGCCAGCATGCGCCGCAGTGCCTCCCGGTTGGCACGTTCGAGACGTTCGCAAGCGCCGGCATCGGCGCGCAGGCGGTCCACCAGCGCCAGAGTGTCCGAGCTGCCCAGCGGCGGCGTCCAGTCAACCGCTATCACCGGCGTGCCCTGGCGTTCGAGGTCGCGGGCGAAGCCGGCGAGGCCGACATTCACCACGCGTGGCCCCCGCTCGAGAAGATCGCGTGCACTCATTCGGCGCCTCGCGTGCGCGCGCGACGGCGTAGAAAAGCCAGCAACACCCGCGTCGCAAGATCGGCATCTTCCAGAAGCATCGCTTCATCGGGGTTGTGACTGATGCCGCCGGTGCAGCGCACAAACAGCATTCCCACGTCGGTGATCTCCGCGATTGCCATCGCGTCGTGACCCGCACCGCTGGGCAGATGGCGGGGCGTGACGCCGAGTTCGCGTATCGCATGGCCGATATCCTCGGACAACCGGCTGCTGCAATGGCAGCTCGAGTTCTCGTGGGTCCTGGTCACGCTCGCGCTCAGTCCGCGCTGCTTCGCGACGTGCTCGACCCGGCGCACGATGTCATCCACGGCGGAGCGACGGCTGGCATCGTCCGGGGCGCGCACGTCGACCGTGAACGCGACCTCGCCCGGAATCACGTTCACCGCACCGGGCTGCACGGTGAGTTGCCCGACCGTGCCCACCAGGTTACCGTTCGTGCAGCGCGTCTCGATGAACTGTACCAGCTCCGCGGCGCCCGCCAGCGCGTCCTGTCGATGGCGCATCGGCACAGTCCCCGCGTGCCCGGCAACCCCCCGCAACTGGACATCGAGCCGCGTAGCGCCGGCAATCGAGGTGACCACGCCGACCGGCAGGTCTTCGCTCTCCAGCACGGGTCCCTGCTCGATGTGCACTTCGACATAGCCCACGAAGTCGTCCGGGCTGCGCACGGCGTCGCGCAACCGCTCGGGCGCCAGGTCGAAGCCGTCGAACGCTTCGCGCAGACTGATACCGTCCTCGTCCACGCTGTCGAGCAGCGCAAGCTCCAGCGATCCGGTCAGCGCCCGGCTGCCGAGAAACGTCGAGCGGTAGCGCAGCCCCTCCTCGTCGCCAAAGCCGATGACTTCCACCGCGAAGGGCAAACGCTCACCAGCCTCGTGCAGGGCGGCCACGGCACTGATTCCGGTCAACACCCCGAGGGCACCGTCGTACTTGCCCGCATCACGTACCGTGTCTAGGTGCGAGCCGATCAGGAGCGCTGGCAGGCCGGGCGCCCTGCCTTCGTAGCGGCCGACCACGTTCGCCGCGGCATCCACCTGC